>NZ_CP071462.1:1911746-2230370 GCF_017352155.2 Haloterrigena alkaliphila
CACTCATACGCTGATATCTCACTCTACGGTACTTTACGTCAGTCGTTTTCGAGTCCGCTGGTCATCTGTGGGCCGTTGGGATCGTCTTTCATACGGACGGTCCCGTCGAGCAGCGTCGTGCCGGCGTCGGCTGACGGGTCAAATAGGTGGACTGCTGCCTGAATAGTCGACCACTCGTCGTAGACCGCGGCCTCCTTGAGGCTCCGGGTCGGCGGGGCGAGTAGCTCTGAAACCATCGCATCGGCGAACGACTCGACGATGTAGCGTTGCTCTTCGGTCAGCCCGCCATTGGCATCCAGTTTCGAGAGTGCTGTCTCGAGATTTTTTGATTTGACGCGGTCGGCGTGGGAGTGAATGGAACTGATCACTTCTTCGACGTGGCATTGCTTGAACTGCTCGTGTAAGCGATCGCACTCTCGGTCGACGATGGCTTCGACCTCTTGGGCGGCCCGCCGACGGCGCAGTTGCGTCTCGTTGATCACCGCTTTGAGGTCGGCAAGGTCCCGACTCACCCAGCCGGTGTTGGCCGTGGTACCAGGTGCAACGTCTCGGGGCTGGGCGATATCGACGATCACGCCTTCTTGGGCCGGCTCAGTGTGCTCGGAGTCGACGACGTAGTCGTCGGCGCAGGTCGCCGTTACGACGACGTCGGCCTCGTCAAGGGCGGCCGGGAGCGCATCAAGTTCGATTACGTCCGTCGCCACGGTTTCCAGTCCCGAAGTGAGCTCTTTTGCGCGGGAGTACGTCCGGTTGGCGACAATCAGCCGCTCCGCGTCCGTGTCGTCGACCGTTCGGCCCACGTCCGTTCCCATGGATCCGGCGCCGACCAGAAGCACGGTCGAACCGGATAGATCTGTTTCACGGGCCGCAAGTTTGATCGCTACGTTGCTGATCGAGTGTACTCCCTCGCTGATCGCCGTCTCCGTTCGGGCGTCCTGTCCAACGTGGATAGCTTTCATTACCGCCGTATCGAGCAGTGGGCCGAGCGTTCCCGCCTCTCGGGCAGCCTGGTAGGCGTCCTGCATCTGACCGAGGATCTCTTCCTCGCCGAGGATCATCGATTCGAGGCCAGCCGCGACTCGGAGCAAGTGACGCAGGCTCTCCTCGTGGCCCGTCGTGACGACGGCGTCGTCACTGACGTGTGACGCGAACGTGCGTAGGACGTCGTGGCCGGTACACTGCTCATCGGTGGCGACGTATATTTCGGCCCGGTGGCAAGTATGGAGAATGAATGCCTCGGACACGGTATTGTTTTCGACAAGCCGTTCTGCGATCTCGGTCTCCGTTCCGAAAGACAACGACTCAATGTCGTCGATGTCCGCTACCTTGTGTGTGACCCGAAGACCAGAGATAGTGTCGAACTTCATCACCGAATCACCGCGCCAACCCCTTCTTTACAGTCTGCTGAACATACGAGCGACACCAGGTGATGACTCTCTCGAACGGACGATCCAGCGAGTGGCGCTCGTCGCTCACAGCGCATACTATACAAATATAGTTGGTGAACTTAAAATTTGGTTGTATACCTTCGCGCGGAGCCACCGGTCTTGGGAGTATCGCCAGTAGTGATTGGTCCAACCTCGTGGTTAAAGAGTGGTTGTACTAACGCCAATAGCATGGTGATGAGTTGAACGTTCGACCGTTCGAACCCCTTGAGGTTCCTGTTCGCGGGCGGAATCACCAAGACCGCCGGAATCAAAGGGATCAGTGCCGCCGGGACGAACCCCGACGTGATGGTCCACACGCCGAGCATAGACATGGAGATCGTCTGGTACGGGAAGCCCGTCAGTACGCCAGTCGTGCCGGTCAGTCCGTCGGGGTGTCCGACGCTGGCCGTGATCACGCGAGCCGTCCGGGATCTCGTGCCGTTCGAGACGCTCGTTGTTAATGCTGGTCTCACCAAGCAGACGGCTGCACCGTCGCTGACTCTCAGTGGAACACCGTGTGGGGACATACGAGCGAACGACCCCGGGGTGAACGCACAGGAAATCGTCGACGAGGCCCGAAGTTTCGGCGCGTCACTCCCCGACGAAGAGGTCATCATCGGCGAAACCATCCCTGGTGGGACGACGATTGCACTGGGTGTGCTCACCGCGCTGGGCGAGCAAGTCAGCGTTTCTTCTTCGCTGCCTGAAAATCCGCTCACACTCAAACGGGACGTTGTCGACAGAGCCCTGGCTGTGAATATCATGGCACCTGGGGACGCCGCGGGCGACCCAATACGGGGGTCCGTCGGACCCGAGATCCCGTCCTCGCCGCAGTATGAAGTCTCACGCTCGGACTGTCCGAGAGCGGAACCGACGTGATACTTGCCGGAGGAACGCAAATGGTCGCTGAGGCGGCGGCGCACGCCACGCAGGCCTCACGGACGAATTCTCACTGGTTACGATGTCGTCCGTCGCCAATGACGGTAGTGCGAACATCGAGGAAGCACCAGCGTTCCTCAACCTCGATCTGACCGTGACCGATCCCGGGTTCAAGGACACCGACCACCCGTCGATGGAAGCCTACGTCGCCAGGGAGGCGAAAGAGGGGGCCGGGATGGGCGGTGGCCTCGCACTTGCAGCTCACGATGGTATCTCGATGGCCGATATTAGGGGTTCGATCGTCGAACGCTACGCGGTCTTCTCGAAAAGACGGATAACCCAGTTGAGAGGGGGGCGGACGGACAGGAAAAGCCTTCATGAAGGGTTTCGTGATCAGTTGTACGAACTCGGGCGTCGGGAAGACAGTCTTGACGCTGACGGTCTGCCCTCTAGGCGTCTGGACACACCGTTCAACCAGTGAAAGCCGGCACGGACTTCATAGACCCCAGCCATCATGAGGCTATCGTTAGCGCGCCATCCCCAACACTCGACCTGTGGCCCGAAGGGAGGGGCTGCGGCGGAACTACCACTGTGGCGAAGGTGACATCTGTTTCGTTAAGGGCGTGGTGGGACTGTATGACGGGGACAGCTACAGTATCGCGATGGTTGCCGAAGCCCTCGACCTCCCCGTAGTGCTCGTGGTCGACGCGAAGACCGGCATTGAGGTGTGGCTGCGACGATCCTAGGCTTAGAGAAGTATGCGGCCGAGATCGGTCGTGATATCGAGGTAGCGGGTATCATTGCACAGCACGCCAACGGCGGTCGCCATGCGGACGGTATTCGCGACGACGCTCTCAACTAGACGGCATTTATCGGCCGGAGACTGCCGCGGTCGAAACTAAAGATTCCCGATTGGCACCTCGGACTACACATGGGTCAGGAAGCATCGCTCTCGGATGATGTCCTCGCCAAAGCCGCCGAACACGTCGATGCCGGCCGACTGTACGAGGCCGGACGCGAGTCACCGGCGGCCCCAACTCACTACGCGCCATCGACAACGGACGCGCGCATTGCAATGGTACGCGACGCCGCGTTCCGTTTTACCTAATCCCGTATCATGTGAAGCCGATCGCGTACCTCTGTGTCGGTTACCCTGAGGACGAATTCCTGGAGGTACTGGTCCTCTAACGGGAGGGATGGCGCGACCGTATCGACAGTACCGAACTCATCCATCACGAGAAATGGGACCCCGCCAAAACGCCAACAAACGGATGCGAGACAAATTCTATGACGAACGACCGAACGCCACCAAGAAAGCAGTCTCTCGAATACTCAGTAGCTGACAAGTCTGGTATTGTGTGTTTGAACAGGCCGGAGGCAGACAAATGGGCGGTACAATCGGCGGGTGCCTAACTGACACTGATTAGATACCGTCGACATGTCGTTTAATGCAGCCCTCGAGGCTCATCAACGGGTTAACAAGAATTTGATATATTGAAACATCATTGAGGCTGCTGACGATTCGATGTCTCGACTAAAATCTCGGGCATAGGTTTTTACAGCACACCGTTAATTTCCATCTATGGCCAATTCACAACTCCAGGTGCAGAACTGGAACGCGTTCATCGAACAATGGAATGAGCAGTTCCTCGAGGCCCTCGAAGATAACATGGTGGCTCAGTCTCAGTTCGTCGAGAGTTGGACCGAAGCCGTCGGCGAATTCAGCGAGGACTCCGGGATCTCCCACGGCGTCGAGGGCTACGCCCGCGCCTACGAGAGGTGGATGAACGCCTCCCACCAGATGGTCGAGCGGATGAACGACCAACTCGAGGGAGAGGACGTCGACGTCGAGGAGTTCCGTGATATCTGGCTCAATACTGCTAACGAGGCATTCAAAGACGTCATGTCGACGACCGCGTTCGCCGAGATGGTCGGTGAGACCGTCGGCGATGTCCTCGAATTTCAGCAACAGGCCGACGAGGCCTCCCAGCAGATGCTCCGGTCGCTTGGCTTCACCACCAAGGATGATGTCGTCGAAATCGGTGACCGACTGGTCGAAGTCGAACGCCGCCAACACGCCGTCGAACAGAAATGCGATCGAATTCTCGATCACCTAGAAGACAAGCAATGAAGAACCCCTATGCAACCGTTCTGGACTTGCAACGGCAGGCCTGGGAGGCGACCGCTGACTTTGCTGAGAAGGCGCGGGTCGCCCCCGAGCGCACTGAAATCATCGAGAACATTGACGTCGGGCAGACGCCCAGCGAAGTCGTCTACGAGGAGAACAAGCTTGAACTCCTCCACTATGAGCCGATAACAGACGAGCAACACGACATCCCCATCCTCATCGTCTACGCGCTGATCAACAAGCCGTACATCCTTGACCTTCAGCCGGACCGCTCCGTGGTCCAGACGTTGCTTGAGGCCGGCTTCGACGTCTATCTCATCGACTGGGGTGAACCCTCGAAGCTTGACAGTTCAATTGGACTTAATGATTACGTCAATCGGTATATTGATAACTGCGTCGATGTCGTTCGTGAGCGCTCCGGTGAGGACTCGATCAACATTCTTGGCTACTGCATGGGCGGGACGATGACAGCCATGTATACCTCACTTCACCGTGAGAAGGTCAATAACCTCGCCTTGATGGCCGCTGGCCTCTGCTTCGATGGGGATGGTGGCATCCTCGAACTCTGGGGCACAGAGGAGTACTACGACCCTGAAACGGTCACCGAAACATTCGATAACGTCCCTGCAGAGTTCCTCGATGTCGGCTTCGCGCTGATGGATCCGGTTGTGAACAACATCACAAAGTACGTCCAATTTTACGATAATATGGAGGACGAAGACTTTGTCAAAAACTTCGCCCGCATGGAACGGTGGCTTGACGAGGGAATCGACGTCGCCGGTAAGGCCTATGAGGAGTTCATCCGTGACATCTACCAAGAGAACAAACTCTACGAGAACAATCTCTTCCTGAACGGCGAGCATGTTGACATCGGAAACATCGATATGCCCGTCCTCCAAATTGTCGCCGAGCACGATCACCTCATCCCGCCGGAGGCCTCCAAGCCGTTTAACAATGTGATCCCAGCTGAAGATACCGAGATACTCGAATTTGCGACGGGCCACATCGGGATGTCAGTCTCCTCACGGAGTCATGAGGAACTCTGGCCACAGGTTTCCGAGTGGTTCGAAGAGCGCTTAGATGATACGGACGTGGAAACCGAGTCGAAAATACCTTAGAACAAGGGGGCAGACGCTGCCCCTGCAGAGGGCGTCTCCAACGATGAGTCAAAGCCGACGATTTCTCGAACGGTGGATCAAACGTCGAGATAAGTACTGTGGCTACTACTGATACTTTACTTAACGCTGAGACGAGCGACCTACATAGCGAGATTGTTCAGATGAGGAAACCGCTAAACACAGAATAGTCTATTCTTCCTCAGCCCAACTAAATAAATCACGTAACTGCTCGCCGACTTCCTCTATTTCATGATTCTTCTCAGCCTTCCGAAGTTGATTATAACTGGGACGACCGGCTTGGTTCTCCAAGATCCACTCACGCGCGAATTCACCATTCTGTATTTCCTCCAGAGTCTCTTCCATATTCTCACGAACCTTTTCGTCAATAATATCGTCACCGCGAGTCATGCCGCCATATTCGGCTGTGTAGGAGACTGAGTCCCACATACCATTGAGTCCGTCTTCGTATATTAGGTCGACAATGAGCTTCATTTCGTTGAGACACTCAAAGTAGGCCATCTCTGGGCTATATCCATTGTCAACGAGCGTCTCGTACCCTGCCTTGATGAGAGCTGTGACACCGCCACACAGAACGGCCTGTTCTCCGAACAGATCAGACTCCACTTCCTCTTGGAACGTAGTTTCGATAACGCCTGCACGGGTGCAGCCAATTGCTTTTGCGTAGGCGAGCGCCTCATCAGTAGCTTCGCCGGTCATGTCTTGATAAATTGCAAGCAAACCAGGTGTTCCCTCGTCGTTATTGTAGTTTCGGCGAACAAGGTGGCCTGGACTCTTGGGCGCGACCATCGTCACGTTGATATCTTCTGACGGCTGGATCTGGTTATAGTGGATGTTAAGCCCATGGGCGAACTGCAGCGTATCGCCTGCCTCGAGGTTGGGTTCGATGGCGTTCTCGTAGACGGTCGGCTGGACCGTGTCAGGGACAAGAACGGAGACGTAAGATGCCTTTGCGACCGCGTCAGCGGGCGTCTTGACCGTGAGACCGTCGGATTCGGCGGCATCACGTGAGGATGATCCTTCATGCAGGCCGACGACAACGTCAACCCCACTATCGTGGAGGTTCTGCGCATGCGCGTGCCCTTGACTGCCATAGCCGAGCACGGCCACAGTGTCGTTAAGCGTTGACACATCTGCGTCATCGTCGTAATAGATCTCGGTCGTAAATTCGTTTTCCATTGATGGTAATTATATATGTTGCTGGCTGTCGTTATATCTGTTCTCGAATTGTTCTGTAGCACAGCCCGTTCTCTTCCGATCAGCAATCTGACCCAAAGTTGACAAGTTCATTTGTATTGTGAACATATTGCGTTTGAACCCGAGGGATAACTATCTATATAAAAGTGGCGCTGTGCTTGACGGCCCATACTGACGTGTATTGGTTCGGGTGAAAATGATATCAGTCATCATCTTGATTGTGAATGGATCACACAAACACAACTACATTTCAAACAAATCTGATTCTAAGTTCTGTATTGACAATCCATCCGACCCGAATACTTCATCTGCCTTAATATAATTTAAATTAACCTCTCCGCTAATAGTCATACCCTCAACCAAAGCTTTATCGTCCACTTGAAGATAACCTGAGACAATCACTTTTTCTGCCCTTAATACGCCTGAAATCCGAAGTGATCCTGAAACAGTTATGGATGGCGAAAGAACGTCCCCCTCTACCACTACACTTCCCGAAATATCCAGAGAGGTAGCTTGGATGTTCTGATCCACACTTAGTGCTCCGACGACACTAAGATTTCTACAATTGATTTTGTCCATGTTTCTGTTACCAGTTATTTCCATATCATCATCCATACTCTAAGTAGTGTGTCAAACCCTAAGAAGATGAACGTTAGTACTGTGTATTTCAAACCGAAATAATGGAATGGGCGCTCTCAATATTTTAATTTAATATGATATATTATTTCATTAATATAGTTAATACTTGGAGAGGAAGGCTAGTGCCCGAAAGCACCCAATGGTTTCGACCAAAAATACTGTCCGAAAATCTATAGTATACCATGCAGTTCGCCCCCGTGATCAGTTGACAGATGTGGGGTTTTAGCGCTTTCATCGCATATTCTTCTACCTATCATCTGGATGATTTCCTCTATCAGTACTATCTTATATATGATCACCATTGGTACGGACATGCAGGCAGTCCAATTCGCGGAACACGGCGACAGGGACGTCATTGAGTACGGCGAGTATCCAGACCCTGAGGTCGATCGGGACGAGGTCCTGGTCGACATCAAGGCGGCCGCGCTCAACCACTTGGACATCTGGACGCGACGGGGGATGCCCGGAATCGACCTTGAGATGCCACACATCCCGGGCAGCGACGGTGCCGGTGTCGTCGAGGAGATCGGCGAGGACGTGACCCGCTTCGACGAAGGAGATCACGTTGCGCTCTCGGCCGGTGTTGGCGATCTGCGAATGGACGATCCGACGCTCGACCCGCGCTTCCACATCATCGGCGAGCACGTCACTGGCGTTCACTCCGAGTACGCTTCAATTCCCGAGGACAACCTGATTCCCGTCCCCGACCACGTCGACTGGACGGTCGCCGGGTCGAGCAGTCTTGTCTTCCAGACCGCTTGGAGGATGCTGATCGAGCGCGCCGACCTCGAGGCCGGCGAGTCGGTACTCGTGCTAGGCGCCAGCGGCGGGGTCGGCCACGCTGCCCTCCAGATCGCCGACTACGCGGGTGCGGAGGTGTACGCGACCGGGAGTACCGAGGAGAAGCTTGAGTACGCCGAGGACCGCGGCGCGGACCACGTCTGTAACTATGAGGAGGAGGACTTCGCGGACTGGGTCCTCGAGGAGACCGATGGCCGCGGGGTCGACGTCGTCGTCGAACACGTCGGTGCCCCCACCTGGCGGAACTCGCTCAAGAGTCTGACTAAGGGCGGGCGGCTCGTTACCTGCGGTGGTACCGGCGGCGGCAACCCGGAGACGGACATCCCGCGCATCTTTTGGAACCAGCTCCAGATCATCGGTTCGACGATGGCCACACCCAACCAGGTCGACGACGTGATGGAACTCGTCTGGAACGGTACCTTCGAGCCCGTGATCCGCGAGGAGCTGCCGATGAGCGAGACCGCACGCGCTCACGAGATCATCGAGAACCGAGAAGGGTTCGGCAAGGTTGTCGTCAGACCTGACAGCGAGTTATAGTAACTGCTTCGGTGCTATCTCGATTGCAATTGGGTGTGCAACCGTTGACATGCTTCATAGTCGATTAACGTTCAGCCGACCACCCAACACGCCGCTATAGCACCAGCTATGTACGAAATACGACTGCTCAGATAATATCGTGATACTTGAGATAGCCATCTGTGAGGAGAGTCGAGAAGAACGATTCGACGACCGGGTCATACGGCGGTGAAAGGTCGAGCAATTCTCGCGCGACAGCCTCTTTTGTCCGGTCACGTGATTCCGTATCGCGGTAGCGCTCGAGGATCCACTCGTCGTACCGGTGGAGTTCCGTTTCGGCCGTTTCGAACGCCTCGTCCGAATCGTGCGGCCACTCGCCGAAGTGCGGGAATACGATCCGATCGGGGTCGAGCGTCTCGAGTTTCTCGATGGCTTTGGCGACTCCGTCGACGTCGAAATTAGGGAGGGTGGCCGGCGGGAGCAACTGGTCCGCCTCCTTGAGGTAGAGGCCGAGACACTCCGCGGCGAACAGGAGCTCCCGTTCGGGGTTCCACACAGCGAAGTGGTCCGGGGAGTGCCCCGGCGCATAGATCAGCTCGAGGCTGTTCGAACCGAGATCGATCGTCGTTCCGCCGTCTCCGATCCCGACGACGTTTTCTTCGGGAACTGATCCCTGCTCGCCGATCAGCTCGAAGTGGTCACCCATCGCTCGCTTGCTACTTTCGACGAGCCCGCTCGGATCCACCAGGTGTGGGGCGGTCGATTCGTGGATGTACACGTTAAGGTCGGGAACCGCATCGACAAGCGCGCTCGCGGCACCGGTGTGGTCAACGTGAATGTGTGATAGGACGAGATTCGATAGCTCCGATGGTGAGAGTCCGCACGCCTCGATTCCGTCCATGATTTTCTGCGCGGTGGTGGCAATGCCCGCATCGACGAGCGTCGGATCGTCATCGTCGTCGAAGAGATAGACGGACGCGACGCCGGAATCGAACATTTCGACATCAATCCCGTACACTCCATCGGCCACCTCGAACGCGGTCATGAGAACCCATGTGCCGTCGAGTACCAAATCTGTTGTGGGTCCCGAAGCTGCGAGCGGCGATACTGTTGTTTCGGACCTTTGACGACCCCCGGACACGTGGTCACCGGCGCATCCCCGCGAGTTTTCGACGAGATCGCGTCAGTAGTACCGTCTCGAGCGGCTATCGAGCTTCGACGGACCGTTCGGAAGCGAGTGAATCCTCGCGTCGTCAATCGACCATTGTAACAAACCATTTATGTTTCTATCCGCGTCGGTATCACTCTGTTCGCCGGCGATTCTGACGGTCTTACATGCCGATGCTTACGGTCGGAATGTGATCGTTCGTTCGTCGGTCGTTTCGTCCCGTTCGATCACGACGGTCACTTCTCGACCGATTTCGACGTTTTCCCGATCGATTCCCCGTACGATCCCCGTCAACCTGATTGGGCCGAACGTCGCGATCGCCGTGATGTACGGCGCCTCGTCTTTGAACTGGGGCGTCGGAACGGTAACGAGAGTGAAGGTGACTATCTCTCCTGTCGACGGCAGCGTCGCCGTGGCCAGTTCGCGATCACCGCAGTGTGGACAGGCGCGGCGGGGCGGCAGCGTTCCGTGGCCGCTCGAACACTCGTAGTAGTATCCCTCGCCGGCCTCGAGTGCATCGAGGAATGCATCGTAACCGTCTTCGCGAGCGTCCGTCATGCCATCACCTCCAGCACGTGAACGGACGCGCTAGCGACCGTTCCGCCGGCGTTGTGTGCGAGCCCGACGGTCACGTCATCATCCACGGCGTCGGAACGAGGATGCGTCCCGTTCAGTAGCGTTTGGACGGCCGCGATCTGAGCCGCCCCGGTCGCACCGACGGGATGACCTTTCGCCTTGAGACCGCCTGAGAGGTTCACCGGAAGCTCTCCGCCGCGTCGCGTCTCGCCACGTCGGGCCGCGCCAAGAGCTTCACCGTAACCGTACATGCCGAGTCCCTCGAGCGCGAGCACCTCCGCGATCGTGAAACAGTCGTGAACTTCAACGAGACCAATGTCCGTTGGATCGATTCCGGCATCGGTGTACGCCTCGTTGGCGGCCTCTCGCGTAGCCGGCGTCTTCGCCAACGACCGCCGATCTTGCAGCGCCATTGTATCGCCGCCGTGACCGGATCCGGTGATGGCCACGCCGGTATCGAGTCCGCGTTCGGCAGCGTACGACGGCGACAGCAACACGATCGCAGCCGCACCGTCGCTGATGGGACAGGCGTCGTACAGCCCCAGCGGGGTCGCGATCTCGGGCGCGTCGAGGACGTCGTCGACCGCGATCTCCTCTTGGAGGTGCGCGTGGTCGTTGACGAGCGCGTGGTCGTGGTTCTTGACAGCGACGTGTGCGAGATCTTCGCGGTCGCCGCCGAAGGTATCGAAGTACGCTCGCGCCATCAACGCGTAAGCCGCCGGAAAAGTGACACCGGATTGAACCTCGAAGAGATCGTCGGCCGCACGGGCCAGCCCGTCGGTCGCACCAGCGGTTCCCATGTTGCTCATCCGTTCCATACCTCCGGCTACGACGACGTCGGCCTCGCCAGACCGGACGGCTCGGACCGCGTCCCGAATCGCCAGTCCACTCGAAGCACACGCGCTCTCGACGCGCCTGGCCGGAGCGGTCGTCCCTACTGCTTCGGCGACGAGGGGCCCTTGATGGCCCTGGTTCTCCGAGACCGTGCCGATGAAGTTGCCGTAAAACACTTCATCGATCTCCTCGGATTCGAGGCCGGCGTCCTCTAGCGCGGCGAGTCCGGCCTCTGCGAACATGTCTCGACCCGATCGCCTAGGGTGCGTTCCGAACGCAGTCATACCTGTTCCGGCGATGAACGCTTTTGACATTGGATATCATTGACCCATTGAAGGGGCGTGGCTATATGTATATCGACCGCTATGCTGTAGCGGCCCTCGACGATGACGATTGATTCGAGACGTCGGAACGGAGATTATTGGGCCGAGGAACTATCGACGACGCCGATGACGCCGCTCGGGCAGCTACGGTACCGCACGGACCGTCGTCGTAGACGGCCGGGAGTTCGCGGTTCGCGTATCGTCGAAGACGCGACCGTCGCACCCGCTTCGGATTGTCTCTCCTCGGTTCGCTTCTCGTCGTGTCCCCGCTCAGGGGGACCGATGGTGGGTCACGTAAAACTCCGTGGACCTTATGTTTATGTGGTTTGAAAACCAGTCCCAAGACGAAGGTTAGCACGCGTCACACAGAGGGGAATATAAATGAAGGAATCCGATACCGCTGGAGAGACCGTGAGGAACAATCCGATTCGAACGCGAGAAAACTGGGAGAATGCCCGGGTGAGGGCCACGGAGGATCCCGGCGAATTTCACGGAGACATCGCCAAGCGAGAACTCCACTGGTACGTTCCAGAGGAGGACGGATGGATCTCATGGGAGGACGACGCGGGAACATGGAGAGGCTTCGATCGCGACGGCGAACGGATCGAGCCCGATCGTACGGAATCGTTCGAACCGTGGAATACCGCGTTCGACGATTCGAACGCACCGCTGTACGAGTGGTTCTCTGGCGGGCTCACCAACGCCTGCTTCAACGAGGTCGATCGGCACGTTCTGTCCGGTCACGGTGGGGAAGCGGCGTTTCACTTCGAGGGCGATCGGTGGGACCAGTCCGAAGGGGGCGGTCGAGGAGGGCCGGTGACCTCCGAAACGATCACGAGACGAGAGTTGCTGGTAAACGTCGTCACCGCCGCGCAGGTGCTTCGCGACCTCGGCCTTGAGAAGGGAGACCGAATCGCACTGAACATGCCGAACCTGCTGGAGCAGATTTACTATACGGAGGCGGCGAAGCGGTTGGGTATCGTCTACACGCCCGTGTTCGGGGGGTTCAGCGATAAGACACTCTCCGATCGGATCGCCAAGCTGGGTGCGGACGTTCTCATCACTGCCGATGGAGGGTATCGAAATGCTGAGGTCGTCTCCTACAAGGAACAGTACGCTGATCCGGCGCTGGACGACTACCTCCCCGTCGGTCGCGTCCACGAAATCGTCGACGAGACCCTCTCGGAACTGGACGTCCCGGCCGATCTCGGCGCGTCCATACGCGACCACATCTCCGAGGCCATCGCCGGGGAGATTACCGTCGAGCGCGCGGACGCAATGCGCGGCGTCGGGAACGCGCTTGCTGCGGAGTCCCAGCTCGACCCTGAGCGGACGTCCGAGATACGGACTGAAATCGCACGCGCGCTCGTCAATGCCGGGGACCGCCTTGAGCGCGTCGTCGTCGTCGAACACACCGGCCAGGATATCCAGATGCACGAGCGGGACGCGTGGTCAGCGGACCTCATGTCGCGAGCGCGCGAGAGCGTTCTTGAGGCCGCTCGTGAGGCTGGTTTCGACCTCGATTCAGTCGACGATCTCTATGATCTCTCAGACCGCGATCTCGTGCGAGCGTGTCACGCGGCGAACGCACCGGAGCCTGTCGACGCCGAGTACCCGTTGTTCGTTATTTTCACGAGTGGATCGACCGGGAAGCCGAAAGGAGTCGTCCACGTTCACGGCGGATACACGGCTGGAATCGCTCACACGATGAAAATCTCGTTCGATGTCGTCCCGGGAGAGGACACTGTTTTCGTCGTCGGGGATCCCGGCTGGATCACCGGTCAGTCGTATCTCATCAGCGCCTCGCTGTCGACCCGTACGACGAGCGTCGTCGCCGAGGGATCGCCGCTGTATCCCGACGCCGGCCGGTTCACGTCCATTATCGAACGCTACAACGTCACCGTGTTCAAAGCCGGCGTCACGTTCTTGAAAACGGTGATGGAAGACGAGGAAAACGTCAGCGATATGCGGGCGTGGTCGACGGACTCCCTTCGGGTAGCGACGTTCTGTGCCGAACCCGTAAATCCGACCGTCCAGGAGTTCGGCATGGAAGAGGTCTGCGAGCGGTACATCAACTCCTACTGGGCGACCGAACACGGTGGAATCGTCTGGACCCACTTTTTCGGAAACGAGGACTTCGAACTGCGACCGGACGCACACACCTACCCGCTACCGTGGGTGTTCGGCGACGTCTGGCGCAAAGAAGAGACCGAGAGCGGCCTGGAGTTCGAGGCGGCCGGGTACGGCGAGCGCGGCGAGATCATGATCACCGAGCCGTATCCCTATCTGATGCGGTACGTCTGGGGCGATCTCGAAAACTGGGATCCCGAAACGTGGACGGACCAGTGGTCCGGGAACGACGAGCGCTTCGTCGATACCTACTGGGTCCAGAAAGACGGGGAGTGGGCCTATCTCCAGGGCGACGTCGCGCAGAAGTACGAGGACGGCTCGTTTTCCCTCCACGGTCGGTCCGACGAAGTGATCAACGTCAGCGGTCACCGGATGGGGACCGAGGAACTCGAGGCCGCGATTCTCAAGGACAAGCAGCTCAATCCGGACTCCCCGGTCGCGAACGCCGTGGTCGTCGGGGCGTCGCACCACGAAAAGGGGCTGACACCGGTCGCATTCGTCCAGACCAAGCCCGACGAAGAACTGACGACGGACGTCGAGCGTCGTCTCGCGCGTCACATCCGTGACGAGAAGGGCGCGATAGCAGTCCCCGAGGACTTCATCGAGGTCGACGCGTTCCCCGAGACTCGATCGGGGAAGTACATGCGACGGATGCTCGCGGCGATGCTCGAAGGGGACGATATTGGCGACACGACGACGCTGAAGAATCCGGATGTCCTCGAGGAGATCCGTCCGAAAGCGGAGCGCTGGCAGCGCCGCCAGCGGCTCCAGCGTGAACAGGACGTGCTCGAGCAGTACCGGTTTTTCACCGTCCAGTACAACGCGGTTCGCGGAACGGACGCAAAGCTAGCGACCGTCGTTGTGGACAACCCGCCGGTCAACGCCCTGACGGAGCGAGCGCTAGACGAACTCAACACCATCGCCGGTCATCTCGACCGTCGCGAGGACGTCGGCGCGGTGATGGTTACCGGCGAGGGAAGTGCCTTTGTCGCTGGTGCCGACATCGAACAGTTCCTAGAGGAGGTACACGAGACGGCGAGCGCCCGGACGCTCTCGAAGAAGGCCCACGAGGCGTTCCGCAAGCTCGAGACGCTCTCGAAGCCCGTTGTCGCCGCGGTCAACGGAGTCGCGCTCGGCGGCGGGAACGAGCTTCAACTCGCGACCCACTACACGGTAGCCGACGAACACGCGGAGTTCGGACAACCGGAACTTAGGCTCAATCTCATTCCCGGATACGGCGGTACGCAGCGTCTTTCGAGGGTGCTAACCGACGAACGGGGACGCGAAGGGCTGCGAGACGCCCTCACACTGATCACGAACGGTCGGTCAGTCGACGCGCACGAAGCGCTCGAGACGGGATTCGTCGACGAGGTAACGACTGGCGAAACCGCTCGCGTCCGTGCCGCGAAACTCGCGCGCGAATACGTCCGAACGGGCGACGGACCGCTGGCCGACGCACACGAGGAGCGTCTGTCCGCCGTCGAGTCGTGGCGCGAACCAGGCACGTTCGACGACTCGGTCCTCGAGGAACCGTCCGTTGCGCGCAATCGACGTCAGTGTGAAAACACGAGCGCCGGCCGCGCGAAAGCGTTCGACCGCGCGGTAGCGTCGGTCCGAGCCGGACTCAAGCGAGGCATCGACGCGGGATACGAGACGGAGGCCGATAGCTTCGCTGAGGCGGTCGTCGACCCCGAGGGAGGGAAGACGGGCATCGAGAAATTCCTCGACGGACGGCCCGAACCGCTCCCGACTCGACCGCGGGAGACGCCCGACCCTCGGGAAGCCGATCAGCTTTGCGACGCGGGCGAGCTGTTACCGGTCGGAGCGCCGTTCTACCCTGGCGTCGACGAAATACCCGAGTACCAGTTCGGCTGGGCCACCGAGACGAATCACGAAACCGGCGAACCCGCTCACGGCGATCCCAAAGACGCGGAGGTCGAGGGGATCTATCCCGTCGAGGAGCCGGGGCCGAACGAGGTCCTGTTGTACGTGCTAGCGAGCGAAGTGAACTTCAACGACATCTGGGCGATCACTGGGATCCCGGTCAGCCAGTTCGAGAACCACGATCAGGACTACCACATCACCGGCAGCGGCGGCGTCGCGCTCGTCGTGGAGATGGGCGAAGCGGTCCGCGACGAAGGGCGGGTCGGCATCGGCGACTTGGTGACGATCTACTCCGGGCAGAGCGACCTCCTCTCGCCGCGGATGGGACTCGATCCCATGTATGCCGGGTTCAGTATTCAGGGGTACGAGGGACCGAACGGGAGCCACCAGCAGTTCATGCTCGCACAGGGTCCGCAGGTCCATCCGATCCCGGTCGACGCGACGCTCGAAGAGGCGGGTTCGTACGTGCTCGCGCTGGGAACCGTCTACCGGGCGCTGTTCACGACGCTCGAGATCGAGCCCGGGACGACGATGTTCGTCGAAGGGGCGGCGACGGGCACCGGCTGGGAATCGGCCCGATCGGCGACGCAAAATGGCGTGGCCGTCACCGGACTCTGCTCGACGGACGAGCGCGCTGAACGGATCGAGTCGTTGGGAAGCGATGTCGGCGCGATAAACCGCAAGGCCGACCGGTTCGCCGACATCTGGGGACCGATCCCCGCTGATCCGACGAAATGGGACGAGTGGAAGGAAGCGGGCGGGGAGTTCGTTCGGGCGTTCCGTGAGCAACACGGCGGGCGCGGCGCCGACTACGTCGTCAGTCACGCCGGCGAACAGTCGTTCGCCCGATCTTTCCAGTTACTCGACGAGGGCGGGAAACTGACGTTCTGGGGCGCATCGACCGGCTACCACCTGACCTTCCTCGGAAAGGACGGTCAGAGCACACCCTCCGAGATGTTCGATCGCGTCGACCTTCGAGCCGACGACGGCGTCCTCGTCTACTACGGCACCGACACCGGTCCCGATGACATCGTCGACGAGACCGGCCTCTTAGCGATCGAGGCGGCCCGAGACGCGGACGCGCGGATCGTCGTCGTCGCGTACACGGAAGAGCAGCGGGAATTCGTCGAAAGCCTCGGATACGGGGACGCGGTGGTCGGATCGCTGAGCATCGAAGGACTGGAGCGGCGGGACGACGACTTCGAGTGGCCGGAGACGATGCCCGACCTGCCGCACCCACAACGGGAGCCGGAGGCGTTCAAACGGACCGTCCAGGAGTACACGGATACCGCATTCAAACCCCTCGGTAAGGAGATCGGCCAACACCTCAGTGACCGAAACAACCCGCGGGGAAACCCCGACGTGGTGTTCGAACGAGCGGGTCATGACGCCCTCGGCGTCTCGACGATGCTCGTCCGGCCACACACCGGTCGTGTCGTCTACAGCGAAGACGTGGGCGACGCACGCTACTCGTTCTACGCGCCGCAGGTCTGGATGCGACAGCGGACGATCCACATGCCCACCGCCGAAATCCTCGGTTCCCACCTGAGCAACGCGTACGAGGTCGAACAGATGAACGCGGCTATCGATAGCGGCTCGCTTGAGTTGACCGAGCCAGAACTCGTCGACTGGGACGACCTTCCGACGGCTCACCAGCAAATGTGGGATAACGAGCACACCGCCGAAGCCTACGTCGCCAATCACGCGCTCCCCCTTGAAGGGCTCCAAACGAAAGAGGAGCTCTATCAGGCATGGGGACAGCACGGGACTTCTGTCGGTACCACCGACTCCCGTCAGTCCGAATCCGAGGACGGACAGTGACCTGGGGAGCGCAGTGATCAGCGCCTAAAACCGCAGGTCGAGGCGACGATCCAGATCTATGGGCGGTCCGCTTCTGGTCGGCCCGGACTGACCGATATCGGTTCCATTCGGAGGGACGACCGGGCGACTACAATAGAATGCGGGATACCGGAGGAAGCGTTACCAGATCGACTTTATCGATAATATCGATATTAGTAGATAAAGTATTGAAGTGAATCGGTAGATGTGACGGTGATTTACGACCGTCATCGATATAATCGAACTAGTTACGGAGAAACGGTAGAATTACTGGATCCTGCGATACCGACCGTCGTCCGCTCGGTCGGCCGCTTCGACCGGTATCGGCCGTTGTCGGGTCAGCGATTTTCGTACTCCTGAACGAAGGCTCACCCGTATGCCGGTATTGTCCCCGTACGTTCTCCCCAGACCAGCCGGGCTCATTTCGGTCGGCTGTTCCCTGACGGATCGCCTCACTGCTGTCCGCGGCGCCTCTCCCCGTGTTCCGGGATCGTCGACTCGTCTTAGGGGGAGTGGAACCGGGCCAACAAATCGGTATTCGATCTTGTATTACACCCATATGGGTGTAAAGCAATATTACCACATCGTTTGAATCGCGAGCGGACGATCAGGGTAGGGTTTCGCTCGAACCGGCACCGACCGGATGCGCATCCGGCTGAGACGAGCGAGGAAGCGGCTCATCCGAGAAGATCGATAAGGACGGATTGAAACGGTCGTGAATCATCCGTATGGGAGGAATTGATCGACATTATCGATGATACCTGTATAACGCCGCTTCTATCCGTCTAGCCTCGGTCTCCGAAAAAGCGGAAACGACGATACCGGATAGAATTAAGTGGATGAGTCCCGATCGTATGACTACGAGTATGAATGATCACATCCCAATCAAAACCACGAAAACGACCTTCGATCTGCTCGAGACGCTCGTCAAGGAGGGTGAGGCATCGTTGCCGGAGTTGGCTTCCCACCTTGAGAAACCGACAAGTACAGTACACGATCACCTCATCAGTCTCCAGAAGCTCGGATACGTGGTGAAAGAGGAGAAGACCTACCGGGTCAGTACGAGGCTGCTGGACATGGGCGAGTCGGCTCGGCGGCGAATGGACGTCTTTCCGCCCGCGAAGCGAGAGGTCGACGAGCTCGCGACACAGACCGGAGAGCACGCGTCCCTCGCGATAGAGGAGAACGGACGGACGGTGTTGCTGTACATCTCGAAGGGGGCGGATGCGCTCGACCTCGGCGTGTCGGAGGGGTTCCGCATGCCGATGCCGACGAACGCGCCCGGAAAAGCAATACTCGCCCACCTTCCGGAGGATCGAATCGATTCGATACTCAACGAGCACGGACTACCGTCGATAACTGAGAAGACGGTGACGGATCGAACCGCGCTTCGGGAACAGTTAGCGGAGATCCGCGAGCGAGGGTACGCGGCGGATCGAGGTGAACGGGTCGAGGGCGTTCGGGCCGTTGCCGTCCCGATCCTCCCCGAAGGCCGCGTTCAAGGAGCGCTCACCATAAGCGGTCCGGCGAACCGAATGGAGGGCAAACGGTTCGAAGCCGAACTCCCCAATCTGCTGTTACAGTCCGCGAACGTCGTCGAAGTGCAGTACACACTCGGCGAATAACGCGATCGGCCGTACGGACGCAGCAATTCGCCGGCGTTAAGCGGTCTTACGACCGGCCCGTGAGCACACCTCTCGTATATAGACTTATTACGCGATCCAGCGAATGGGTTGATACACCATGTCAAAGACAGGTGCGACGATCGCCGCCGAGACGCTCGCGAGATTCACGGCTAGGGTCTACGGTCTCTGCGGCGGTCACATCCAACCGATATGGGACGAGATAGGAGACACGGATTCTTCTATAATCGACACGCGCGACGAACGCGCGGCCGTCCACGCTGCCCACGCGGACGCGGCGGTGACCGGGGAACTCGGCGTCGCGCTCGTCACTGCCGGTCCCGGTTTCACGAACGCGATGACGGGGATCGCGAACGCATACACGTCCGGTACTCCGCTGCTGATCGTCACCGGCTATCCGCCCGTCCCGCAGTTCGAGCGAGGGGCGCTTCAGGAAATTCCCCATCGTGATCTTGCGGAGGACATCACCGTTACGGATCGAACGGTCTACGAGACCGGTCGGATTCAGGAATACCTCGTCGAGGCAGCGGGTGCCGCGCTCGATAATCGCGGCCCCGCGCTCGTCGAGATCCCGACCGACGTCCTCCGAAACGAGACCGAATGGACGCGTGGCCGTCCGGATCCGACGGCGTCCCACGATATCGTCGCCCCTCGAGAGACGCTCGATGCTGCGGCGGACGCGGTGCGGGATGCCGATCGGCCGGTCGCGATACTCGGACGGGGCGCCCGCGATGCGGCGGCGGAGATCCGTTCGTTCGTCGAAGAGACGCGGCTGCCGGTTCTCACGACGGCAGGGAGCAAGGGGGTCGTCCCGGAGACGAACGACTACTGTGTCCCGGGTGCGCGCGGCGACGCGATGGGGCGAGCGGACCTCTTCCTGATCCTCGGCAAGCGACTCGACTTCACGCTCGGCTACGGGAGTCCGGCCGTCTTCGACGAGACGGTCTTCGTACAGGTCGATACCGACCCGGACGCGCTGCGACGTAATCGAACGCCGGACGTTTCCGTTCGGAGCTCCGTTTCGTCCGCCGTCGCCGCGCTCCGGGACCGACTCGAGGGGCCCATCGGAACGGGCGAGTGGGTCGACGACCTCCGGGAGGGTCACACGAGTCGAGCGACGCGCATGGCCGAGCAGAAGACCGGCGACGAAACGCCGATTCATCCCTACCGGGTCTGCGGTGCGATCGAACGGGCGATCGACGACGACGCGATTGTGATCTGTGACGGCGGCGATGCTCTCTCGTTCGGCCGGATAGCGATACCGACGGCGAATCCGCGCGGCTACCTCGATCCTGGACCGCTCGGCTGTCTCGGCGTCGGACTTCCGTTTGCCATCGGCGCGTCCCTCGCCCAACCGGAGGCGGACGTCGTCTGCTTCACTGGTGACGGCTCGCTCGGGTTCAATCTGGCGGACATCGAAACTGCGGTGCGCGAGCAAGCGGACGTTACGGTCGTCGTCGCGAACAACGCCGCGTGGAACATCGAGCGGTACGACCAACTGGAGAACTACGGCAGGGAGATCGGGAGCGAACTCACCGAAATCGCGTTCGACGAGATTGCGACCGCTATGGGTGCCGAGGGGATCTCCGTATCGGACTCGGCGGCGCTCGACGACGCCGTCGAGCGCGCCGTCGTGACGGACGGTCCCGTCGTCGTCGACGTCCCGGTCGACCCCGATGCCGTGAGCCCGGACGCAGCGAACGGGCTGGCCCGCGTTCCGGATTACCAGCCCCTCGACGCGTGGGACGATCTGGAACGGGAGTTCCGACACGGATCAACTGACGGAAGTATCGAAGAATGAAATTGATTGAACGAATCGACAGAAACTCGGAACCGACCATGCAAACTTATAACACCTGGCAACAGATACCATGGTTAGGATGAATTGGCCAACTGCTGCCGGTTCGGACTCCCGTCCGGATCCAGATTCGGAGTACTGGGACGAGCGACAGGAGACTCGGCCCCCGGGCGAGCGCCGGGACGAGATCATCGAAAAAATAGGCGAACAGGTCCGGTACGCGTACGACAACAGCGAATTCTACCGCGAGTTCTACTCGGACGTCGACGTCGACCCGCGAAACATCACGTCGTTCGAGGAGTTCGAACAGTTACCGATTCTGAGCTCCGACGACATCAAACAGGAGCAGAAGGAGCACCCGCCGTTCGGTCGCTTTCTTTGCATCGACGAGGAGGACATCGCTCGTATCTACGGGACGTCGGGAACGACCGGTCGGCCCAAGGTGTTCGGAATCGGTCAGGACGATTGGGACCGGATCGGCGAGTGGCACGCACAGATCCTCTGGAGCGTCGGCCTTCGCCCGGACGATCGGGTCATCATTACGAGTCCATTCATCCAGTATCTCGGCTCCTGGGGAGCGCTCGCCGGCGTCGATCATTTGGGATGCACGACGTTCCCGTTCGGCGCCGGGATGGAGGGTCAGACCGAGCAGGCCGTCGAGTGGATCGCCGACCTGCAACCGGACGCCCTCTACGGGACGCCCTCGTACGCGCTCTACCTAGGTGAGACGGCAGAGGAGAGGGGGCACGATCCGGCCGAAGACTTCGACTTCAAGGTGATGTTCTTCTCGGGCGAACCGGGTGCCAGCGTCCCGTCGACTCGCCGACAGATCGAGACGATGTTCGACTGTGAGGTCGTCGATCAGGGGAGCATGGCCGAGATGACGCCGTGGATGTCGAACTCCGGCTGTCGGCACTTGGAAAACGGCATGCACGTCTGGAACGATATCGTCTACACGGAACTCCTCGACCCTGATACGGAGGAGTCGCTGGAGTACGGGGCGGAAGGCGTCCCGACGTACACGCACCTCGAGCGAACTTCTCAGCCGATGATTCGCTACTGGAGCGGCGACATCACGACGTGGGAGCGCCACGACGAGACCGACTGCGAATGTGGTCGCACGTACCCCACGCTCCCGAAAGGTATATACGGACGCGCGGACGATATGTTAGTTATCCGTGGGAAAAACATCTTCCCGTCGCAGATTGAAGACCAGCTACACGCCCTCGACGACTACGGTGACGAGTTCCGGATTGTCGTCGAACGGGAGGGAGCGCTCGACTCCCTCCAGCTCGTTGTCGAGGTCGCGGACGACGCTGAGACGGGTCCGGACGAGTTCCACGATCTCGTCAGGCAGGAGATCAAGTCGGAAGTCGGCGTGACACCGGACGTCACTGTCGTCAAACAGGGTGAGTTGGACCGAACGCAGTTCAAGGCGGATCGTGTGAAAGACAAACGCGAACTCGCCATCGATGTCTAACGAATGGAGAACAAAGAATGAGTTCAGAAACAGACGAGAAAGCTGATCCGCGGATTCCAGACGAACCGGAAGGGATGTACAATCCCGACGAAATGAGCGATGACCCCCTGTTCGACGAAGAGCGATTGCGGGAGTTCCTCGAAGCGAAGGGCGACTGGGAGGAGGGGACCCTCGGGGAGTGGCTTGAGGGCCACCCCGAGCGAAAGGAGACGTTCGAAACATTGTCGGGGTACGAACGCGAACGGCTGTACACGCCCGAAGATGTCGAGGACCTCGATTACGAGGATGACCTCGGCTTCCCGGGAGAGCCGCCGTTCACTCGCGGACCCTACCCCACGATGTATCGGGGACGCCACTGGACGCACCGACAGATCGCGGGCTTCGAGACGGCGGAGGAGACGAACGAACGGTACAAGTACCTACTCGATCAGGGCCAGACGGGGCTGTCGACCGACTTCGATCACCCGACTCTGACGGGGTACGATTCCGACGACGAACATTCCGAGGGCGAAGTGGGCCGCATCGGCGTCGCGATCGACACACTCGACGACTTCGAAGACCTCTTCGAGGACATCCCCCTCGACGAGGTATCGTCGAGCATGACGATCAACTCGCCCGCGCCGATCCTGCTGGCATTCTACGTCGCGTTGGCTGACCAGCGCGGCGTCGACCGGGAGAAGCTGCGCGGGACGATTCAGAACTCCATCTTCAAGGAGTTCATTGCCCAGAAGACCTACGCGCTTCCGCCGCGACCGAACATCAAGCTCGTCGAGGATGTCATCGAGTACTGTACAGAGGAGGTTCCGAACTGGTACTGGGCGAACGTTAGTGGATACCACACCAGAGAAGCCGGCGGGACCGCCGCGCAGGAGGCGGCGTTCACCATCGGCGCGGGGATGGGCTACATCGAGTCCGGCATCAAGCGAGGACTCGATCCTGACGAATTCGCTCCCCGGATGTCCTTCTTCTACGTCTCTCAGACTGATTTCTTCGAGGAAATCGCGAAGTTCCGGGCTGTTCGGCGCATCTGGGCGCGCATCATGAAGGACCGTTACGGCGCGGAGTCCGACGCCGCGCGCCGGATGCGCTATCACGTCCAGACGGCCGGCGAAAGCCTCACCGCAAAGCAGCCGATGGTCAACATCGCCCGCACGACCATTCAGGCGCTCGCCGCGGTGCTGGGCGGTTGTCAGTCGCTGCACACGAACGGGTACGACGAGGCGCTGTCCATTCCGAGCGAAGACGCGATGCGCATCGCCCTGCGCACGCAACAGGTCATCGCACACGAGTCAGGCGTCACTGATACGATCGATCCCCTCGGCGGCAGCTACTACGTCGAGAAAGCCACCGATGAGATGGAAGAGCGCATCCTCGAGTACCTCGCCGAGATCGAGGAGATGGGCGAGGGCAGCATGAGAGAGGGGATGCTGCGAGGGATCGAAAACGGCTACTTCGAGCAGGAGATCGTCGACTCCTCATACAAATGGGAGAAGCGTAAGGCCGGGGGCGACCTGAAGAAGGTCGGCGTCAACTGCTATACGGAAGGCGGTGAGGACACGGAGATCGAACTCTTCCAAGCGAACCCGGAGACTGAGGAGCGTCAGAAGGAACGGTTGAACCGAGTGAAAAAAGAGCGAGACGACGAACTCGTTGAGAAGCGAATCGACGCCCTCCGCGAGGCCGTCGAAAACGACGAAAACATCATGCCCTATCTCGTCGACGCCGCGAAGGCGTACGCCACCGAGGGCGAGATGATGGGTGTGCTGCGCGAGAAGTACGGGACGTACGAAGATCCAGGAGTGTTCTAACATGGCAGCAACAGATTCCACCGGAACGGAGCGCACAGTTCGCGTACTGATCGGCAAACCTGGCCTCGACGGCCACGACAGAGGCGCGAAGGTCGTGGCTCGCGCCTGTCGTGACGCGGGCTTTGAGGTCATCTACTCCGGTCTCCGCCAGTCGCCAGAGGCGATCGTTCAGACGGCGGTGCAGGAGGACGTCGACGTCTTGGGGTTGAGCATCCTGAGTGGCGCTCACGATACGCTCGTTCCGAAGATCATCGACCTCCTAGAGGAAAAAGGGATGACGGACGTCCTGGTCCTCGTCGGCGGTACCATTCCCGAGGACGATCAGGAAGAACTCCTCGAGCAGGGCGTGGATCGGGTGTTCGGTCCAGACACCGATATTAACAACATCGTCGAGTACGTCGATCGGGAGGTAGAGACATGAGCGCGCGCCATCCCGAGATACCATGAGCGGGACCGACCTCGCCGTCCAGGATCTGAACGGCGACCTGCATTCGCTGGTCGAGGGCGTCCTCGACGGGAACCAGCTCTCGCTATCACGGCTCATATCGCGGATCGAAAACGGCGCACCGGGGTACCAAGACGCGGTAAAGGTGCTCCACGAACACGCGACCGGAACCCGTACCATCGGTATCACCGGACAACCGGGGTCGGGGAAGTCGACCCTCGTCGACAAACTGGTCGACAAACTGCGCGAACAGGGTCTGACCGTCGGTGTGATCGCGGTCGATCCGTCGTCGCCGTACTCCGGCGGCAGCGTCCTTGGCGACCGCGTCCGCCAGACGTCGCGCAACGAGGATCCAAACGTGTTCTTCAGATCGATGAGCGCCCGGGGACACGTCGGTGGGCTGGCGGCCGCGACGTTCGACGTCGTTCACGCGATGGACGCGTTCGGCAAGGACGTTATCCTTAT
Organism: Haloterrigena alkaliphila; assembly: GCF_017352155.2. Classification (NCBI taxonomy): domain Archaea; kingdom Methanobacteriati; phylum Methanobacteriota; class Halobacteria; order Halobacteriales; family Natrialbaceae; genus Haloterrigena; species Haloterrigena alkaliphila. The sequence goes on from NZ_CP071462.1 coordinate 1,936,863, forward strand.
CGAGACCGTCGGCGCCGGACAGAACGAAGTGGAGATCGTCCGGGCTGCGGACACCGTCTGCGTCGTCGCGATTCCGGGCGCGGGCGACGACGTGCAGGCGAACAAGGCCGGTATCCTCGAGATCGCCGACGTCTTCGCCGTCAACAAGGCTGATCTCGACGGCGCGACGGCGACGGCTCAGGAACTCCAGCAGATGATTCGCATCGGACAGGACCTCGAGCGGAGCGACGCTGGCGACCCGGCGGACGATCCCGATACCTGGGTTCCGCGTGTCGAGTTGACCGTCGCGACAAAGGGAGAGGGGGTCGATGATCTCGTCGACGCGTTCGATGACCACTACGCGTTCCTCGAGGAGAGCGGCGAACTCGCCGAAACGCGAGCCAGACGGTTCGAACAGGAGGTGCGAACCCATCTGGGTAACGAGCTCGACCACCTGGCCGACGATGTCGTTGAAGCGCGTCGCGACTTGCTCACTGAGGATTCGAGCGTCGACCCCTATACCACATCGGAGGAACTCGTCGTGCCGTTCCGGAGAGCCGTCGAGGAGTACTTACGCGATGACTGACTGGACAGCGATCGACGATCCGGTCAAGCGCCTTCACGGGTTTGTGAGCGGTTTCCATGCAACGTTTTACACGTACATCGGAATCGAGTGCGGGCTGTTCGAAGCGCTCGTCGAGCCCCGAACCCCCGACGAACTCGCTTCGAGACTCGACCTCCACGAAGCGTACGTACGTCGGTTCTGCGAGGTGGGCTTGCGATGGGGCCTCCTCGAGGTCGAACCGGACGAGGGCATCGATCAATCGAACAGGGAAGCCGCGGAAAGACCCGGAGACCGAGACCGCTATGCGTTCCGCCTCTGCGAGCCGTTCGTTCGGCCGTTAGCGGATCCCGACGACGCCCAGTATATGGGCAATCTCTTCCGGTTCGCGGCCGTCCATCTGAACGAGGATTACGGGAACTATCCCCGATATTTCCGTACCGGTGAGACGAGACCGTTCGTCGATCGCGGTCCTGCGTTCACGGACGTCATCGAGGGGACGACCCGCGGACTCCAGACGATCTTCGTCGAGAAGTTGATTCCCGAGTCGCTTCCGGCGTTCGACGCCCAGCTGGCGCGAGGCGGTCGCCTTCTCGATGTCGGCTGCGGAACGGGCCACTTGGCGTGTCGGCTCTGTGACCAGTACTCAGACCTCACCGTAACCGGCGTCGATCTAGACGAGGACGCCGTCGACCGCGCACGGGAGCGCGCCATCGACGCGGGCGTAAGCGATCGGACGACCTTTCGCGTCCGGGACGCGACGACGGCCGCAGCGGAGGGAACGTCTCCGTTCGATGCGGCAGTCCTCTTCATGAGTCAACATGAGATCGACGAGGACGCCCGAGAGGAACTCTTCGAGGTCCTCGACGAAGCGCTCGCTGACGACGGCGTCGTCGCGGTCTTCGACGAGGTGTACCCTGCGCACCCGTCGGCGTTCGACCGATCGCCGTTTGCTACCGGCGTCGAGACGCAGTGGTCAGAACTCGCGTGGGGAAACGTCGTCCCGACGGTTTCCGAACAGCGGGACCTACTCGCTTCCGCTGGGCGGACGGAACGCTCCCGGACTACCTTTGCGGATCGGTTCGTCGTGTACGAGGGCGTGGTCGACAATGACTGATGAATCTCCCCCGTCGTACGACCGAACGGTCGCCCACGAGCGAGACGTCTCCAGGTACCGTCATTCCTACCCGCAGTTCGATTACGAGGAACGGATCGACGACCTCGCTCAAAGGCTCGAAACGAGTGAGGCCGACGCGGCGGTACTGCCGAATTACGTCGACCTCACCTACTACACGGGAAGCGGTCAGCCGGCGAACCTCTACGTTCCCGTCGGGGACGGCCGAAGCGCCAGACTCTTCGTCCGCCGAGCGATGGCCTTTGCGAGACAGGAGGTCGAATTGCCCGACCGGTACCTCGAACGGGGCGGACTCTCTGCGCTCGCGGAATACGCAGGTGATGTCGCTACGCTGGCGGTCCCCCTCGACGCCGTTCCAGCGGCGATCACGTCGAAGCTGGCGGCTGTCCTCGACGCCGAACTCGTCGACGTTTCCGACATCGTCCTTTCACAACGAGCGACCAAAGCGGAAGGTGAAGTCGAACTCCTGACGGAGGCGGCCGAACTCTACGAGGTTGCACACGACGCGATTCGACGACGAGCGGCGCCCGGCGTGACTGAGAAAGAGGTCGCGGGCGAAGTGATCGGCGCACTGGTGGCGGCGGGAATGGACGATCGAATTTTCTTCCGGCGCTGGGACGCTCGCCTCCCTGCAGCGGGACTCATCGCCAGCGGCGACGTGCTCCCGCTCGTTTCGGGGCACGCGATGACCGTGACCGGAACCGGTGTCGCTCGGAGCATGCCGTGGGGCCCATCGAACCGGCCGCTGGAAAACGGGGACTTTCTGGCGGCGGACATCGCGCTGAACTGGGCCGGTTACCACGGTGACGTGGCTCGGACGTACGTAGTCGGTGATGCTACGCCGGACCAGCGCGAGTGGTTTCGCAAAGTACTCACCATCCACGAAGAAGCCAGAAACGCCGTCGAATCTGGTGTATCCGCCGAAGCGCCATATCTCGCCGCGCGCGAGTGCGCCGAGAAACTCGGCGTCGCCGAGTGGCTGTGCGGGTACGCGGAGATGCAGGCGCCCTACATTGGGCACAGTATCGGTCTCGAAGCGGATGAAGAGCCGACGCTCGTTCAAGGTAATACGACGGAACTGCGCGAGGGCATGGTCGTCACCATAGAGCCCAAACTGATCCATCCCGACCACGGAACGGTAGTCGTCGAGGACGACTATCTCGTCACCGACTCCGGTGTGGATCGACTCTCGACGACGCCGCAGAAACTGTTCGAGATCCAGACCGGGAATAACGAATCGTAATTGAACTCCGACCATCCGACGGGAACGGGTCGGCACCCGTCACCACTTCGTTCGACGATCGTGAACCTACTTCCCGATACCGGGAACGAAAACGGGCTGATCGCTCTCGAGGAGCACCGACTGCGTTACGCTTCCGAACAGTACCTTTCCCGACGGAGTGCGTTTTCGCCCGGCGACGCAAATCGCATCTCCATCTCGTTCCCTTGCGAACTCGACAATGTTTTGGGCCGGATCGCCGCTGGATTCGCGAACGTCGACCTCGATACCGTGATCAGCGAGCCGGTCTCGAGCCGCTTTCACCGACTCGAGCTGGTGTGCGGACGCTCCCTCCGGATTGTCCTCGAATACGTGCAGGAGCGTCACGCTGGTGGTCAGTCCCGACGTCGCCAGCCCGACGAGTAGGTCCGCTTGCTCGATCGCTCGCTCCTCGTTCGTACCGATACCGGCTACGATTTCGTACATGACTCGAGTATTCGGGGCATAGATACATTAAACCTCGTTCCGGCGGACGGAGACTGCAGGGCCAACGCCCGTAAGCGGCGTACTATTACGCGCTGAGCGGTCTCTGATTCAAAGCGAACGATTGTTCGTCCGTACAGGGTGTCAGGTTCCTCGCACAGTTACCGTTCCGAAGGTAGCGAACTGAACCTCGATGAAATCATCGGGGGCGAGAGGGATGAGGGGAGTGACCGAACCGGTCAGCACGATATCGCCCGCTTCCAATCGATCGTCACGGTCGCGAAGCGATCGCGCGAGCCAGCGTACCGCATTACAGGGGTGGCCGAGTACGTCGGCGCCGACACCCGTCGCTTCCTGAACGCCGTTCTTTCGAACTCGTATCCCCTCCAGAGCAAGGTTCGTGTCGAGCGAGGAGGGATCGAAGATTCGGTCCCCGCAGATTACGCGACCAGAGAGCGCGTTGTCGGCAATCGCTTCCGCTGCGGTGACGTTCCAACCGTCGATGCGGGAATCAACGATTTCGATGACCGGGACGACGGCTTTCGTCGCCGTTAGAATCTCGGCCGTCGTGACCGGTCCAGTAATCGGTTCCTCGAGACGGATCGCCAGTTCTGCTTCAACCTTCGGTTCGATGAGCGGTTCGAGATTGATTCTCCCGTCCGATTGGAGCGTGTCCGCGAGGAGGTGTCCGTACGCGGGTTCGTTGATGTCCAGTTCATTCTGAATTGCTTCGGAGGTGAAGCCGACCTTGTATCCGACGCGGGGACCTTCACCGGATCGACGTCGTTCCGTTACTGCTTTCTGAAGGCGATACGCATCCGATAGCGTCAATTCGTATTTCTCTCGGAGCGGTGAGAGAGGAGTCCCGGAACGGTATGCTCCATAGAGCGACGACGCAATCTCTTTTTGCTCCTCGGAGTTGTCTTCCATCGTCCGATACACGACCTGTCAGAGCATAAAATTCAGTGCTGCGGACGACCGCTCACCGCCTGCTACGGTGGTTGGAGCGTCGCACTAACCACTCATTCATTCCAATCCACTCCCGGATAAATAATAGTGTTGTGTGTTAACATCCCCAAACACTTAATATCCGATGTGTGAATATAGGTAGCATGGCATGGGATGCCGATGATGTACGGCGACGAGATGTCTTGAAGACAAGTGGTGCATTAAGTGCTGCCGGGCTCACTGGACTGGCCGGATGTGCCGGGACTCCCGGTGAACAGGACACGGAGTTGGGTGACGAGATCCACATCGGACTCGTAGAACCGCTCAGCGGCGTGTACGCGAACCTCGGACAGGCAGAGATCGAGGGTGCGCAACTCGCGATACAGGATCTGGAGGAGGAGTTCGATATCACAATCGAAACGACCGAGGCGGACACCGAGGCCGACCCAGACACGGGCGTTCGCCGCATTGAGGAACTCGTCACGCAGGACGGGATCGACGCCGCGTTCGGCGGGGTCTCCTCGTCGGTAGCGATCGCTATGGGACAGTGGGCGTCACGAAACGACCTCGCGTACATCGCGTCCGGGAGCCACTCGGACGCGACGACTGGCGGGGACTGCGGTCAGTACATGTGGCGGACCGCGAGTTCAAATACGATGCTTGCGCGAACGGCCGGAGCAGCGATGGCCGATCACGCTGACTCGTGGACGCTCGTCTATGCCGATTATACCTGGGGTCAAACAGCTCGAGACGCTGTTTCCGAAGTACTCCAAAACGAAGGTGCGGAGGTCGTCGACACGATATCGGTCCCGTTGGGTGCGGGAGACTATTCTTCTGCACTCAATCGAGTCCAGAATTCCGGTGCCGAAGCGATGGGGAATATCACCGCCGGTGCTGACACGACTCGGTTGTGTCAACAGTACCTCGATAGCGGTCTCGCAAGCGAGATGAAAACCGGAGGCGTACTACTCGAAGACGAAGTCATGTGGTCGCTGGGTCCGGAGGGAGTCGCTCAAATGGGTGTCTGGGCCACAGTCTGGAACCCTGCCTATCAGGAGGGGCAGATGGGAGATTTCGTCGAGCGCATACGGAACGAGTACCAGAAGACGGCCTACTCCCGGCATTACTTGGGGTACACGTCGATGGACCAACTTGTTCGCGCGGCGATCCGGGCAGAGTCCACGGCTGCGGCCGATATCGCCGGTGAGCTTAACGGACACGACTACTCCGACGTCGGACTTCTGGATGGAACCCAAGCGTGGCGAGAATGCGACCACCAGAACGAGAAACCGACGTACGCTGTTCAGGCGAAGTCGGCCGACGATATGGTCGACGAGGACGGCGAGCGGATCTGGTTCGAACAAGTGGCAAAGCGCTCTGGGGAAGAAGTTATGCGATCGTGCGACGAGACCGGTTGCGACCTGTAGTGACTTCCGAAACCGAAACACCTAACAAGCTTTTTAGCTAGATACCCCTGTAAACACAGAACATGGCAAATGATATGCTGTCACATGATCAGTGGATAGGACACGTCGCTAGTACGTTTTCTAACATGACGACGACGTGGAGAGTAATCTACGCGCTTTTGGGGCTCTGGGTACTCCTGACGATCGCAGTCAAACCGGGATTGTTCGCCACTCAGCTCATCAGTGGCTTAGTGTACGGGATGATCCTCGTCATGATCGCGCTCGGGTTAACATTGATTCTGGGCCTGATGGGCGTGATTAACTTCGCACATGGCGCGTTCTTCATGCTCGGGGCGTATCTCGCGTATGCGATCGTCGCTCAATCCGGATTATCGATCTGGATCGCACTAATCGCGGCACCGATCGGTGTCGGTGTCCTCGGTGTTCTCGTCGAGAGGTTTCTCCTCAGACGCCTCTACGGGACGGAACCGATCAACGGACTACTGCTCACGTTCGGACTCGCGTTGATGATCGAGGAATCGATCCGCTTTATTTGGGGATCGTCGCCCATGTCGTACTCCGCCGACATCCTGACTGAGCCCGTTCCGCTCCTCGTGACCCAGATTGCCGGAATACGAGTGTTCACTACGATCGTCGGGATCATATCAGTGACAGCGATCTACCTGTTGATCGTTCGAACGGATTTCGGGCTCTCAATTCGTGCCGGTGTACAAGACCCTGAGATGACGGAACTCGTCGGCGAAAACTTGCCGATCAAATTCACGTTCCTGTTCTTCATCGGGTCCGCCCTCGCCGGCCTCGCGGGCGTTCTTCGAGGTGCCGAAACCGGGATCGATCCGGGGATGGCTTCGCTGTTCATTATCCTGGTATTCGTGGTGATCGTTGTCGGCGGAATCGGGAGTTTCTTCGGAAGCGTTGCTGGAGGACTCCTCATCGGGACGGCTATGTTTCTCGTACCGACGATGCTCAACACGCTCGCGACCACTACGGGAATCTCATGGATCAATCTCCAGGGCGTCCGACGAGTCGTTCCGTTCGTCGTGATGATCGTCGTACTACTCGCTAGACCACGCGGTCTCTTCGGAGAGGAGGGGTTCTTGGAATGAATTGCACGAACGAGTTAGATGGGACCACAGCACGATCAGTGGACACTCCCCTTCAAACAGTGATTACCCATGAGTGAGAAAACACAGACACGGAAAGAACAGTTCAGAGAGTTCATCAACGGGTCACTCTCGATAGCGGAACGGCGGATCGACGTCGCCGTTATCGCGGGATTGATAGCGGTCGCGGTTGCCATGCCGACCGTCGCAAGCGTTCTGATGGGATATCCCGGCGTGGCGTCAAACGTGCTCATCTGGATGCTGTTCGCCGTCTCGTTCAACCTCCTCCTCGGATACACCGGTCTCCTGTCGTTCGGGCACGCGATGTTCCTCGGCGGTTCGATGTACATTGTTGCCATCGTCATGACGCAGTTCGGACCCGGGATGATCGTCCTCGGGATTCCTCTCGCCCTCGCTCTTATAGGCCTCCTTGCCTACGGGATCGGTCGGCTCATCGTTCAAAAAGGCGAGATCTATTTCGCCCTCTTGACGATCGCGTTCGGTGAAGTCGTCTGGTACATCGCGAACTCGAATCCCGGCGGGGTGACCGGTGGAGACGACGGTATCGCCAGCGGCCTCCTTCCACCCCTCGTGGAGTCATACCGCGGAATCTTGACTATCGAACTCGGTTCGTTCATCGTTTCCATTTACTGGGCCATCGCCGCCGTCTTCGTCGTCGCGACATACTTGCTGTTCCGAATCGTTCGTTCGCCGTTTGGACGGACGCTCATCACCATCAGAGAAAATGAACAGCTTGCTCGAAGCATAGGGGTGAACACGCGACGCTACAAGATTAACGCGTTCATGCTCAGCGCAGTGTTCAGCGCAGTCGCCGGAATAATGCTTCTGATCGTCAACCAGAGCGTCGCGACAAGTTACCTCTACTGGGAAACGAGCGGCGAAGTCGTTATGATGACGATCGTCGGTGGACTGAGTAGCTTCGCCGGACCAATGTTCGGGGCGTTCCTCTGGTTCCTCGGATCGGAGTTCCTCAGCGGATGGCAGGCTATTGGTGCCCTCCGCCACTACTGGCAGTTCGGGTTCGGTCTGTTGTTCATCATCATCATCCTCGTTGAACCCCGAAAGGGCGGCTGGGGAGCGATCAAGAAGGCGGTCCGCTGGGCGGCGAACAAACTTCTCGGAGGAAACTAATATGGCAGAAACGATCGACACGGAACGAACACACGACACGGAATCAGACGTCATTCTCGAGACGCACGGCCTCACCAAAAAGTTCGGCGAGGTCGTCGCCAACGACGACATCTCGATCAGCGTCAAGGACGACGAACTTCGCTCGATAATCGGTCCGAACGGTGCTGGAAAGACGACGTTCTTCAACCAGATCGCAGGCGTCCTGCCAGCGACATCGGGGACGGTCCACTTCCGAGGTGAAGATATCACCGAACTATCCATCGAAGAGCGCTCGCAGCTCGGCATCGGTCGGTCCTACCAGAGCAACGAGGTGTTTTTCGATCGGACCGTCTTCGAGAACGTTCGAGTAGCAGCGCAAACAGCCGAAGTCGGCGATTTCAGCTTCAATGTGTTCTCTCGCGCTCGTAATTACCAGCAAGATCGAGCCGAAGAGATCCTCGAACAACTCCGCCTGTGGGACAAACGCGATACGACAGCAGAGAACCTCTCGCACGGCGACCAGCGTCGTCTCGGAATCGCGATCGCGATCGCGACGGACCCAGATCTCCTGTTGCTCGACGAGCCGACCAGTGGAATGGGTCCGGAGGCGACCGAGGAGACGGCGGAGCTTATTGAAGACATCAGAAACGATCTCGGAATCGCCATAGTACTGATTGAACACGACATGAGCGTCGTGATGGGAATCAGCGACCGTATCACCGTGCTCTACAACGGTGACCACATCGCGACAGGTTCCCCCGAGGAAATCCGGACCGACGAAGCCGTACAGGACGCGTACCTCGGTGGAATGAAAGAGGAGGAACTAGAGCTATGAACATCGTTGAAATCGAGAATCTCAACGCAGGGTACGGAACCGGACAGGTGCTGTTCGACGTTTCGCTCGAGATCGAGGAAGGCGAAGTCGTCTCGCTACTCGGACGGAACGGTGCCGGAAAATCGACGATGATGCGCTGCGTGGCCGGTGCGAAACCGCCGCACATCCAGAGCGGCACGGTCCGGGTCAATGGTGAGGACATCACTGACCTCGCAACGCATAAGCGAACGAGCAAGGGAATCGGATACGTTCCGGAAGAACGCCGAGTCTGGCCGGGGCTAACGATCTCGGAAAACATCAGAATGGCCATCAACAACACATCGGATCCGATGAGTCTCGACGAGGTACTCTCGTACTTCCCGCGACTCCAAGAACTCGAGGACAAAGCAGCGCGAAACCTCAGCGGCGGTGAACAGCAGATGCTCGCAATCGGTCGCGCGTTGGCCAGCAACCCCGACGTCATGCTCATGGACGAACCGAGCGAAGGGCTCGCACCGTACATCGTCCGCGACGTCGAACAGGTCATCCGACAGCTCAATGAGGAGGAGGGGCTCACGATCTTCCTCGTCGAACAGAACGTCGTTATGGCGATGGACGTCAGCGACCGACACTACTTCCTCGATCAGGGGGAGATAGTCGACGAGATGACGCCGGGCAAACTCCAAGAGAATCCGGAGATCCGACAGCGGTACCTGAGTGTCTGACCCGTCGCTATCGACATTTCGTCCGAACGGGGACGAGAGAAGGGAGTTACTTTTCGCCGTCGATCAGATTTCCGTCCTCATCGACGGTGTACGTGTCGCCGTTGATGATCGCCGGCGAGTGAACGAACATCGCCCGAAACGTTCCATCGGCGTCGTCCGGGTTTCTCGGGTAATGCGGAACTCCCGGCGGAATGAAGACGAGGTGCTCGTCGGCGTGGCATGGCACCGCTTCGCCGTCGACGACGATTTCACCCTCGCCTTCGAGTCCGTAGAACGTCTCACCGCTGTATCGATGGACGTGTCGCGTCACGGATTCGCCGGAATCCACGTGGATGATTCCCTGATCGAACATCTGCGTATCGTCTTGATCGGTATTCATCAGGAACTGTATCCCGATACCGAGCCGATTCCGGATGGGAGGTTCATCGACGTCGTATAATTGGTACGATTTCGAGTGATCCATGCAGACCGTCTCTCGAATAGGTGCTCTATCATGTTATAAGTTGCCGTGATAGATGTTATCTCTCATCCGAATGCTATAGCAACCATCTGCGATTATTGGCGGTCGAGATACCCGAGTACGCCGCGAACGTTCATCCGAATCTCCGATACGGCGTTCTCTTCCCCCCACAGATCGACGACGTCGGTTCGTTGCGGGAAGTACTCGATAACGGCCTCGTCATCCTCGAGTTCCGCTCGCTTTTCTCTAATCTCGTCGACCCACTCTTTCAGTAGTTCTTCGTACTCGGAGAGAGCGCGATCCACGTCCGCCCGGGGTCCGAAGTGGGTATACAGTAACATATCGGGATCGAGATCACGGAGCAAGTCGATATCCGCTAGCGCCCCCTCGAGATCGAACTGGGTAGGTGGCGTCGTCGGTTGGACTCGATCCAGCTCCGGAACGTAGATTCCGGCAGCGTCGCCGGCGAATACGGCGTCCGATCGGCGATCGTAGTACACTGCCTGATGCTTAGCGTGTCCTGGTGCATGATGGACTTCGAGGTTGCGGTCGCCGAGATCGATCACGTCGCCGTCTTCTAACCCTGATACCCGGTCCTCGTCAATGGGAACCGGTTCGACGTAGAACTTCCACCGCTCACCGACAGCTTGCTTCGTTCCGGCGACGAGCTGGGACGGATCGACGAGATGACGAGCCCCCCGTTCGTAGGTCATCACGGTCGCGTTCGGACATTCGCGTGCAAGAAAACCGGCACCCCCGGCGTGATCCAAGTGTACGTGCGTCGGTGCGATAACTTCGACGTCCTCGTACTCGATTCCGATCTCGTCGAGAGCCTCGAGAATACGTTCGTATCGCTTTCCGACACCCGTTTCGATCACGGCGGGGCGATCCCCATCGAGAATGTACGCACATCCCATCGACGGGACGTTGTAGACGTCCAGATCGATGTAGTACGTATCCTCGCAGTGCGTCGGGTCGACCTCGTAAAGAAACGATGAATCCATATCCATTCGAACGGATCACTTCAAGAGTAAAAAGTCTAGTAGTCCGCTCGGTATCGGGGTGCTCGAGTCTCGGTCGACTCACAACTACCATCGGTTTCCACTGGCGCTACCGTACGCTGACCGTTGCTTTCCTGCCGGAACGCTGCGTCGCCATTTTCCCCCGATGCGTACCTTGGGCTCTGGGACGGCCGACTCTCCGTCCAGCCGCGAACGCATCGGGTGGTGCATTTCAACTATCCTCGGGAGCCGCTCGATTGTCGAGACCGAGATAGGCAGCAGCGGTTCGATAGAAGATATCACGGACCGCCGTCCGAGGTAGATCTCGAGCGAGCAGTTCGGCGCGCTCGTCACGATACGGATACGGGATGTTCGGGAAGTCGGTCCCGTACATGATCGATTCCGAGAGTTCGACGAGCGTCTCGTCGGCGATCATAGATGGGTCGAATCCCATCGTCTCTTCAGCCGATGCGGACATCGCCATTGTCGTATCGAGATAGACGTTCGCGTTGTCTCGCGCGAGGTCAAGAAACTCTTCGACCTCGTAGGCGCCCATGTGTGCACAGCAGACTTTGAGTTCCGGATACGAATTGACGAGATCGATGAACAGGTCTACGCCGACATACGGGCTGTCCTCAAACATCGGTGCCGTACCGCCGTGGTACGTGATCGGACGATCGTACTCCACTGCCAATTCAAGTGCCGGTTCGAGCCGCGAATCGGCGGGTCGGCACTCCTGAACCGGACAGTGAATCTTCAGTCCTCGTGCCCCCTTCTCGAACGCTTCTCGGACGAGGGGCGCGACGTCTTCATCATCGGGATGAACCGTTGCGAACGGGATCAGTCGGTTTAACGAGCCTGTCTGATTGATGAGCCACTCGTTCATTTCGCTCGCGACTCCAGGCTTGTGGGCGTACGGGAGGGCGACGTACGTCGTGATACCTGCCGCCCGAAGGACGTCTTCGATCTCGGACGGGGTCGTCGGCGTCGAAAAGTCCCACCCTGCCTCGTTGCTGAGCGATCGCTGTATCGCGGCGGCGAGCCGCTCAGGAAAAAGGTGGGTGTGGACGTCGATCGCTGGACGAAAGGCGGACTGTTCTTTGGATGCCATCTATCGTCCGATAGGTGGCATAGCGGTTTATCGTTGTTCGTCGCACTTCTGTCATAGGTCTCTCGACTGATCGATAGCGGTCATTATCTGATGCGGATCTGGAACGGAACTGCTGGTGATCGCGAACACTGACTCCCCATACGGTCAAACAGCTCGTTCTATGGCCGATTATTTCGCCCGAGCTGTGACCTCAAAGACGGCAACGGCTGATACCTCTCAAGCGCTTTTTACCGGTCTCTCCGTTCGGCTCCATAGAGTTCCCGTAGTGTTACTGTTTTTTAGCTAGTGAAGGTCGGTCACCCACCAGCCCATTCGTTTTGTGTATGATTTCGGCGGTTGAGAGTTCAGCCCTCGATCTGTTCTCTGGACTCATCGCGCTCGCTCATAGACGTTTTCCGTATAGGTTTCGCCGCCGATAACTGTCTCTTCTTCGTCGACCTTCTCGAATCCGAACGTCTCGTAGAACACGTTACCGGGTTCGTTTCTGGCCAGAACCATCGCCCGAATATCGTCGACGCCTCGGGTCAACAGGGCGTCTCGAGCGCTGGCCAAGAGTTCGCTGCCGATGCCCTGCTTTCGGTAGTCGGGATCGACGTATACTCGGAGAATGAAGCCCGTCCGATGTCGACGGACGGCGTGCGCGAATCCGACCACCTCGTCGTCGATTTCGGCCACTAATAGTATCGCGTCGTCTTCTGCCAGTTCGGACGCGATCTGTTCGGAATTGTACCACTCCTCAACGCCCTCTTCGATCGCTTCTCGATTGAGGATGTCCGGATAATCGATCCGCCAAGTTGACCCTGCAACCGCTTTGATCGCATCGATATCTGCCGAAGTTGCGCGTCTGATCTCCATGTCCGTACTAACGCTGTGTTGTTTGTTATTTCTTTTCGCGATTTCCTAACCGGTCGCGGCGAACCCGCTCGTATCTTTGAGATTGAACTGCGCGATAGCGGCCGGGGGATACTCGCTACGCGGTAGATTCGTGAAATCACGTGATCACGTAACAGAAGTTGAGACAGATCGTCTCAATACATATGACATTCTGGCTTAGTCCAGAACTCCAGACGGACTGCTAGTTCGTTTTCATCATGCGAATTGTCAGTGTCAAAATCAGATGCTACCGATCAAAGTAATAATACACATTACACATAGTAGCGATAGTAGGTTGGTAGGTTAATGTCATCCGCGTTCGGTTCGGCGAGAATGCCGCTCACGGCATCTGCGATCCCAATAATGATGGGAAGTCGCTTACAGAAGTCCGAACTATTCCAATCCAACTTTGTGAAGATAAGTATCTCACGGCAGATACGGCGGAAACCACCGCCAAAGTACTCCTCGTGCGGTCTGACAACGATAGGTTTGGGCACGCCCGTCCCGTTGTACACGGACTACTCTCGCACGTAGTCAGTAGGTACCCCTCGCTCTTGTCAGACGAGAGAGCGAATGTTCTATGTAGGAGACACCCTCAGTGAGTTCGAGAACGACTGGGCACCGTATCGCAGAGCACTTTGCGTCGAGTATCAGGATCACTCCGACCGATTGTTCGACCAAGTGTGGAACTTCGCTGACGCCGGGGAATCCAAAACCATCACGATCCGATGATGACTCACCTCGTTTCGATCCTGCTCGCCCAGGAGTGCCAGATCGCCGACCTTGAAGAACGACGGGAATCTGACGGCCAATAGGCTTAATCACCGGTACTCGAATGGTTTACTCGGCGGGGAGAGGAACAACGCTGCCAACGAGTTCCGTTCGAACTGAGACATTCGTAAACGCCCCGCTCCCGATCGAGATCGGTCCACCGTCGATAGCCACCGATTGATCTCCGATCGGCTGATCCGATTGACACACCACGGTCGGATGGAGAACTCGAGGTCGGTTCACCGCCGACGTTTTCTAACAGGAACGACACGAACAGCTGTTGCTTGACGTTGATCGTTAGAAAGGCTCAGTTGAAGCCCTCAGTCGCCTACATCTAGCACTTGCTGAATACAGTGGATGAATTCAGCACAACAACAGCAATTATTTCGCGGCGACATCAGTGGACCAACCACTCACTACCGATGGGAACGGAATACCCCATTTAATCTCAGACGGGACGGAAATATCCGCACAGCAATGCTCTATGCAGAGGCGATACTCTTCAGAAGATAACGTCCCAAGCGTGTCCGCAACTGCTGCACTCGTATGATCGTTTTATATCAGTATCTACTGCTTCCCAACTGACGACCTTTGCCCCTTCATTCAGACATTCAATGCAAATTCTAACCAAGGTGTTAACAAATTGGCATTCCGCCATTATAGTTGCTCTCCCCAACTAGTTTGGTAGTGAGTGTTCACTCCAGTCGAAGCCTAATTGAATGGGTAGCGACAGTACTGACCTGAAGTTCCGTCATTACCCCTGCTTTGAGGAATTCACACTGCTCCCTAGTCCGGGAGGGGTGTGGACCAACCAGACGACACTGGGTGTCAGGAGGGATAGGGCCCTAAGGCAACTGCCAGGGCGAATGTCTCGAGAATGGGACTAATAGTTTCGAATACAATTATGACATCTAATATATGTGTCGGTCATAAAAGAGGGTAGAGCGGCGGTGTCTGAACATTCCTGAAAATTACTGATACGTAAACAAGAACGTTGCCGTCACACGAAGTCCTCTGGATTCATCCCGGTTTTTCGGGCCCTCATTCTCTCCAACGCTCTGCCTAATCGCCTAATTCGTATTACAGCCCTCGTTAGGGCATCTCTCGCCGGTATCAGGATATCCCATCTGTTCCTGACACCCCGGACACTTCCCACGTTTCGGCATGGCTGGGTTTTCATCCAACAGCAAATAGAACCCTCCGGTCACTATACACCCTCTACTGATCGACAAGTAGGTATGCATATCGGATGCTCTACCTTCTATCCATTCCAAGACAAATTTGGGACTGCGTGATGAATACGCAGCATGTATTCAGTGATGAGTTCCACAGATGCGTCCCGTGAATGACTCCCCCTCAGCGGATTTTCTGAAAAAACGTCCGAACGTCTTCGACGAACAGGTCGGGGACCTCCATAGCGGCGAAGTGGCCTCCTTCCGGTTGCTCGTTCCACTGGATGATGTTGTACACCTCCTCCGCCCAGACACGTGGGGTTTTCATGATCTCGGCTGGATAGCGAGTGTGGCCAGTTGGAACGTCGACTGAATCGGGAATCGCTGCTCTATCGTCAGTTTCGTAGTACAACCGCATCGACGAGTTGATCGTCTCTGTGAGCCAGTAAATACTGATATTGTCGAGAAGGCGATCCCGATCGAAGCTCTCATCAAGATCGTCTTCACAGTCGCTCCACCCGTGGAACTTCTCGATAATCCACCCTGCGAGTCCAACGGGTGAGTCGGTGAGACCGTACGCGAGGGTCTGTGGCTTCGTCGACTGGAGTTCCTGATAGCCCGTCTCGTGGTCGCGGAACTCCTTAGTCTCGCGGTAGTCGGCCATCCCTTGCTCGTCGAGGATCTCCATCGGATTGGAGAGCGATGACGGTTTCACGAACAGCATGTTCGTGTGGATGGCGTCGACGCGATCAGGATAGTTCGCGCCGAGGATAGCCGTTATCAGCGCTCCCCAATCGCCGCCCTGTGCGAAGTAGGAGTCGTATCCCAATTGCTCCATTAGTTCAGCGAACGTATCGGCTACTTCCCGGATTCCGTAACCCCGCTCGCGAGTGGATCCCGAGAATCCATATCCCGGGAGTGACGGCGCGACCACATGAAAGGCATCCGTTGAGTCGCCGCCGTGTGCGGCCGGATCGCTGAGCGGGCCAAATACGTCAAGGAATTCCGCAACCGATCCCGGCCACCCGTGGCTCAACAGAAGTGGTCGTGCAGTTGGCTCCGGCGAGCGGATATGGTAGAAGTGGATTCGCTGGTCGTCGATAGAGGTTACATACTGTTCAAACTGATTGACCCGATCCTCGAAGGCATCCCACTCGTAGCCCTCACACCAGTGCTCACACATGGTTTGTAGGTATCCCCGTTCGGTGCCGTATTCCCAATCTGCATCGGGGAGTTGATCTGGCCAACGCGCGTTCTCTAGTCGTGATTTGAGATCGTCAATTTCGGTTTGAGCGACGGTAACATCGAACGGCTGGATCGTTTCGTCATCCGCTGGCGTCATAGTACACCCGCAATGACTTGGTCGCCGGTTAGTCTGATGTGCATACGGTCCTTAGACGGCCCGCTCAAATAAACGGGACTATCCTGGTGAACTCATCCTCTATATTCCGCAGACCAAGTTCGACAGTTCTCAGACATATCTACAATCGTTCCGGTAACTGCAGAACCTATACTGAACACTGATTTGGCCGCAATTCACTGGAAAGAAAACGACGATCCGTTCTGTAGATATACAAAGAATGTGCAACATCTCACCTTAATAAATAATAGCAACAATATTTTGTTGGGTCACCACAATATCATAGTATGGCTGAACTATGTCTTCGATTCGGTGGGTATCAGGATATCAAACTTGACGAGATTGATATTGGGGTGGCGGATGGGGTTATCGCGTTTGATGTCTCTGGGCGGATAGTTAACCTCGACGAAGCCGTACTGAGTCAAGTCGCTGGAAAAGAATGGAAGCCAACCGAATTGCGGATGGAATCGCGGAAAATTTCTTCAAATTAACCACCAGAAACCCATACGGAATGATAAAATGTAAGATTTATACATGCCGTGGTGAGAAGTGTTCGCAATGGTAGACCAATCAAAGACTGATGGTGGTAATCAGGGGTGGAGCGACGGTTCAACACCCAGCGAAGCAGTCATTGAAACGATAGCCAAGGAAACTGCCAACGACCCCCTCGAATTGCCGCCATTAAGCAATGCTATTGACCCTGAAGCCCTTGATCGCTTGTTTGATAATCGACAAGGTGGGACCGTCACATTCTGCTGCTGTGAATACGTAATAACCGTCAAACCGGACGGAACGGTTGCTATCCACGAGAGATAACCTCCTATCAATTATGCACATAGAACAGACCACAGAAAGATAATAGAAGTTTGCTTCCTCTGCTGGCCGATAGATGGGTTCCCTGTACTGAACGGCAGCTACGTATGCTTATCGACCGCCGAGGGTTCTACCAGTTCAAGGAGATGTTCCGATAGCCGTGCGAGATACAGGGTGCAGGTCGCGCACGGAAATTCTAATATACCCACGCATAATCTCTTGTACGAAAGGGCCACACTCGACCTACCCCTTCTACCCGCTTTTAATCGCGTGATGCTAGTGCGCTGCGCATCACAGCAACATATTCCGCTCCAATACGTCTCCGCATCTGGCATCTCCCACTCTGTCCCCGCCAACTCTGAGCTGAACTCCTCGGCGAGCAGCAACACCGCCTCTGCACTCGCCTTGTACGCCGCAACGGCTTCTTCTACGCTCGCCATGTTCCCTTCATGCGCGACAGCGTTCCGCACGTCGTGCGTGTCCCCCTTCCACGCGTCGTACTCGTCCGTGTCGCTGAATACGAAATCGAGGTGTTGTCCGATAAAATTCCCTGCGATGTTCGAGATGTACTCGTACTCTCCGTTGTCCTTCTTCAACAAGTCCGCAATCTCATCGTCACTCCACCCACGCTCGCTGGCAACCACCTCGAACGCATTCTTCACCCACAATTCAAAGAAACGCTCCGCATTCAACACCGCCAAATTCGCTTCCTGCAAGTCGATTTTGTCCTGTACGTCTAAACCAATCACCCCGGTGAGTGGCACACTCGACGTGTTCTGCATCAGCGCGTTCAACATGCGGCACTGCTCGATGTCAAGCGTCGCGTCTGGTACTTTGAGCGATCCCGGCGTGATCTTCCGATGTCGAGCATCTGTGTCACCATCTTCGTAGACGCTCACCAATTCAAACGTCACGAGCTCCTGCGGTGTGAGTGGGCGAATCCAGTAATATTCGAGTGACACGCGATAGACGCGCAAGAATTGGTTCAGGAATTCTATCTCTTTCTCGATAAGCCACCCGTCGCGTCCCCGTAAATCCGACGTGAGCGCGTACTGTCCATCTGATGGTTCAGGCGCTGCGGCGAGCACATCGTCTCCGATGCCGACGCGCACCTTCGTGTATGAGACGCTTCCAAGGCGGTCGTCGGCCGCCATCCCGAACGTTTCCCCGTCGCGCATCTCCACCGACTCGCGTTTGAATCGCAGTTCAGCAGTCTCACCGTCTATTGACGGGTAGAACCGCGCGGCTTCATTCCCGTCGAACGAGTCCGGAGCTTGGAGGAAAAATGGGATGTCGAAACACACCCACTCGTATTGAATACTCATATCGAGGCGAGCCCCTGCATTAAGCTATGAGGGTGTAATAGAAAACTCCCCCAACCAAACAGGAATCGCTCAGTGCAACCTCTGTATTCAGCACGTCATTCTTGCCAGGCGTTGTAGAGAGTGCACATCGCAGCGTTACAGCGACCACCTGTACTTGCTACAGTAGCTACCAAACCCCTTCGTCTTGGGCAGATCAGCAGAGCAGTGACGCAAGAAGAGATTGTATTATTCGAGCAGTCCGAGATCATTGAGGCGGTTGGCGATCACAGTGACGGCCTGTTCGGCATCATTCACTTGTTTCCCACCAGTGACGACCAACTTCCCAGAGCCAAAGAGAAGGGCAACGACCTCTGGCTCGTCGAGTCGATACACCAACCCGGGGAACTGCTCGGGTTCGTACTCGATGTGCTCGAGACCGAGACCAATTGCTATCGCATTCAGGTTGAGGGTGCGGCCGAGATCAGCACTACTGACAATGTTCTGGACGATGATTTCTGGATCTTCCTCAACCTGAATCTGGAGTTCACGGAGCTTAGCGAAGACAAGGCTCAGACTCTCGTGGACAGCGTCAGTACTTTTTGCGCCAGTACAGACGATCTTTCCCGACCGGAAGATCAGTGCGGCGGACTTGGGGTTCTGGGTACGGTAGACGAGACCAGGGAAGTTCTCAGGGTCGTAGTCAGCCCCCTCGAGATCTAATGAGACACTCTCAAGGTCGAGTTCCTGTCCAATACTGGTTGATGCCACTACGTTTTCGATGTTGATGCTGTCCTTGGGACCCGACATAGCTTGTTCAACAAGATGGATCTAATATCCATATAACCCAGTGTCATAATATGGTATTTCTACCATATATGAGAAAAGTACTGTCAATTAGTCTCATACGCAGCAGAAGTTGATTCTGTTGAAATCCTGTTTGGTCTATTCTTATGTTTTAATACAAGAGGGATACCGGTAACAGGATTAAGACACAGAAATGTACCACCTTAGAAAGAATGGGGTACCCAAAGCCATCCATGAGTGCGTGAGTAGGAACTCCATGAGAGTGACCAAGAGTCAATCCATAGTGAACTGATTGAGGTGTCTAACCAACTAAACTAGTTCTCCAAGTCTATACTTTCCATTGCTTCAATTTGTTCCTGATATCGGTTTTGGATGGTAGCCTCAGTGACCTGGGCTACATCTGCGACTTCGCGCCGTGTACGCATCTCGTTGCAGAGCAGTGAGGCGGCATAGATTGCGGCGGCGGCATAGCCAGTGGGCGACTTGCCAGAGAGTAGTCCCTCCTCGGCCGTCTTCTCGATGATCTCGTTGGCCTTGGTCTGAACCTCATCGGACAGTTCGAGTTCAGAGCAGAAGCGCGGGACGTACTTTTTCGGGTCGACGGGACGCATCTCGAGTTCGAGTTCCTGTGAGAGATACCGATAGGTTCGACCGATCTCTGTTCGTTCAACGCGGGACACCTCGGAGATTTCCTCAAGGCTGCGCGGGATGCCCTCTTTTCGGCAGGCAGCGTACAGTGCGGACGTTGCAACCCCTTCGATTGACCGGCCGCGAATGAGGTCTTCCTTCAGCGCGCGTCGATAGATCACCGAGGCAACCTCGCGGACCGAACTCGGGACACCGAGCGCCGAGGCCATCCGATCAATCTCCGACAGTGCAAACTGTAGATTTTGTTCACCGGCGTCCTTGGTTCGGATGCGCTCTTGCCACTTACGCAGCCGGTGCATCTGGCTACTTTTCTTCGGCGAAATTGACCGCCCGTAGGAGCTTTTGTCTTTCCAGTCCACGGCAGTTGTAACACCCTTGTCACTCAACCAGTTTGCATCAATAGTGTCGCGCTGATTTGTCGACTCGTCATCGAATACATCCGGTTCAACCTCGTCAGTGGCTTCAACAGAAACGTGTTCCCACTCCGTATTGACTCTCTTGTCCCGTTGTGCTGTTCTTTGATAAGCCGAAGCAAGGTCTTGCTCGTTACCTGATTTCCGTAATAAAAGATCTCCCCTCTCGTCAACTGTAAACACTACTTCCTCGCCAGCCGTTAGACCGAACTGCTCGCGGAATTCGATAGGGATTGTAACCTGCCCTCTATCCCCTACCTTACGTTTAAACCGCTTTTCCTGCTCCATATCAATTCATACTTCGTTCATACCTAAAACCCTGGTGGACTCTCCGGTTTCATTCATTCTAACCCAAGGCTAATTTTTATAGATTGATCTATCTCTTCCATTTTTTCTCTAGATACTTCACCAAACTTATGGACAATCCGTTCACTCATATCAACTGTTCGTATTTGGTTTAGAAGGACTACTGAATCCCTATCTACATCTTCTTCTCCGGCACGTAATTCCACTTCATAAGGCGCAATATCATTTGGGTCATAACTAGTTGTCATCGGTGCGAGAATAGTCGTGGGGGCATATCTATTTCCTACATCGTTTTGGATAATGACTGCTGGACGCCTCCCTCGTTGCTCAGATCCCTTTGTCGGGTTTAAGTTTACTAAGACAATGTCTGCGCGTCTGATGTTCACAGCTATTCTTTAATCAGTTAGCCTCTGGTAAGTAGATGCAGGGTATTTTATGGATCTCTCTTAATTTGATACAGATTGTTAATCATCCTCGTCTAAGCCCAATCACCTGAGAGCTGGTTTTGGAGACTTAAGACCAGATGGTAGATAGATCCTCAATCGGTTTGTTACGTCGTTCGCCCATAACAGTAGTTGATAATATGACTTCTTTATTGAGTTCTGCGGCCGAAAAGACCGTGATCAATTATCTTACTCGAAGATAGAATCATTGCGCTGTATCGATTACAGGGAGCCATGACCGACCAGAGCCCGGGTGTTGAAGCCTGGAAAGAACACACAACAGCGTTCGACCGGGTTCAATCAGTTGCGACTACAGTCTCCAAACCGCGCCCGGTATCGTATATCGCGGATGAGGCCCACGTCGCGGAGAATACAGCACGCGACCACCTTGAACGACTTGTCGCCCTGAACGTCCTGCTGAAGACAGAACGCGACGATGGCGCGTTCTACTCCCCTGACCCGCTCTACACGCGGATACAAACGCTCCGAAACCTTCTCGAAGAGCATGACCGCGACGGGCTGATCGATCTGAAGATTGAGTTACAGTCCAAAATCGAAGACTGGGAAACTGACTATAACGCGGACTCGCCCGACGAACTCCGTACTCATTCCGCAGAGACGGAAACCGCTTCGCAGACGCGAGATCTCAAGAAAACCGCGAGTAACTGGGAACTCGCACTCTATCGTCTCTCAGTCCTTGAGGACGCGATCGAAAACTACGAAACGTACACCACGGACTTTCGGGCATCTACGTAGCGCCAGCAAATTGGCTGACTCATACAATTCATCTGAATCGATACCGAATGAACCGTTCTCCCACTGGAGTTCAACGGCTTTCTGAACCAGCACGCAGACACAGACCTTCAATCGGTGCAGCAGGTTGAGGTCTATCAGATCTTTCTAGACTATACTGATGGGGAACTGGAGCAAGAGACGACCTGCTTGAGCATCTTGATACCGCGACGGAGAAGGACCTTGAGGAGGTGATAGACACGTTCAGTGAACAAGGGTTGACGTCCCGATATCTCTCCGAGAAGGAGACCCCCCTTTCTTGATCAAAGATAGCGACGGTGTCCGTGAACAGATCGAACAGGAGATGAAGAACCAGCTCAAACTCGACTGAGACCGGGTTTTCTGGACGAATCAACCGTCCATGACCGATCACTGTTGTTCCGGCCACTCTTGACTACGGGCACTCCGTGGATACTGATATAACGGTTTGAGCGGTAGACCTATCCTATTACAGGAATTACTTCTACAGTATAAAGTCGAGGTTTGCAACCATTCGTGTTCAACCAGAAAATCACCAGAACACAGGTAGCTATTATCGCGGTGGCAGCCATGCTGGTCCTTGCAGGATGCAGCACTGGGACCGGGGGAGAACCCACGGCAGTACCGGCCCCAATGGAGAACAAATCCGGTGAAACGATCGATCTGGAGTATGGGCCGGAGAACGGGCAGAACCTGACGGAGTACAGTAACGACCTCGGTCCCGATGCGGCCGGACTGACCCGTTCGGAGCGAAAGCAGATTGAGGACATGGTCGGCGGATTCTATGATGATCTGCCGGAGAACACGTCCGAACGACGGGATCTGTTCCTTGACACGGCGGACGAGCACTGCGCGTTTGAAGAAAACTACAGCAGCCGGGTGAACACGTCTGCGCTCGAGGAGAACGGGTCTGACATGGGTGACACGGTGCGGCGGATGCATTACGGGGCGCAGATCGGGAACGAGTTCGATAGCCAGGTCCCGGTCGAACCGTTTGCAGACATCCGCAGCGAGACCGGTGATGTAACGAAGTATGCACCGTTGCTCGGGAGTTACAACCAGATGAGTGAAGCAGCGTGCGCTGCTTCCGAGGATCGGACTGATGCGGCGATCCAGGACTACCAGTTCGCCACGTTGATGTTCGGTGTGGACGCTATGCTGATATCAACGGGAGCGTTCTACCAGCCGGCGTTCGCTGGAACACGGTTCACGGCGAACAAGGCCAGTCAACTGGGACTGTACCGGTTACGGTACGTATGTGGTGATCGGTGCTGGGCCTTGGCGATGAGCGAGGTCCATGTGACGCTCCGTGGGTCGATGGTGTCCGGGACGTCGAACCTGCTGCGGCAGGCCGAGGAGATGGATGCAGACCTGAACCGGGAGGATCTGGAAGCGATAGCGGAGGAGCACGATACCGACGTGGATAGTATGCTGGAGGACGTGGATTCGTCGACTGCGTCTGATGTACTGGATTCGGTGTCCGATGACGCGACAGCGTGTCGTGATGCCGTACTCGAATCAGGTGATGGAGGGAGTAGCGGTGACGGTGGCGATGGCGGGATCTTCGGCGGTGACGGGATTGACAAAGATGATATCGTTGAGAAAGGCGAAGATGCGCTGAACAAGTCGGCACAGGCAGTTGAGGACTGTCGTGATGCAGGTGGATAGCGGCTAGCGTTTTGCGTTATGACTCGATTCTGTCGACGATCAAATCCTCTCGCTCTTTGCGGACCAGATTGATCACGTCTTCCAGCTCGGTTGGTAGGTCGCCTGATGCTGTTGCGTCAAATCCGTGGTGGGTGGCGACCAGACGGAAGCGGACTTCGTCGTCTTCTTCGTAGATTCGTAGGGCATGGTGTGGGCCGAACGTCACGGAGATTTCTTGAAGCTGTCCTTCGTCTCCGGATTGAACTTCGACATCTCGGATTCCTTCTGGCATCGGTGGGTTCTCCGGTTTGTGGTCCACCGTATCATGGCAAATAGATAGGGGTGGTCACGATATTACAGGGAACAGGGGCGGCCTAGTTCTGGGAGACGTACCTCTCGGTTTTCATCTGAAGCCGATATGCACGGCGCTGTTCGTCTGTTTCTGCCTCGGCTCTGGTTTCGAAGTCAGTTACTTCGAGGAGTCGCCGTGGTTTGTACAGGTTGGTGAACCGGGCACCGCCACTGGCCCGTCCCTCATAGTGCTGTTGCATGCGCTGAGGAAATTGGTCGCTGCGTCCTACGTAGAAGAGCCCTTTTGACTCATTGAGGAAGACTGCAGCGGATTCTCTTTCATCGGCGGGCTGGTAGCCATTGATGTGTTTTGCCTGTGTGTATCGACGGATCGCGGTGATGGCTTTTCGTTCGGCGTCCGGTGCGGGAGTACAATCGACTACGTAGACGATGTGATGGTTGCCGGGCGCTGGATTGATACCGCGTTCCTTGAGCAATGCTGCTGTGTCGGATTCGATAGTTCGGGAGAATCTGCAGAGGGTTGGGAAAGGTTGGTCGGGTACCGTCCGTTCAGGCAATTCGTTTTCTAGATCGCTGGGATCGATGTCTGGTGGGAGTGTCGTTGGTACGTGGTCGTAGTGTCGCCTGATGCCTTGGTCACTTGCTTTGATTGTGAGGATGATCCCGACGATGTATTTTCGTTCGAAGTCCAGGAGGGCTTTGTGGAGCGGCCAGCCGATTTGCTTGGTCATCAGCATATGTAACGCGGTTGCCCGCTTCTTTTTCGCGTTCCAGCTGTCGTCGTACGTTTCTTTGGTCTTAACGAGGGTTCGCCAGTCCTGCGTGGGATCGATACGTTCGAAGCAGGCGATGAGAAACTCATCTTTGAGGCTGGTTTCGTAGCTGCAGTCGTACCGATCGCCGAGGAGAGCATCCAGTTCTTCGAG
The DNA here is from genome assembly GCF_017352155.2 of Haloterrigena alkaliphila. Taxonomy (NCBI): domain Archaea; kingdom Methanobacteriati; phylum Methanobacteriota; class Halobacteria; order Halobacteriales; family Natrialbaceae; genus Haloterrigena; species Haloterrigena alkaliphila. Next base: position 1,961,524 of record NZ_CP071462.1, read on the forward strand.
GACGTCGTCTATTTCGGTGAAGTGGGGATTGAAATCGTAGTACTCTTCCCGGAAATCTGCCATGGGGTGGTATGTCGATAATCTAGACGATAAAGCTCCGTTCACAGTGCAACCACTGCAACAGTACTGTGTCTGAGATCTCTGAATGTGATGTATAGCTCCACAAAATATGCGGAATATGTGACCTAAATATGTATGGGGTGTTGTATATATGAAATTCAGTGAGAATGTTCTCAGTGGTTGAGTCGGTGAGCCGGAAACAGCAAATCCTCTAGGCCCTCAGAAACGCAGACCAACCGGTCTCTACAAACACGATCGCCGACCAGCTCGGCGTCCACTGGAAGACCGTCGCGGACGACCTCGAGGAACTCAAAGAGCGGATCAAGGGGGTTCGATCGGACGAAGCACATCCGGAAACGGATGAACACAGTGTAGCGGAACTTCATCGAGGAACGTTATCTGACACCGGATGGCCGCAGTTTCCGCGCTATCTACATCATCACTGGGTATGCGACCGTGTTCTACGATGTGATCAAGAAGCGGAAGGAGAAGCAGCACGATCTGTTCCGGAGCCTTGAGCAGAACCGGGAAGAGGTCATCCGGGATGCCGAGTTGAAGATCGCAGAAGCGATGGACAGTCACAGTAATTTCAGTTGATGTCTCACTGTTCGGACAGGGCAAACCAGTAGTTTGCCCAGTAAGATTATGAAACTCGTATTTATTGTCACAACTAATGTCTGTTCAGCGCAAGGTTCGTAACACGACGAATGCAGCGATATTTAGCCGGAATTACCCTACTCGACTCGAGGAGGCCGTTGAACTTGGCGAGGTAACTCACCGTGCATCAAAGGTTTGGCGAGCAGCCGAGGTCGGCGTCAAGAAACATGGATCGATGCCGCTCTATTACGCCACCCGCGATAGAGAGGGGATGATCACACACCGTGGGGAGATCACATCAATCGTCATCGACCCGGAACCGGAGGATCCTGAAGCAGAACGGCTGGAAGACCTCGTGTCGGACGATGATACGTATAGCCAGCACAATTCACCGCCTGAAGGCTATGCTCGGCTTGATCGAACCAACTACCTCGTAGAAGACTGTAGGGCACTCGAGGAACCGTTTCATTTCACGGAGCTTCACAAACTCTCTGATGGTACGCCGCTCGATGAGGACTACAGCTACCAACCTGCCTACGTCTACCAGCACGGAACACATCCCGAGTAAGGCAGTAGTCTAAACGGATCCCACCCGTACAGATGAGCTGACTGGGTTTTACCAGGCTTCGGGGAAGTCCGGATGGAACTTCTTCTTCCGGCCGACTTGCTCTTTCTCGAGCAACCCGAGTTTCGAGAACCAGGAGGTATAGTAGCCGGTGAAATATTTCCCTGAACCGCTGTACTGGTCGATCATCGCGTCTTCTAGGTCCTGACGAAGGATACCGTCTTCACGGTGTTCCTCTAGCAAAGATAGGTACGCGAACCCGCTACCGTAGGGCTGGAGACCGAACAGCAATGCCCGTTCGACAGGCCGTAGATCCATACGATCGTCGAATACACTGGCAATCTCTTCGCCGATTGGTGTCAGCGAAATCTCGGTGTCGGCCTCCTGCCCACCGGTAGTATTGAAGATCGGATCGTCGTCTTCGACCGAGACAATACCGAAGTTGTACTTCCCTTCGTCCGTATCGGCGTACCCTAGATCAACGAGATGCTGCCGCAACTCCTCATAGGTGACCGTCCCGTTGTCTAAAATGAAGTTGAACGTAGCCTTGACGGCTGCAGGATTCGGTGCCCAGTTGACGACAGGATAGACATCATCGGTCTGCACTTCCATCAGGAGTTCTTCTCGCTCCTCTTCTGGGAGATTCTTCATGTATTCCTTGATCTGTTCACGGTCGAGGTCATCTGGAACGTCTGATGGCTGTGTCATGGCTGAACCCATCCGAAACAATTCTCCCCATCCCTATAATACTTTCCTAGAATTGCCCACTCTTACATCAGAGAAGGGAATCTAAGGAAAGGATAGAAAGAAGTAGTGTAGCGGGTAGACTGGCGAACTCTAGATGAGGATATACGGCGGGAGAAACTGCTCCACCGGCCACGATACCGGATCAGAATCCCACACCCTATCTGTTCCGCGAGGATGTGGCGAGAACCACGATGTCCGAGCGTTCGGACTACCACATCAACGGCGATCCACCACAGGCGGAGCGAATCACTGGAACAGTCTGCTAGTTTATATTACGTTTATCCACAGGGTGCGTATCGACGCGGTGCCGATGACCGTTCACGATCGCGCTGACCGATTCGCCGAACGTCACAGCGTCCAGCACACGATCGAACCGATGTTCTGCCACTGCGGCAGCTACAAATTGCCCGGCCATGACGGGTGGCAGTGCCGCCAGGGCGGGTTTTCAGCTACGATGTCCAGGAGTTGCTCGTATTCCTCTGCCATCGGTCAGGATATCTGGTGCTGGACGACCGCGTCTGCACCACATGCGGGACAGGTAGTAGTATCGCTATCGACAGAGGTTCCGCACCGTCGGCACTCGTACACGACTTCTGTCCGGTCTGTCCAGGATAGGAGCCGGTCCATACATTTCATGGATACGAGATCACTCCGGGTTCACGACGTCGCGGCACTCGGGGCACTCCGCGTATACTGCCGGTCCCGTCTCGGTCTCGTACTCGAGGATCACATCGATCGTCGTGATCGCGGCGTGGCAGAACGGGCACGTACCGAGAGATGATGGATTCGTCGTGGACATAGATTAGGGGAGAGGGAGCGTGTGACTGTGACAGGATGGAAAGGATGCTCACTCTACTTCCAGTATAGCTCCCAGATTCGTATATAGCCGATCCAACCGCGGTGAAACTGAAACTACGCGGCTGATAGTGTCAGAGTTTATCCTTCAAGGGAGTCCAGGATATCCTACGAACTCAAATAGTCCTGTGGAGACGAGTTTCCACAGAGCTATACTGATGCACTGCGGGCTGGATTTGTATGGCGAGTCCATGGCACGGGCTGTACCGGGTTCTTGACACACTTGATAAAAGCGAGCTACGGGCGATTCGCCGCCGATGTGACTGGTGTGAGGTGGATCCACCTGAAAAAGCAAAGACAGCCTTTTCCAAGCGTATCCGCGATTCTGCGAGAAGTTCCGTGGAGGACGGGGATTACTCGTTTGAGCAAATCGTCCGGCAGATCCACGACGAGGTTCTCCGCGTAAGCCCGTATCTACCGGAAACTCGGATCAGACATATACTCCAGAAGACCTCGATCTGTGGGCATCACCGGCCGAAGGAAGTCATGGTATCCATGCAGATGTATGGGGCGCTTCGCAACGAGTTCGGGGACGACTATAAGGTATACCGTGAGCACCGTGTCCACGACCATACCCGGACGCAGTTCGATCTGTACGTTGAACATGTTCCGTCCAACAGTTGCTATCTGATCGAGACAAAGATTGCAGGTAACCTTCCAAAAAACAAGGTTCTGGGGCAAGTATATAAGTATAATCGAATCCTTGATGAGGAAACAGAGAAGGACCGGGTGCGGACCTTTCTCTTCGTGCTGGCGGATGACGAGGACGAGTGGTGGGGGAAAATCGCACAGGACCAGGATGAAACACTTGGTGACCAGTTCCAACTATCACGGAATCTCGAAGAAGAGGTTGAGAAGCAGCCGAAAACAACGGTCATCAAACGCGTCCTTGACGAGGAGTTAGTCTAACTATTTACTGAAGAGTATCGTCAGGGATCGGTTCTAATCGTCGTCTTGGGACCGTTTCCAGAGGAAATACACGATCCCGCCGACGACGACGATTAGGACAGAGGCAATAAGGAGTTGTTTGCCCAGTGAGAGGCGGAGAAATCCAGATACCCCGGTCCTTGCAGCGGCAGCAGCGCGTCCTGCAACCGTCTTCGTTGCGGTACCGATCCGCGACGCAGCACTGGTTATAGGCTTAGTTGCACCACGTTTGATCCGAGTCCCCGACAGTTTCATCCGTTGGATCACCGACCAATCGTCGATCGTAACCACATCGATTCCGTATTCAGCCGGATCAACGCCATCCTTGAGGCCATTCGTGGTTGCGATTACGTCGACATCGGAATACTGCTCGAGAACCGATTCGCCGAGAGAGTCGGAATAATGCTTCACCTGCACCGTCTTCTCGCCTGCCGGCCCTTTGATCATCCTGTCGACCCCACCGTCAGGAGTGAATACGGAAGTCTCCTCCTCTACGATGGTTCCTCCGATATCACGTGCGTACGCCTTGGCATGCATCTGCTCCGCAAGCTCGGCCTCGGCATACCGATCCACACCTGCCCGTTCAGCCGCTGCCGTACAGGCCGAAGTTGCTGTTCCTGCGTTGACCGCACTCTTACCAATTGATTCCAACCTATCAGATTCTGGATCGCCCAGTTCGGTCGATTCGTCTGGTTGAATTGTGATTTGAACGTTCTCGGCAGATTCGCTGTCTCCTGATTTCACGTCATCTACTTTTGACTTGGTTGCGCTGGCCCCGACTGCGAGCGCACCTGTCAGTGCGACGGCGCCTGCTAGAACGGGTATCATATTCTCTTTGCTAGATGGAAGTCCAAGTGATAGATATAGATACCAATGAGAGGAATCAGTGGAATCTGCTTATTCATGTGGATCTTCTTTGGGATATTATCTATAAGTCCGATCAGTTGATGAGAACGTTCTCACTCTACCTGATTTGATCCTGTTCGCTGTTCAACATCATCTAATCCCGTTCAGACTGCGTTACAAGTTCACCTGGATTACGATTCGAAGTTTGGTTCTCTGAGGAGTTCTCGAAGATACGCCCCAGCAGCCACACCAACATTAATACCCCATACGTAATAATCCGCTCCAAAGGCCTCAGCACCTGCCGATCGGTGGGTGAGTCCTTCAGTAAGAGAAAGCCGTACGCAGTCTTCGACCGAAGATTCCCCAAACTTATCGACAGCATCGTAGACGTAGAGATCAAAATGCCGACCTGGGTGATCTTCCGATCGGGGAGAGGTTGCTCGTTTTAACGTAAGTTCGACTACATCGTCAATCGATGGATGATCGGGGTCTTCTGTGTTTTCTTGGACACGATAATCCCCGTCGAAGGACATATCCTAACTTTCTTCCCTCAAAGACAAAAGTACAGCTAGTTAATTTCACACCTTAATTGGGAGAACTGGATTCTCTGACTCACTTCAGCGCCAAGTGACTCACATTCTCATCCACTGGTCGGTAGTTCTGCGTATTAACCGCTGACGGTTGTGTCAATACGACTTTGGGGGTGTGTAGTCCTGATCTTCCCAGAACGAATGTACTTCCTCCAGTTTCGGTTCCCACCACTCCTTTTGACGTTCTTCATCCCACTCCTCAATATCGTCCGGCCCCAATTCCAGCGATCGAATCATCGTGAAATACCCATCTTTGGGGAACGTTTTCACTCCGTCTTCTCTCCGAACAACGATACTCGGGAGAATTGGCCGACCATCATGCGTCTCGACGAAGCCGACTGCCCGAAGGTAATACCCTCGTGTGAAAAGGCCCAGGTCGTCTGAAATCTCATCATAGGTGGCTTTGTCACCATTTATCGCAATCCGTTCCAAACGCGGATAGAGTAGTTTCACCTTCTCGCGGAAGGTGTCTTTTTTCACATGTTTTGCCTCGTCTGGATCGCTAATTGAAGTATTGCGGTAATCTCTATCCAGTAGTTTGTGGAAAGTCTCTGTGTCGAACGTGAGGCATTTCTCGCAGCGTGCTTTACCGTCTAAGTGTTCACCGCAATTAGTACAAGCTGACATACTATATCCTGTTGATGAGATGAGGGGCTTGGATAATCAACGTTCGGTCCTCAAGAAGTTGAACGGGCATATGTGCCAGAACTGTTCAGTCCGAAGGAACTTCCTGGCTTTCAGGGATGGATTGCCAATACTCAATCCGTTATCGATTACGATGTAGAACCAAGCTCAGAGGTTTCGGACTTCCTCACTCTCTCATTCGGGATCGGGAAGACACTTTCAGGTGTGAGTGTGGCCGAACGGAAGTTCCTCGGCTAAGCACTCTACTGCACTGACCGTTACCTCTCTCTTGGCTCTGTTGAAACCCTCACTACCTGACAAGAGAGGTGTGCTGAATACAGAGCGCATATTCAACAGGGTGAAGGAACCCTTTCCCGACTACCCTTCATATAACAACGGTGGATGTTCATCAAGTTTTGTGGTTTTCCAGCATTTCCGCTGAGAATCGAAATTACTCCCGTTTCGACAGACTACCTGAGAACTCACCCGCCGGTGGTTCACCAAACACGTCCTCGTACGATTCTTCAAAGACCGAGTTCATGAGCGTCAGCAACTGGGGGCTCTCACTGCAAAACTCGTCAACGGCAGTAGTAACTTGGACGAAATAAGACGAGACCAAGTTCTCTGGATCGAGGTCGTAGTTCTTTGTGAACAGCGAGGAGGCCCTCTCCAGGTTAATCTCGTCCACATCCAGTTTCTCTAGTTCTCCACGGATTTCATCCTCATACTCTCCCGTACACTTCTCGGTGAACACGGCATTAAACGACCCGTCTCCTTCGAAGGTTTGCTTGTGGACTTTGCGCTGCGGTGGCAGCCGCAACCGGAACGAGAGTTCCTGGTTTCGCAGTTGCTCGGTCGTAGATGGGATCCGGAAGTACAGTGCGATTGTACTGTCCCAGCCAAACGGATCCTGATCCCAGTATTCTGGCATCAATCCCTGCCACTTCGGGCTGTCATTAGACCGAATCTTCCACCCGGACCCCGTCACACGGAACCGGTCCCGGATTTTATCCGCCCACTGAGCTGTGAGGTATTTGCTGACGTCGTCGAAATCGTTCTCGAATTGTCTGTGCGCTTGTTCCACTTGTTGGATGACGTCATCGTATTCGAAGTATAGTTTGAGGCGTTCGGTGAGTTCGTCTTCTTTGAATGGTGAGTCCATGTTCTCGGTCTCCTGTAGCGATTGGATGAAATCAGTGAACTGAATGACGCTCCGGTTCGGATACTGGAACAGCGAGCCTTGGAGTCGATGCTCGAACGTTTTTGCGATCGCCGCCCAATCAACCGCGTCAAATTCGTCGTCTTCAGGGGGTTCTGCTACCGCCTTCTTCACGTAGACATAGGTTGCCTCGTCAAGTTCGTCGACATTGATTTCGGTTGTGTCGAACCATGTGAATTGCCAGCTGTCTGCTGCGGTGTATGTTGGTGTCTGATTCTCGTTCTCGTCGGCGCCGACTTTCAACTCCAAGAATACCGCCCAGTCTGGGTGGTCGTCTAGGGCTTGCCCACCACAGATAACGAGGTCTATACGGCTATCCGAGCTCTCGTCTGCGATATGTACCTCTTCCTCAATCTCGACGTATTGGGCTGCAACGTTCAACTCGGGGACGTCAACAACCTCTAAGAACACTTCTAGGAAGGTGTCCCCGAAGCCGTGGGGCTTGTGTGGATCCAGGAAATACTTAAGCGTCTGTTGATACTTCTTCTCCCGTCGCCCGGATAGAAATGAAAATACGCCATACGGCTGTTGAGCTCGGCGATCGAGTTCCAGATACCGGTCGATGAAGTCCTCTATCCGCTCTGTATCCAACTCTAAAATATCCTCTCCCATACCTGCCCACATCCTTCGTGACTTCCATTAAACTACTCCTGGATGGCAATCACTGCATAGATCCTTCCCTTCCAATCGGGTACTACATTCATATCCCCGTACAAAGTTTGGATTAGATCTCTTCAGCTGGAATACGTAGGAACCAAGTGTTGCGTACAAGCTCTGTATTCAGCACTGTTGCTGAAAACTATCAGCAATTGAGGGTTTCAACAGGGCCCCTCTCTTCTATACTGATCACGAATCTTCCACTCTGCTCTGGATAAAGAAACCAGTAATGCGAGTGGATCGATCAGTGGGCCCTGAACGTTAGCATCGCCGTGACGGCGTCTCTTCTCAGTCATAACATCGTTTACCTACCCTCAGTTGTCGCTGGACACCTCCTCGTAGCCGTCAAACGTGTAAACACGGAATATCGTGCCCGTGGTCTCACCCTCGCCGGTCGTGGCGGGGCCACCCTTGGTGGCTGTCGCGTGCAAGCCCTTCCAGATTTGGGCGTCCTGATAGGCATCCTTCTCCTGCGGAACCAGTTCGAACAGCGACTCGGGAGCGACTACGACGAGCTTTTTCTTCATCCGTGAAAGCGCGACGTTGAGTCGGTTCGGATTCATGATAAAGTCACTCTCGAGGTCGAGGTAGGAGGGGTCGCTGACGGCGGCGGAGACGACGATGCACTCACGCTCATCGCCTTGGAACCGCTCGACAGTGTCCACGTCCACGTTGTCGCCGGTGCGGGCCCCAATGAGGGCCTTCTGCGCATTGTGTGGGGTGACGACGCCGACGCCCTCCTCGCCCGGTACCAACTCGCAGAGCCGACTGACGAGGTTGGCTTCCGTCTCGTTGCGCTGCTGACTGCCGCGATCATCGTGCGTGATGAGGATCAGCGGCGACTCCTCGAAGACGGGATGTAGCGCGTCGGGCACGTCGCCGTCGGCGGTCTCCAGCGTCGAGTCCACGTCGGAGACGTATTTGATGCCGTCCTGCTCGTACATCCAGCGGCGGAGGAACTCCGTGACGTCGAGGTGGCAGCGATACGTCTTCCGCAGCCGCGTGAACTCGATGCCATCTGCCTCCGGCGAGTCCTCGTCGAAGAGGTCGTGCCGCTTGAGCCGCTCGACGTCATCGCCGCGCAGGTACCGGCAGAAGTTCAGCGCCGAGAGGAACGCCGCCGACTGGATCGTAGGCGTGCGATCCTCGTCGATCCACCCGCGTTGCTGTACCGGCGGCATCTGTCGATGGTCGCCCGCGATGACCGTCTGGGCGTCCTCCGTGATGAGTGGGCTCGCCATGAACAGCTGTGGAAGCGTCATCATGGACGCCTCGTCAACGGCCAGCAAGCTGAACAACTGGGGCGAGGTACTGTAGGCTGCGGATGGAGCTTCGTTGCCGTCGTAGAGTTGCTTGGTGAGCTTGAAGACGGACTGTGGCGTGGCGAACACGATGACCGACCGCACGTCGTCGAGTTTGGCGGTCCAGAGCGCCCGGACGAGCCAGCTCATGTCGCTGCTGTTGCTGGTGTCGAGGTACCGTACGTCGTCGTTCCCGCCGTCCGACGGGTTCTTGTCGAGGCGGACGAGCTGAACACCCTCGACATCACCGACGTCTTCGTTGAGGCACCACTCGTGGAGGTGGACGGTTTCATCCAGTACCTCGTCGATGGCGGTGTGCGTGGGCGCAGCGATGAGCCCATTGAACGGTTCCTCGTTGGCGAGGCGGCTGCTGGCGCGGGAGAGCAAGCCCGGTGCGAGCGATCCCTTTGTCTTCCCCGTTCCGGGCGGGCCCTGCAAGAGACTCAGGTTGACGTCGGTCTTCTCGATAAACTCCCGCTGCTTCTTGTTGGGCGCGACGAACTCATCGTTGTCGCTGGCCTCGGCCGCCTCCTCGAGGTCGTTAAGGAAGTCCTCGACGCCGGCGGTGTCGAAGCCGCTTGTCACGAGATCGGCGGGGGTGTACGAGCCGGTGCGGATGGACTCTATCAGGTCGTACAATTGGTTGCCGTCTGCGCCGTTGAGCGCGTGGTTGGCGCGGGCGGCCCCGATGGTCATGTCGTCCTCATCCAGCAGGAGCAGGTCACCCTCGTTGATGGTACACTCGTAGCCGTTCTCAGCGGGCTCGCCGAAGCGGGGCGTCGGGTACCACTGTTCGTACTCGTCGTTGCGCCACCACATCTTGCTGGCCCCCTCAAGGTGGATGATGCCGGCGTCCCAGTCGAGGTTCTCGATGCTGAACCGGGGCGCGTTGCTGACCGACCACTCGTCGGTGTCGACAGCCAGTTCGCCGGAGTCCGCCGAGAGTTTTGAGGCGGTGACGAACGGGCCATCGACGCGGCAGGCCTGCTCAAGGAGTTCGCGGTTCTCGCCGTCGAGGGCGCGGTGGTCGTAGGCCATTTCTGCGACGACATCACAGGCGTCCGACTCGAAGGACTCGACTACGACCGGGATCGCCCGCCCGGTGCGGATGCGTTCGAGGACGGGCTTGTCGCGCCGCCGTTCGAGTTCACGGAGCGATGCCTCGTGTTCAAGGTCGACCACATCACTGCCGCAATCGGCCAGCGAACGGCTCTCGCGGTTGCCCAGTTCTACTTCGAGCCGTGGCAGATTCGCCGGCAGCGGGTGCTTCTCGACGGTGCTGTCCTTATTGAGTATTTTCCCGCAGAACTTCAGATCCCGCTCAATGTCGCGGAGAGCGAGCGCGAGCCGCTCGCCGAGTTCCTCGATGTCCCCCTTGTAGATGGGGAGTTCCTCCTCGCTGGAGTCGACCCAGACGAAACGATTGGAGAGCCCCTCGAATCCTTCTTCAGTGTCTTTCCACTCCTCGTACGGTACGTCAATATCCGTGGCTCCCCAGAAGTACTCGACAGGGAGTTGTGAGCGGTTCCGCGCCCGTGTTGGATAGTAGACGTCGTGGCTCTCCTCGCTGTCGCTGACGAACTCGAAGGAGCCGTCTGCCCGCCTGCGACCCGGGGCGGAACGGGTAATGAACTGGTAGGCGAACTCGTCACGAAGGTCGACCGTCTCGTCGTCCGCGGCCCGCGTGTGCTGCCAAAACTCCTTGTCGTATCCAGCGACTTGGTCGTGGGCGTGCGGGATGCCGTAGCCCGGATCGGCGAACGCGCAGTGGTTCCTGAGCGCGGGCTGGACGACGCTGACCATCGATTGCTCTAGGTGCGGCACCGAGTCCTTGATGCCGCCGCGCAGGTCGAGGACATCCCGTAGGATGCGGCAGGCGTAGCGGTCGTCGTGCCGCCGCAGGGCGTCCGTAAGGGAACGCCGCTCTCCTTCGCTGTGCAGGTAGAAGTGATACGAGGTTTCCTCTTTGTCGACGTTGATCTCGCTAGCGACCTGTTCGATGGCCGTGAATGCAGCCTCGGCAAACGTCTCAAGACGTTCACCTTCAATGTCGGCATACTCGCTCTCGTCTTCCGGGATTTTGTCAACGGCCGTCGAGAACGAGATGATGTTCTTGCGAGGGTCGTAGTCGTCATCGGGGTCGTCGGGATGGAGCCGACCGCAATCGACGGCGGCACTGAGCATTAGAGTTCGTTCGTTGATGTAGTCCATCTCCACATTGAGGTAGACACGGATCAGCGAGTCCTGCGGGATAGGCAGGTCAACATCCCAGCTGTCCGGCGGGTCGTCGTTTGGGAGGTCGGCCTTGCCGCTGCCCTGCAGCCAGACCTTCCCCTTCCAACCGGCCTCGCGGTTGGCGAGCGGGTGGGACGGGTTGAGCTTGCCGAGTTTGGCTTGCGCCCGTTGGGCGGTGAGTTGCATCTTCTCGGAGACACGCAGGTCACCGTTCAATTCCTGCACCACGTCCTCGTAGCCGTCGCGGACGGCAGGCAGGTCATTGTAGGGGCGCAGGTCATCCGGTTGCTCAACGAGTGCGGCGACGTCCTTGAGCGTGTGGAGGTCTTGCTCGCGGTAGGCCATCTGTTCGGGCAGCGACAGGCCGAGGAGACTGATGTCTTGCTGCTCGACCGCGATGATGTAGAAGTACTCGCCGTACTGGGATTCGTGGGCGGCCTTTCCTAGCTCGAACATCGGCACGTCCTCGCGGCCGAACACCTCGTTGAGAAAGCCGTCCTCGGCGAGCAACCGCCGAATGTCCTCGCGGCGGGACGCTGGGTTGAACGACGGCAGCTCCTCGTAGTCGAGAAAGTTGATGCTAGTGTCGCCGTCGATGATGCCTGCCGTGAGATCGTACTCTACATCCGTCCCTTCGTCGAGGATCTTGTTGATGATCGTCGAGTAAAAAACGGCCTGAAGCTGATGGTGAGGCTTCTCTTCGCCCGCTTTCACGTCCATTGCCCGAATGTGGACAGCGGCGTCAGTGTCGTCGTCGGGCTTCGCCGGCCAGACGACCACGATGTCGGCCTCGCTGTTGATCGGGAAGTCATCGATCCAACCGTTGAGGTCGGGATTAACGAGCAGGGCTGGGCCGTGGGTACTTCCGCGGGCGACGCGCTCGATGGTCTCGATGATCTCGTCGTCACTGAAGTCGGGATCACAGACTGCGTCTGGGTGCCCGGAGAGGTCGGGCGCGTTCTCGGCAACTTCCCAGACGCGGACAACTCCGGCCATGGGGGCGAGTTGCTCGACGACGTGTTCCTCGTGCTTGTCGCCAAGCGTTGTGAGCGCCGGCGCGGGAGCATAATCGGGCTCCACTAACTTCTCATCGGAGACGGGGGGTACCCCGCGTTGATTGTCATCACGGGAGAGGAACTTCAGGTCCGTGAACAGTGTTGACCTACTGAACTGGACTACTTCCGTGACGTTGGATGGACTAATGGGCTCTTTGCCCTTGTCCCCGCTATCTCTATCTTCGTTCGGGTTTGGTGTCATAATCGGATTTGATTGAGTCCAGTTTCGCGGATTCGAGATACGAGCGCCGCTGCTCTAGCTTTACCTCCTCTGATCGTCGGTCGTAGTGCTTATCTAGGATTTTTCGGCTGACATCCATCCGATCCCCGACGACTTCGGTTGGGACATCCTTCGTTAGAAAGTGGGTGATGCTCCCTCGTCGAACCGCGTGTGGAGTCACTGCTTCGGGGCACTTCGCGTCTGTACTCTCCGCACAATCAGGACACTCCTCGTCGAGGAAGCAGGGTGCTGTGATATTGTAGACATAGCGGCGCATGCTACTCCTAGAGAGTCGTCCTTGACGACTCGTCAACAGGGGTTCACGCCCGGTATCATCGGTCTGATCAGGACGCGTATTTTCGATATAGTCCTCCAGTAAGATCGCTAAACCTGGTGAGATCGCCACAAGCCGTTCGCCACCAGTCCCATTTTTTAACGGTGTTCCCGTCTCCGGTCGGTGGCTAAACCTCAAGAACTCGTCCTCTAGATCGACATCCTGCAGATCGAGTGATTTGGCAGCGCCGATCCGAATTCCCGTCTCCCATAGCAGGGCGAGCAGAACGTGTTTGATCGACGCGTAGGAGAAATTCGAGAGGTACGACAGAATCTCCTCTGCTCGGTCTTTTTCTAGCAACTCGTCCCGTTGTTGCTCCTCCGTAGGGACCTGTGGGACCATGACTTTGGTGTAGAGGTTCGGATCAACTGCTTCGATAGACCCACACCAGCGCAGGAACACTCGGATCGTACTCATCTGCGTTTGGAGCGAGACCGCGTTCAGGTCTCCGTCTTCCTTTCGCCAGAGGCGGTATTCGTGAATGTGTCGCCCCGTAAGGTCGTTCATATTGTCGATCCCCTTCTCGTCGCACCAGCGGACGAAGTGGTTCGTTCGGTATCGGTGACCCTGGACCGTCTTCTCCATCGCCTGGGACGCTTTGTGGTCGAGGTATAGTTGCTGCGCGGTACTCGGATCGATCGGATCGAGATTGTGGTTTCCGTCTTCGGACATGGGTTATCTCGGAATCCCAACCTGAAGGAAACCACCCGACTGAACCGGGTCTACAGAAGCGTTCAGTGCCTGAACGGACCTATATTCGTACTGACTCATTTCCGAGTTGGCCCACTCAGTTTCTGACCGGTTCGTAGACGCCCGATACCGTCGAGTTCGCTCGTCTAGTGGCCTGGGTTCCATTCTTCCAAATCAAATCGTCACACCCGCAGAACCTGAACGAAATGCGTCCCCCTCGGGTCGAGTGGCCAGTAGCTTGGCTCGAGCAACTGGTCCAGCGCAGCCGTGTAGCACTTTCGGATTTTGGTGCCGACGCCTCGCTGCATCGGCGCACAGTTCGTCGACGAGTCGCAAGAGTCGCTGCGGAGGGGGACTCGATCACGTCCGGACTCGCGAGAGTCGCTCGCGAACCGAAACCGGTATCGGACCGTGACTGTCTCGGACCGGTGTCGTATCGGTTACGTTCATTAGCGGTGACATGGTTGCTTTCGGGTAAGGACAGCAAGCGATGGACGACAATCAGTCGACTGCGGCGGTGCTCGGCGGCTCCGTCTCCGGACTCGCGGCGGCGACGGGACTGCTCCGTATCGCGGAGTTCGACCGGGTGACCGTCTACGAACGGCAAGAGTACGACGACAAACGCGTCGACTGTGGCGAGGCGATCAACGATACGACGCTGATACCGCTCCCGAAGACGCCCGAAAACGGATTCGTCAACGACGTCGACGGCTTCCAGCTCCGCGTGTACGAAGGGACCGATCGATCGCGCGACGCCCGGCCGCTCGCGAAATCGAACGTTCGGTGCGAGCCGGGGTACATCTGCGAGCGCCCCGTCGTCGAACGGCGGTGGGCCGAGGAACTGGAGGCCAGGGGCGTCGAGTTCCGGACCGGGCGATCGGTCTCGCCCGACGAGTACGCTGACATTATCGAATCGTACGACTACGTCGTCGACGCGTCGGGTCAGCCGTCCCTGACGCTCAAAGCGAACGGGGACGCGCGCGAGTACACCGGCGACATGGTCGCGCTCAACGCGACGGTCGAGGGCGACTTCTCGGCCTACGCGAACTGGCCCCGGATCTTCTTCGAGGGGTACGTCGGCTACGCCTGGGCGTTCCCGAAGTCCGACGGCCACGCGAACGTCGGCATCGGCTGGGCCGGCGATCGGCGTCCCGACGACTACGTCGCCGCGCTCGAGGCCGCCGCCGAGCGGAACGCGTTCCCGGTCCCCGACCGGGCGGACGTGAACCTCGCAACCATCCCGAGGGGGCCCAGCCTCGACCCCGACCGCGTCTACGATCCCGAGGCGAACGTGTTTCTCGTCGGCGACGCGGCCGGAATCGCCAACCGGTATCAGGGCGAGGGGATCTGTCAGGGGATCAGATCGGCGTACCTCGCCGCGACGCTGATCGCGAACGGGACCGAGTCGGCCTACCCGCGGAAGCTGTACGACCTACTGCGGTCCGAGTACCGGCTCGCCCGGCTGATGCGCGGCGCGTGGGTCGAACACGAGGACCCCGACCTCCTGGCGTCCGTCGCGGACGCGCTCGAGGGGCTCACCATCGAGGATATCACTCGCCGACCCGCGACCGTGATGCGGCGCGTCGCGAAGCGACCGTCGGCCGCGCTCGAACTGGTCGCCGACGCCGGAATGCTCCGCCGGCTCTACGGTGCGTACACCGACTCGTGGGAGTACGCTACCGAACGTGAACCGGACGGCTGACCCTCATCGCGGCCCTGTTCCATCGCGTCCTGAAAACGCACTGACGACACACCGCGGGGGCGGCGGATCGCTCGTTCGTGCGCGGTTCGCTCCCAATCGCGGACGGGGCGGTCGGTTACTCGACGATCAACACCGGAACCGACGCCTCCTCGGAGACGCGTTTCGACACGCTCCCGCGAACGAGGTGGTCCAGTTCTCGATGGCGACCGATGACGACGAGATCGATCTCACGGTCGTCGGCATACTGCAGAATTGCGCTGTGGCGGAGGCCGTGAGTGACGTCACCGTCGACGCGCTCGACTCCTGCCTCCGTCGCGCGATCCCGGACGTAGTCGACCGCCTCTCGGCCGATTCCCTCGAGATCGTCGAAGTCGATTCCGGGGGCGATCGCGGCCGAATTGACCACGTAGAGCGCGTGGAGCGCCGCACCGTGTTCGACGGCGAGGTCGATCGCTTCGTCGATCGCCCGTTCGGTGCTCTCGCGGCCGTCGGTCGGGACGAGAATGCGGTCGTACATACCACGTCGTTCGTCGAGAGATGCAATAATCGTGGGGCCGTCGACGGCGTCTTTCGCCGACATCGCGACTCGGTCGGTCGTCGCTCCCGACGCCGCGGCCGTGGTCCCGCGGTTCGGCCCCTCGAAATCATAAGGGACGGACTCCGAGGTGTACTCACCGATGTACTCCGACGTCCTCCTCGCGACCGACGGAAGCGAGTGTGCGCGCGCGGCGACGACCCACGCCGTCGACCTCGCGGCGACGTACGGGGCGACGTTGCACGCCCTCTACGTGATCGAAACGCGGATCGGCTACGACAGCGACATCGTCGATCCGGCGACGGTCGAGGACGACCTCCGTGCCGACGGCGAAGCCGTCCTCGAGGCGGTCGAGACCGAGAGTCGAGCGCGGGACGTGACGCTCGTCGACCGGATCCGGAAGGGCGTGCCCGAACGGGAGATCGCCGACTACGTCGAGACGGCGGACATCGATCTCGTCGTCCTCGGGGAACGGGGGAAGTCGGCGTTCAAGACGGTTCTGCTCGGGAGCACGAGCGAGGCGCTCGTGCGCGACCTCTCGATCCCCGTCGTGTTAGTTTCCGACGGCGACGACGAGTAGCCTGCCGCGCGATCGGGTTCGGATCGCGATCGGCCTCGCCTCGAGCGGAACGGGGCAGCCGTGATGCCCGGTTCCGGTCCTCGTGGTCCGATAGCCGTCGAATCGTCGGATGGGAACCGCCGGCTACTCGTGAGCGAATCGCGAGCAACAGCTATGTAGTTCCGTCCGCTACGGAAGGACACAATGATGGCGACTACCCACGCTCTCTGGGGCATGCTGCTGGCGCTCCCCGTTCTTGTACTCGCGCCGGAGCATGCTCCCACCGCGGTCGCCGCCGGTCTCGTCGGCGGCCTGGTCCCCGACTTCGACCTCTACGCCGGCCACCGAAAGACGTTCCACTACCCGGTCTACGCGTCGACTGCGACCGTCCCGGCGGTCGCGGCCGCCCTCGTTTCGCCGACGACGACGACCGTTGCGCTGGCCGTCGGCCTCGCCGCGGCGGCACTGCACGCCGTGACCGACGCCGCCGGTGGCGGTCTCGAACTGCGACCGTGGCAGGGCCGTTCCGAACGGGCGGTCTACAGCCACTACCACGGACACTGGATCCGTCCTCGCCGCTGGGTTCGCTACGACGGCGCCCCCGAGGACCTCGCGCTCGCGGGTGTCGCGGCGGTCCCGTTGATAATCGTGGCCGATGGCCCGGTCACGACCTTTGCGGCCGCGATGCTGGCAGTGTCGGCCGTCTACGTCCTGCTGCGAAAGCCGCTCGCGACCCTCGCGGCATCGCTCGCCGGGCGGGCACCGCGACCGATCGCGCCGTATCTCCCCGAGCGCTATCGGGAGACCTGACCGTCCTGCCGATCGAACGACTCGAGTCCGGTCGACGGCCCGGACCGTGTCCGACGTTCGTGTCGATATCTCTATAAACTCCGAGTAGTCAGTGTCGCTCACGCGCATGAAGAGACCGGCCGACTTGGGCGGAGAACACGGGATCCGGTACGCGTTGCTCACCGTGTTCCTCGTCGGACTCCGACGCCGGGATCCGGGGGCGGTCGTCAACGCCGCCGTCGCGGCGATCGGCACGTACCTTCCCGAGTTCGTCGAACGCGCGTACGGCGTCGAACTCCGGCCGTGGCAGCGGGCGTACGTGAACACCGCGATGGTCACCCACGCGATCGGCATGCTCGGGCCGTACGACGATGTCTGGTGGTGGGACCACCTCACGCACGCGCACTCCTCGTCGATTCTGGGCGGGATCGTCTACGCGGCCAGCCGTCGACGCGGACGCGATCCCGGTCCGCGGGTCGTCGCCGTCGTCGTCTGTCTCGGACTCCTCTGGGAAATCGCCGAGTACGCTATCCACGCCGCGGCGAATCGTCTCGGACTCGAGCCGATACTCGTCACGTACGGCCCGAAAGACACGCTCCTCGACATCGTCTTCAACCTTGTCGGTGCGCTGCTCGTGCTCGCGTTCGGTGACCGCGTCCTCGGCGACCTCGCCACCGAGTAGCTCGTCGGCGGTGTTCGATGGATCTGATCCCGACGTGAATCGAGCAGTCCGCTGTTTGTTCCCGGCCCGAGCTCGAAATTGTCAACGAAAATCCGTTGTTAGAATATCGGTTAGAACCGCCGTTTATCGGCCATTGCGCCAAGTACTCCGATTTCCGATAGTCCGTCACGATCGATCACATCAGTTCAACGATAATCCTTATGCACGTCGAGTCGGTTCAGTGAGACAGAATGGCACGTGAGAGCTGGGCGAGCCGCGCCGGATTCATTCTCGCTGCGGTCGGCAGCGCGATCGGGCTGGGGAACATCTGGCGGTTTCCGTGGATGACCGCGGAGAACGGCGGAAGCGCCTTTCTGCTGGTATATCTGCTCATCGTCCTCGGCGTCGGAGTACCGGGATTGCTGGCCGCGTTCGTGATCGGCCGGCGGTCGAACAGAAACCCGGTCGGTGCGTTCAAATCGCTCGCCGGATCGCGCGTTTGGACGGCGCTGGGCGCGCTCTGTGTGGTCACCTCGATCATGCTGATGTCGTTCTACAGCGTCGTCGCCGGCTGGATCCTTCGCTACTTCCTCGAGAGTGCGACGGGCGCCTATTTCGCGACTCCCGAGGCCCACTTCGCGGCGATCAGCTACGGCGCCGAAGCGTTCGGCTACCAGTTCGCCGTCCTCGCGGCCACGGCGCTGATCGTCACCGCCGGGATCAGACGCGGCATCGAGGCGACGACGAAGGTGATGATGCCCGGCATCGCCGTGTTGCTCGTCGGGCTCGCGGTCTGGGCGACCCAACAGCCCGGTGCCGCGCAGGGGTACGAGTTCTACCTCGGATTCGACGGCGCCTACCTCGCGGCGAACTTCCTGTCGGTGCTGGGGTCGGCCGCCGGTCAGGCGCTGTTCACCCTCTCGATCGGCAGCGGAACGATGATCACCTACGCGTCCTACGTCGACGACGACCGCTCGCTGCCCCTCGACGCCTCCGCCATCGCCGTGCTCAATCTCGGCATCGGTATCGTGGCCGGACTCGTGGTGTTCCCGCTGCTGTTTTCGTTTGCGGCGGGCCCAACCGAGGGCGGTCCCGGCGCCCTGTTCGTCGGTATCGCCGGCGCGTTCGCGAGCCTGCCCGGCGGGCGCCTCCTCGGCGCGGTCTTCTTCCTCGTCGTCCTCCTCGCAGCCCTGACGAGCCTGATCAGCATGCTCGAGATTCCGGTCTCGTTCCTGGTCGACGAGTTCGACCTCGAGCGGTCGACGGCGACCCGGGGACTGTTCGTGCTGGTCACGCTCACCGGCGGCGTCAATGCGTTCAGCCCTGCAGTGTTCACGTTGTTCGCGGACCACCTCGTCGATCTGTTTCTGGTACTCGGCCTGACCGGATTCATGCTGTACACGGCCTGGGTGCTCGGCCCGGCCGCGATCGACGAGTACCGCAACGGTGCGGGACCGATATCGCGTCCGCTCGCGATTCCGTGGCGGTACGCGATCGGGACCCTCTTCCCGACGTTCCTGCTCTTTACGTTCTACGCCGACGTCACGGCCCTGCTTGGTCTCTCGGTGGGAACGGGACTGTTAGCGGTCGCGGCGCTGCTGACGCTGGTGGCGTTCGTGTTGGTGGCCCGCCGCTCCGTCTCCGAGAACCGTCCCCACTCGAGCGACAACGCGGACTGACGATTAGTCGCTTCGGCGGTCATCGATCCTCTCCGCAACTGTTTCCATCCGCGTTCGGTTCTCGAGACGGTTTCAGCCGATCAATAGATTAGATATCCAAAAAAATCTGATCGAGATCGTCGAGGTCGAACAATCTGCCGAGTGAGACTACACGAACAAGCTTCGTAAGGAACGTCGACCGAACCTGGACTTCTGATCGAACCCGAGAGGGCAGTAGCGACGCTGCGGACGACGTCTCGACCGGTTCCTCTACCTCCGACGATGGCTCGCTCGGTGGCTCGAGCACGGTACCCCTCTTCCTCAAACTACAGAATTACATAATACTATAAAATAAGATAGATAACCGGTCCATCATTACGGAGAGTGGGTGAAGCCGTATGGATTGAAACGCCTCAAACCCGACGAATACGTGCAGAAATATCCTTCTTGGGCGTCAGAGCGATTTCGACGAGGATCACGGCGTTCGGGATGCAGTTCGGAGGCCTGAAACGAACATCCCGTTCTCAAAACGCCGCTTTCGTGCCTTTATCGGCTGTCTCGCCGTTTTTTCCATCGCTGTTGCACCGCGGGGGTACGATCGAGCAGGGATCCGCACAAAGCATAGTATTCTCGGTAGATCTACTATAGTAGCAGTATACATACTGTTTCCGTTCGGTTCGATGCGGTCGGAGATCTCGATTTCGCGCGGATCGGTGCCCGGTCGAGATCAGCCCAGCGTCTTCCAGTGGGAACCGCTTATGTGCGACTCGAGCGTAGGAGACGTATGGAAAGCGGCGGGAACGATGGACGATCCATCAAATCGAACGAGACGCTGTTCGCCATCGTCGAAGGCCTGAAGGAAACCGGCGGCGCGGGCGTGACCGAACTCGCGGATCGACTCGGTCTGGCCAAGAGTACCGTCCACAAACACCTCGTGACCCTCGAGCGCAACAGATACGCCGTCAAGGAGGACGGCCAGTATCGGCTCGGACTCCAGTTCTTCAACACCGGGGTCCACGTTCGAAACGGGTACGAGGTCTACCACGCCGCGAAGGATCGCATCGATCGGCTGGCCGCGGAGACCGACGAGGCGGCGTGGCTCATCGTCCACGAGAACGGCATGGGGATGTTCGTCTACGGGGTTCCACACAACGAGTCGTTCTCCTTCGATTCGACGATCGGGACGTGGGTCTATCTCCACGCGAACTCGGCCGGGAAGGCGATTCTGGCACACCTTCCCGAGGCGGAGGTGGAGTCGGTGATCGACCGTCACGGCCTTCCGGCCCAGACCGAAAATACGATCACCGACCGCGAGACGCTGTACGACGAACTCGAGGCGATTCGCGAGCGCGGGTACGCGATGAACTTCCAGGAGGACCTGCGCGGACTCCACGCCATCGCGACGCCGATCATCAGGGACGGGCGACCGGTCGCCGCCGTCACGATCGCCGGCGCCGCGAACCGCCTCACGAACGACCGGATCGAAGACGACCTCTACGAGGCGCTGCTCGAGGCGGTCGACGACATCGAACTCCGCCTCGTCTACGGGTAACCGTCGCCGTCGCAGGCGGTCCGCTTCGGGATGGGACGGGATGGGACGTGGACGAGACGGGACGGATCGGCGCCCGTTCACCTCGATTCGGTTTCTCGCCGGACTGGACCTCCACGGATCGGTAGCCATCTCACCGGTCGGGGCCCGGTGGACGCGGTGCTCGACGGCTTCCGTTCGATGATCGGAACGTCGAACCGGTCGGATCTCGCCGCGTGACGGTATCGTGCTTCGGGATTACGATTCCCGCTTCCAAAGATATATGGGACACAATAACGGAGAGTTTTACGATGAGCCTTGACACCGTGCAGCGAGTAGCAGTGCTAGGAGCCGGGAGCATGGGCCACGGTATCGCGGAGATCGCCGCGATCGGTGGCTACGACGTCACGATGCGTGACATCGAGGAGGAGATCGTTCAGGACGGGTACGACGACATCGAGTGGAGCGTCGAGAAACTCGAGGAGAAGGGCCAGATCGACGAGTCCGCCGAGACCGTCCTCGAGCGGATCGAGACGACGACGGACCTCGCCGACGCCGTCTCGGACGCGGACCTGGTCATCGAGGCCGTCCCCGAACAGATGTCGATCAAGGAGGACACGTTCTCGACGGTCGACGAGCACGCGCCCGATCACGCGATCTTGGCGTCGAACACCTCGAGCCTCTCGATCTCGGACATCGCGTCGGCGACCGATCGACCCGATCAGGTGGTCGGCCTCCACTTCTTCAACCCGCCGGTGAAGATGGACCTGATCGAGGTGACCTACGGCGAGGCGACGACCGACGAAACCGCGGAGATCGCCTACGAGTGGGCCGAGTCGATCGACAAGCAGCCGATCTACGTCCGCAAGGACGTCCACGGCTTCGTCGTCAACACCGTCCTCGTCCCGTTCATGGAGGAAGCCGCCTGGATGCTCTCGAACGACGAGACGACGGTCCAGGAGGCCGACGCCAGCATGGTCTACGAGCGGGGGTACCCGATGGGGCCGTTCGAACTCAACGACTTCGGCGGGATCGACATCGCGTACCACTTCCGCGACGAGTCCGGCCAGCCGGTTCCCCCGGCCATCGCCGAGAAGGTCGAGAACGACAATCTGGGGAAGAAGAGCGGCAAAGGGTTCTACGACTACGAGGAGGGTGACGGCGTCGACTACGGTCCCGAAGACGCGGGCAACTACGACACCCTCCGGACGGAGGCGGTGATGATCAACAAGGCCGCGTGGCTCGTCGGCAACGACGTCGCGACGCCCGACGCGATCGACCTCGGCTGTCGCCTCGGCGGGAGCTTCCCTGAAGGGATGTGCCGCCGCGGCGACCGCATCGGTCTCGAGGTCGTCCTCGAGAAACTCGAGGACCTTCACGACGAGTACGGCGAAGAGCGCTACGAGCCCGCCGACTACCTCGTCGAACTCGTCGAGGAGGGATGGACGGGCGAGGACGCCGGCAAGGGCTTCTACGACTACCGTGTGGACCCGCCGTACCACTACATCAACTGGGAGGTCGACGACGACGGCGTCCTCGCGATCGAACTCGACCGCCAGGAGCGGATGAACTCGATGTCCGACGACATGTTCATGGAGATCGATCGACTGCTCTCGGACGTCGACGTCGACGACGTCGCCTGCGTCGTCTTCGAGGGCGCCGGCGACAAGGCGTTCAGTTCCGGCGCGGACATCACGGGCTTCACGGCCGACGACCCCGCCGAGATCATGGACGTCGACGAGATGTTCCAGACGGTCTACGAGTTCCCCCGGCCGACGGTCGCGAAGATCGACGGCTTCTGTCTGGGCGCCGGCATCGAACTCGCGCTGGCCTGCGACATTCGCGTCGCGACCGAGGACTCGACCATCGGGACGCCCGAGACGAACCTCGGCGTGATCCCCGGCGGCGGCGCGACCCAGCGCCTCGTCCGCCTCGTCGGCGAAGCGAAGACGAAGGAGATGGTCTTCCGCGGCATGCAGTTCGACGCCGCTCAGGCCGAAGAGTGGGGCATCGTCAACTACGCCGTCTCCGATACTGACGAACTCGAGGATCAGGTCGGCGAGATCGTCGACGACCTCGTCTCGGGTCCGCCGGTCGCGCTCAAGGCCGCCAAGCGAGTGATCAACGACGGCCCCGAGGCCAGTCTCGAGGCGGCGCTGGCGATGGAGAAGCAGGCGTTCGCCGTGCTGGCGACGACCGACGACATGCTCGAGGGCGTGACGGCGTTCAGACAGAACCGCGAACCGCAGTTCGAGGGTGAGTGATCGTGAGCGCTTCGACGCGAAACGTCGCGATCGTCGGCGGCGGGCACGCGGACTGGGGTGAACGGGACGCCACCTGGAAGGACCTCGCCCAGGAGGGCGGGAAAGCGACGTTCGACGCCGTCCCCGACGTCGGCCCCGAGGATATCGAGGGGCTGTTCGTCGGCGCCGTGCAACCGGAACGATTCGCCTACCAGTCCCACGTCGCCCCGATGGTGGCCGAACTGCTGGGCATCGAGGTTACCGAGATGACCGCCCGGACGGAACTGGCCTGTGCCAGCGGACAGGCCGCGCTGCGGTACGCGTGGCTGGCGATCGCCGCGGGCCAACTCGACACCGCGCTCGTGCTCGGCGTCGAGAAGATGAACCTCGGCCGCGATTACGTTCCCGAGATGCAGGGATCGATGGCGAACGTCCTCGATCGGGAGTTCGACGGCGTCAACGGGCTGGCCGCGCCGCCCTTCTTCGCGTGGTACGCCCAGCGCCACATGCACGAACACGGGACGACCCGCGAGCAACTCTCGCTGGTCGCGGCGAAGAACAAGAGCAACGCCGCCAAAACCGACTTCGCCCAGTACCGAAAGGAGATCGACCCTGAGGACGTCCTCGAGTCGCCCGAGATCGCGCCGCCGCTGCACCTCTTCGACTGCAGCGGGATCACCGACGGCGCCGCGGGCGTGATCCTGATGAGCGAGGAGAAGGCCCGCGACGTGACCGACACCGCGGCCTGGATCACCGGCAGCGGCCAGTCCTCGATGGCGGGCAACTCGATCAACAACCTGCCGTCGTTCTCCGGCTGGCCGCAGGCCCGGAACGCGTCGCAGAACGCCTACGAGCAGGCCGGTATCGAGGACCCGCTCGAGGAGATCGACATCGCGGAGATCCACGACTGCTTCTCGATCAGCGAGATCATCGAGTACGAGGAACTGGGCTTCTGCGAGCGCGGCGAGGGCGGCCAGTTCATCGAGGACGGCCGCAGCCACCTCGACGGCGACGTGGCGGTCAACCCCCGCGGCGGCCTGCTGGGCTGTGGCCACCCGCTGGGCGCGACCGGCGTCTCGCAGGCCCTCGAAGTAACGCAGCAGTTCCAGGGCGAGGTATCGAGCGAGAGACAGGTAGAGGACCCGGAGACCGGCCTCATCCACAACCTCAGCGGGAGCGGGTCGGTCCACAGCGTGATGACGCTCGCGAGGGATCCACAATGAGCGATACGACAGATTCGAACGGCGGAGAGGGAGAGCGAGAGCGCGTCTCGGTGCCGAAAGAGATCGAGCTGCCCCGACTGCTCGACTTCTACGAGCTCCAGACCGAAGATCACACGAAGATCCACGAGTTCTACGACAACCTCCGGGACGGCCGGTTGACGACGACGCAGTGTACCGACTGCGACGCGGTCCACTACCCGCCCCGCATCGTCTGCCCCGAGTGTACGGGCGACGATCTCGAGTACGTGGACCTCCCCCACGAGGGCGAACTGTTCGCGTTCTCGGAAGTGCGGGGCGGCCTCCCGATGGGGCTTGCCGAACACGACGTGCCGTTCGTCGTCGGGGTCGTCGATCTGGGCCCGGTGCAGTTGTCGGCGCGGATCGACGACGCCTCGTACAGCGACCTCGAGATCGGGGATCCGGTCTCGCTGAAGATCGTCGAAATCGACGGCCCGGTCGACGAGGAGCGGGTTTTTTATCGGTTCGAGCCGACCGATGTTGACGAAGGTGACTCTCGATGAAGGACTACGAACTCACGCTGCAGGTCATGCTCGAGCGGGCCACTGACCTGTTCGGCCACAAGGAGATCGTCTCGGAACTGCCCGACGGCACGACCCACCGGTACACGTACGACGACGCCTACGACCGGATCGGGCAGCTGGCGAACGCCCTCGACGAGCTCGGCGTCGACGACGGCTCGCGCGTGTCGGTGATGGCGATCAACCACTACCGCCACTACGAACTGTACTTCGGTCCCGCCTGCAGCGGCCGGAGCATCCACATGACGAACCACATGCTCCCGGACGAGCACCTCGTCGAGATCGTCAACGAGGCCGAGGACGAGGTCGTCTTCGTCGATCCCCAGTTCGTCGAGACCGTCGAGGGCGTCGCCGACGACCTCGAGACGGTAGAGCACTACGTCGTGCTCGACGACGAAGTGCCCGAGACGGACCTCGAGCCGGTCGTCGCCTACGAGGACCTGCTGGCGGACCAGGACA
Organism: Haloterrigena alkaliphila; assembly: GCF_017352155.2. Taxonomy (NCBI): domain Archaea; kingdom Methanobacteriati; phylum Methanobacteriota; class Halobacteria; order Halobacteriales; family Natrialbaceae; genus Haloterrigena; species Haloterrigena alkaliphila. The sequence goes on from NZ_CP071462.1 coordinate 1,986,942, forward strand.
CCGACTACGACTGGCCAACCATCGACGAGGACGACGAGGCGGGGATCTGCTACACCTCCGGGACGACGGGGCTCCCGAAGGGGGCCGCTTACTCCCACCGGGACCTCTACCTTCACACGCTCACGCACGGCCACGTCGACGTCTTCGAGATCGGCGAGAACGACGCCGTGATGCCCGTCGTTCCGATGTACCACGTCAACGGCTGGGGGCTGCCCTACAGCGCGACGCTGTCCGGCTCGAAGCTGATCCTGCCGGGTCCCAAGACCGGCGCCGAGGAGATCGCCGAAGTCATCGACCGCGAGGAGGTGACCGTCACCGCCGCGGTGACGACGGTCTGGCTCGAGATGGCCGAGTTCTACGACGAGCGCGACGACGTCGAACTCGAGAGCCTCGACCGGGTTCTCATCGGGGGCACGTCGCCGCCCGAGTGGCTCATGGAGAAATTCGACAAGGAGATCGACGCGCCGATCCACCAGGGGTACGGCATGACCGAGGCCGCCCCGCACCTCGTCAACACGATGACGACGACCGAGGTGGCCGCCCTCCCGGAGAGCGAGCGCTACCAACAGCAGATGAAGCCCGGCATTCCGGCACCCGGCGTCCAGATCCGTCTACGGGATACGAGCGGCGAGCCGGTCCCCCACGACGGCGAGTCGACCGGCGAGATTCAGGCCCGCTCACCCTGGCTCATCGACGAGTACTACGCGCGCCCGGACGAGACCGAGGCGTCGTTCACCGACGACGGCTGGTTCAAGACCGGCGACGTCGGCACCATCGACGAGTACGGCTACCTCGAGGTCGTCGACCGCCTCGACGACGTCATCAAGAGCGGCGGCGAGTGGATCTCGTCGCTGGAACTCGAGAACGAGTTGATGTCCCACGACGACGTCGAGGAGGCGACCGTGATCAACGTCGAACATACGAAGTGGGACGAGCGACCCGTCGCCTACGTCGTCCAGCGCGGCGACCTCACCGAGGACGAGCTGAACGAGCACCTCCTCGAGCGGTTCCCCAAGTGGTGGCTCCCCGACGAGATCGTCTTCTGCGAGTCGATCCCCAAGACGACGACCGGCAAGTTCGACAAGAAGACGCTCCGGGACCGGTTCGAGCAGGAGCACGGGATCCTATCGGCTGACGAGTAACGCGGCGCGGACCCGTTTTTCGGCGTTTCGTTCGGCTCTCGACGAGCTGACTCGAACGGTCCGGACGCCGGATCGGGACTCAGCTCCGCAGGTTGCGACGGAGGAACCGTTCCATGTCCGTGAGGGAGGCGATCGGGCCGTCTCTCACCCGTTCTCGCGGGCCGTCATCGGAGGGAGTACACTGCACCGTTCTCGCGGTCGCTTCGGCCGGCGGGCTGTCGCCTAACGCCGAAAAGACGTCTCCGGAGCTATGCCCGAGGCCGTGAAGTTCGTAGAACGTGGTGTCGTGACAGATCTCGCGAGCCCGCTCGAACAGCAATTCGCTCTGTCCGTATCCGACGATGTGATCGTCGTTCCCGTGATAGAGGAGGAGCGGCGGGTCGTCGTCGGTCACGTACTCGAGCGGGCTGGCGTACCGGCCGGTTTCGGGATTTTCGCCGACGGTCTCCCCTACCAGAAGCGATTCCGGGGCCTCGTCGTGTTCGTACTCGTACGGGCTGTCCGGGTGGGCCGTTTCCCGCATCCGGTCGAGGGCCATGATCCCGTACCAGGAGACGGCGGCTTGGACATCGCTCGAGTGATTGGCGGGCCCATCGCCCTCGAATTCGTCGACATCGTTCGTCACCCCGGCGAGGGCGGCGAGATGGGCGCCTGCGGACGTCCCCCAGGTAGCGACGTTCTCCGCGTCGAGGCCGTAGTCGTCAGCACGGGCGCGGAGCCACCGGATAGCGGTGTTGACGTCGCGAATTTGCGCAGGGAACGTCGCCTCCGTCGCAAACCGGTACTCGATGCTCGCAACGGCGAACCCTTGCCGTGCGAAGTGTTCGAACATCGGTACCTCTGCCGGATCGGCCTTGTCCCCGTAGAGCCATTGCCCACCGTGAATGTAGACGACTACCGGTGCCGGGTGTGGCTTCCGTTGATCGGGGAGATACAGGTCGAGCCGAAGTTCGCCGTCGCTGTGGTCCTCGTGATCGACGTCCGGCCGTTCGGCGTACGTGAGGTTCTCGTGGCGTACGATCTCCTTCGAAGGCGTGGCCGGTGTACCCGCTGCACTGCCAGTCGACAGTGCGATCGCCGACCCAGCGATACCGAGTCTTCGAAGTACCGATCTCCGAGTCGTTCCGTTTCTCTTATCGTGAGTAGTCATGCCGACACAAGTGTGTGATATTGACACACTATATATCTCTTGGGCTGATTATCGGAGCGTGTCTCTGTTAGATAAGTAATATTATACGTTTTACCCTGATAGGCCGGTCTATGCTGAACAAACCGGCTATAGACTATTACCGACGACTCCGGCTGTGATTCGAATCAATCAGCGGACGTCGACTGAGAACGTCATTCGGAACCGATGGGAAAAGGGGCCGGACGGGTTCAGGTCGGCAGCTCGCGCCCGTAGAGCCCGGTCGGCTTCGCCAGTAAGACGAGGACGATCACGATAAACGCCGACATCCCGCCGAGGCGCGGCGAGATGGCCGACGTCGTGAACACCTCGAGGAAACCGATGATATAGGCGGCGATGACGCTGCCGCGGATCGAGCCGATCCCGCCGAGAATGACGATGGCGAACGCCAGGATGAGCGGCGTGAGCCCCATGTCGTAGGAGGCCGCTCGGTACGACCCGTAGAGGACGCCGGCGGAGCCGGCCAGGACGCCGGCGACGGTCCAGGTGAGCAGCGTGATGCGATCGGTCCTGATGCCCAGGAGCGCGGCGCCCTTCTCGTTCATGCTCGTGGCGATGATCGCCTGTCCGACTTTCGTGTAGTTGACGAACACGAAGAGCCCGATGATGAACACCCACGAGAGTGCGAATATTAGCAGATTGTTGTAGAGAAAGGAGACGCCGGCGAGCGACGTACTTCCACCGAGCAGTTGCGGGACGGACCGCGACTGGGTGCCGATCGCCGCCTCGAGGACGTACTCGACGACGAGTCCGGCGAGCAGCGTGAGGATCAGGACGTTTATGCCGTCCTCGATGTGGCTCACGAAGACGCGATACAGCAGGGCGTGAAACAGCGCACCCGCCGCGATCGCGGCGACGAGACCGATCCAGATGCCGTAGCCGAAGCCGGCGACGTACCAGGCGGTAAACGCACCGATCGTGATCGTCCCGCCGTGTGCGAGGTTGGCCTGTCCCGCGACGCCGAAGACGAGGGTGAATCCCATCGCGATGAGGGCGTACAGCGATCCGAGAATCACCGTGTTCGCGGCGATGCTAACGATGTCGACCATGGGTCAGAACCACGAGGGGCGACGGTAGTCCGACGTGGACAGGTCCTCCGGATGGATGACCTGCTGCAGTCCCTCGCCGTCGGTGTCCTGCCACTGGAAGTTGACTCGCCGAAGGTAGTCCTCGCCGAACTTCGCGTCGTGCGGGTACTCGTGATCTTTCCCGTTGAACTCGATCGTCCCGCGCGTTCCCTCGAAGCTCGCCTCGGCCAGTGCCGGAACGATGTCCGCCGCGTCCGTCGACTCAACCTGTTCGACGACGTCGGCCCACATCTTGAGGCCGTCGTAGGTCGCGTACGCGAAGGCGTCGTTGGGGTAGACGCCGAACTCCTCGTAGTAGCTCTCGGCGAACGGTTTCGTCTTCTCGGAGAGCTCCGCGGTGTGGACCGCGGGCGCGTTGCTGATCGCGTACTGGGGCGTCCCGTCGAATCGCTCGTACGATCCGGGGTCGACGATCTGGGAGATCTGTCCGCAGACGGCGAACTCGCGTTCCTCGTTTCGCCACTGGACCAGCGCCGGGGCGGCGGTGTGTGCCTGCCCCATGACGACGGCGTCGGCCTCTTCGGACTCGATGCCGTCGAAGAACGGCGTGAAGTTCTCGGTGCTGGCCGGATACCGCTCGTTGAACACGACCTCGAGTCCCTGCTCCTCGAGCAGGCCCGGGAGGACCTGCGTGAACGACTGGGTCCAGTCGAACTCCTCGTTGAGCAGCGCGATCCGGTCCCACTCGCCCTGCTCGTTCATGTGTCCGGCCATGTCAGCGATCGACGCGATCCAGCGGGTCGCGTTCCCGTACGGCCGGAACTGGTACTTGTACGTCTCGTAGTCCTCGGCGAGCATCTCGGCGATCTCCGGCGAGGTGTGGCCGCCGCTCATGTGGATCGTCTCGTGTTCGGCGATATCGGACATGATCCCCTTCATTACCTCCGTTCTGAACACCCCGGTCGTCACGTCGACCTCCTGCTCGTACACGAGTTCGACGTATCGATTACTGGCCGTTTCCGCCTCGCCCTGCGTGTTCTCGACGAGCAGTTCGACGTCCTCGCCGAGGACGCCGCCGTCGTCGTTGAGTTCTTGGACGGCCAGTTCGGCGGCCTGTTTCTGGGCCGTTCCCTGCGGTGCGCTCTCCGGCTTGAACGCGAGCGAGCCGATCGTAATGCCGCCACCGCTGCTATCCGAGCCACCGATACCGAGACAGCCGGCGACGGACGCGGTCGCGCCGATACCGGCCAGTCCGACGAACTGTCGCCTGTTCATGCCGCTCGTCTCGCAAGTTCTATGTGGCTGCTTGTCACGCATATGGTGTGGGTGAACACGGGTATAAATAAGCTTACTGGTAATAGCCCACGTATTCCACGTAGAGCAGGGGCCCGGGAGCGGCTGACGGGCACCACGGACCACTCGATCCGTCGCAATGGACCACCATCCCACTGGCCGTTTCGGATCGCTACTGACCGCCAGTCACGACTTGCTGGTCCGTGGGCATCGCCGGTCGGTTCCACCCACGAACGTCACACCCGCCCACGAACGGATGTCACGCCTACCCACGAACGGGCGTCACACCGGTCGATCCGGTCCGATCGAACCGCTCTCAGCGAGCGGCGAGACAGTTCCTGTGAGCGGACGAGTCGCCACTCAGTAGAAAGATATATGCGCCGTGCTAGAACATACGAGTGCAAGTGATGGTATGACACACCGAGTCAGTAACCCACGGTATCTCGTTGGCATCGTCTGCCTGATTGTCTTAGCTTCCGCACCGCTGCTGCTCGACGTCCTGACGCTCAGACAGCTTTCCAGCGCGCTGTTCCTGGGGATGTTCGCGATGAGTTGGGACTACGTCTCCGGCTACACCGGCCAACTGAGCTTCGGACACAGCATGTTCTTCGGGATCGGCGGCTACACCGCGGCCGTGCTCAACCTCAACTTCGGATACAGCCCGGTTCTGACGATCCTCGCGGGAACCGTCGCCGCGGGAATCGCCGGTCTCCTCGTCGGCGTTCCGGCGCTCCGACTTCGGGGTCCGTACCTCGCGCTCATCACGCTGATCGTCCCGCTCGTGCTCGTCCAGATCGTCAACATCTTTCCCGACACGCTCGGCGGCGAAGGCGGCCTGCAGGGGTTGGATCCCCTGATCGCGGTCGACGAACCCATCGGAATCCTCTCGGCGATCGGCTTCGAAGGGACGTTCGAACACAGAGTGGTCGTCTACTACTACGTCGCACTCGCGCTATTTCTGGCGATCTACGCCCTGTTCTACGTGTTCACGCGCTCGTACGTCGGGTCGATCTTCACGGCGATCCGCGAGGACGAGGACGCGGTGCGGGCCGTCGGGGTCAACGCGGCGAAATTCAAGGTGTTCGCGTTCACCATGAGCGGTGTCATCGGTGGGCTGGCGGGGGCCACGCTCGTCCACACCGTCAGCAATCCGGCACCAGGTCAGATCCTCGAACTGTTCGTCAGTGTCGAAGTCGTCCTGATCGGGTTCCTCGGCGGCATGGGGACGATCACCGGTCCCGCCGCGGCGGGGATCGTCTGGTACTTCGTCAAAGACGCGCTCCAGACGAGCAACGCCGCGATTCCGATTCTCGGCACCCCCATCGGCGAAATTTGGCAGGTGCTGTTCTTCTTCGTCGCGCTACTGGTGCTGTTCGCGCTACCCAAGGGCGTGCTCCCGTGGCTCTCCGACCTGAGTCGCACCGTCATGGAGCGGCGAGAACAGCGCGCGGAACCGGCTTCCTGAGACTGACTGCAAGACAACGACAATGAGTACGCATTCGACCCACTCGGCTGACGAAACGGCACAGACGGAGGACGTTCTCCGACTCGAGAACGTCACGAAACAGTTCGGGAGCGTCACGGCGGTCGACGACCTCTCGTTTACCGTCCACGAGGGCGAGATCCTGGGATTCATCGGCCCGAACGGGGCCGGTAAATCGACCACGTTCGACTGCGTGTCCGGGACCTTTCCGCCGACCAGCGGGACGATCACCTACCGCGGCGAGGACGTCACCGGCCGTCCCCAGCACGCCCTCGTCCAGAAGGGGATCGCTCGCACGTACCAGACGTTCCGCCCGCTGAACGACCGCACCGTCCTCGAGAACATCGCCCTCTCGCAGGTCCCCGACTCGCTGTTCTCGCTGTCGGACTTCCGCGCCGACACCGAAGAGCGAGCTCGCGAAATCTGCGAGCGGGTCGGACTGGAGCAGTACGCGTCCCAGCGGCCGGACGAACTCCCCCACGCCGGCTTGCTTCGACTCGAGGTCGGTCGCGCCCTCGGCACCGATCCCGACCTCCTGCTGGTCGACGAGCCCTTCGCCGGGCTCACGTCCGACGAAGTCGATCGCACCACGGAGCTCTTCCGTTCGCTGCGCGAGGACGGGATGACGCTGGTCGTCATCGACCACAACATGCACGGCCTGCTCGACCTCGTCGACCGCGTGATCGTCATCTCCTTCGGCGAGAAGATCGCGGACGGAACGCCGGCGGAGATCCGGAACGATCCCGCCGTCCAAGAGGCGTACCTCGGAGGTGAACTCTGATGGGAGCCGACTCGAGCGAGTCGCTGTTGTCCGTCTCGGATCTCCGGGTCTCGTACGGCAAAGTGACGGCGCTCGACGGCGTCGATCTCGACGTCCAGCCGGGCGAAACCATCGGGGTCATCGGCCCGAACGGCGCGGGCAAGTCCACGCTCGTCGACACCATCAGCGGGTTTCTGGAGTACGAGGGCAGCATCACCTACCGCGGCCAGGAGGTCTCGGAGTCGTCGACGCACGACCTCGTCAAGAACGGGCTGTTCTACTGCACCGAGCGGCGGAACCTGTTCGGCCAGATGAGCGTCGAGCGGAACCTTCGGCTCGGCTCGTACCTGAACGACGGTGGCGAAGCCGAGCGGCTGGAAGAGGTCTTCGACCTGTTCCCGCGACTGAAAGAGCGACGCGACCAGGACGCCGAGAGCCTGAGCGGCGGCGAACAGCAGATGCTCTCGCTCGGACGCGGGCTGATGAGCGATCCGGAGTTTTTGATCCTCGACGAGCCGTCGATCGGCCTCGCGCCGGTCGTCCTCGACGACATCAGCGAGGCGCTGACCGCTATCACGGAGCTGGACGTGACGGTCATGCTCTGCGAGCAGAACATCACGTTCGCGCTCGAGCACGCCGATCGGCTCTATCTCCTCGAGAACGGGACCGTTCGACGGACGGGGACGACGGAGTCGCTACAGTCCGACGAGTTCGTCGAGTCGTACATCGGCGGCTGAAGAGGACCTCGTTCGCCGGTCGAGCCGGTTCCTGTCCGTATCGCTGACCGTTTTGCCGCTTCTTCCGTTTACTACTGTTGGACACCGTCGGTCCCTCGGCGACCGATTCGCGCTATCGTCGATACTGGATTGCTACCCGTGACCGGTAGGTCGTCGTCGGCGTCCGTTCTCTCCGCCGATATCCCGCGTTCCTGCGACTTTACCGACGCATACCTGTACTCGCGGAACTCATGCGCTGCCTACGTCCAAAAATAATGGACGGTCTCAGATCGCCAGACTGGCGCGACTCGCCCGCTCGAGTCGATGGAGCGACCGTGTAATTACAGATGTATGGCTGTAATGAAGTGTTCACGCATTCAGCGCAGGAGAGAGCGAGGTTCGTCCGTCGCTACGGCGTTCGCCGGCGTTGCCCGATCGGCGTCTAACATAATCGGACTATTTAAGGAGAGCGAGAGGTACCATACGGGTATGCCCGACGGCACGCCCCCCATGAAATCGGTGCTCCGCGCGTTCGACGTACTGGACGTCCTCTGGGAGACGAACGGTGCAGGTCCGTCTGCAGTCGCGGCTCAAATGGACGTCCCCAAGAGCACGGCTCACGTCTACCTGCGAACGCTTCAGGAGACGGGCTACGTCGTCAACGAGGGCGGCGAGTACCGACTCAGCCACCGGTTCCTGTCGATGGGATCGCGGATCAAGCACCGAAACAACCTCTTCCAGGTGTCGGAACCGAAACTCCGGGAACTCGCGACGGAGACGGGCGAGCTAGTCACGCTCGTCGTCGAGGAAGCGGGGCAGTCGGTGATCCTACACAAGGAGTCCGGCGAGCGCTCGCTCGAGTTGGGGATCTACTCGGGAATGATCATCCCGCTGCACTCGAACGCGACGGGGAAGGCGATCCTCGCGCACCTGCCGGACGACCGGATCGAGACCATCGTCGACACGCACGGACTCGAGCGGTTGACGGCTGAGACGATCACGGACAGGAAGGTACTGTACGCGGAACTGGAGGCCGTTCGGGAACGCGGCTACGCCGTCGACTGGGATCAGCAGGTCAAGGGGATGGGACTGATCGGTGCACCGATCGAGATCGACGACCGTCTGCAGGGCGCCGTCGGCGTGGCTTGCCCGACCGGCCGCATGAAAGACGAGACGTACCAGAACGAACTCCTGCAGCGGCTCCAGGGGACGATCGATTCGATCACGATCAAGTACCGGTACGGGACGTGACGGGCGGGCCATGGCCGCTCGAGAGGGGGTTCCGATCACACGTGGATCATTCCCTGGACACCTGCGAGCACCTCTCTCAGCGACGATTTACGCCGCGTTCGCTGCTGGGGACTGATATCAGTTCGTCCGCTCTACGTCGGTGTCGCATTGCGTTTCTTTATACCGAACGTTAGGCCCTCAAGCTGCGGTACCGGCTCAGGATTCGTTTTTTGGCAGGGAAATCGCTCGAGTTGCGCGCACTCCGCAGGAAGAGATTCGCAGATTAGGCTACTCGTTCGATGGCAGCGAACAGCGAGCCACGCGAAACAGCAGTCCGGTAGCCGACTTCCCGTCGGTGTTGGTCACGACCTCACCTCTCGACCCGAATGTATTCGTCCGTCCCTTTTTCCATAATCATTAATACCACCGCTAACGCCTCCCATACATAGACGAGTAATCTGTATGGAGTTCATCGACACATTCAACCGAACCGTTCGACGACACGCGTCGGAGACGGCCGTCGTTACCGACGACGGGCGATCGATGACGTACGGGGAGCTAGACGACCGAACGACTCGACTCGCGAACGCGCTGGACGAGCGCGTTCCCGAGCGACGGACGGCGACGCTGGCGGTCAACGGCCCGATGCCCATCGAAATGATGATCGCGGGCCAGAAACGCGGCCGCGGCAACGTGCAACTGCCGTTCCGCGACAGTCCGGGCGCGCTCGCCTCGATGCTCGAGCCGACGGACGCGGCGATCCTCGTCTTCGACGACGCGAACGCCGACAAGGCGCTCGAGGTCCTCGAGCGAACGGAGATCGAACTGGGCGTGCACGCGGGCGAGCGCTCGATCGACCGCGAGGACGTCGAGTCCTACGACGTCGTCCTGTCGGACGCGTCGACCGACGACGTGGAACCGCATCCGGACTACGAACACGGCGTGTTCTACACGAGCGGGACGACGAGCAAGCCGAAGGCCGTGCTGTTCGGTCAGGAGGAGCTGTGGCACGGGAGCACGCAGGTGATCATGGAGATGGGGATCGAGGAGACCGACACGGCGCTGGTCACGACGCCGTGGTATCACATGGTGACCTGCGACGCCTGGATCCTGCCCCACATTCAGGCCGGCGCGACGCTGGTCGTCCAGTCCGACTTCGATCCGGACGAGACGCTCCAGTTCATCGCCGAGCACGACGTGACCGGGCTCCTCGCGGTCCCGACGCAACTGCACGGCATCGCGGATCGCCAGCGCGAGGCGGGGTACGATATCGACACCCTCTCGTACATCCGGACCGGCGGCTCGATCGTCACGGAGCGGCTCGTCGAGAAGGCCTCGGAACAGCTGACCGACGGCGTCTACAACACGTACGGACTGACCGAGGGCGGCCCGAACCTGACGTTCGCTCACCCGTCCGTCCAGGAGGAACACACGGGCTCGATCGGCAAGGAGTCGTTCGTCTCCGAGGTGCGGGTCGTCGAGGCCGCCGACCCCGACGAGGATCCGGACCCCGACGCGACCGTCGGCCCAGGCGGCACGGGAGAGGTGCTCGTCCGCGGTCCCGGCACCTGCGACGGTTACCTGGATCGCCCCGAGGCGACCGAACGACTGCTCGTCGACGACGAGTGGATCCGCACGGGCGACGTCGCCGAGGTCGACGAGGACGGCTTCCTCTACATCGTCGGCCGCGTCGACAACATGATCGTCAGCGGCGGCGAGAACATCTACCCCGAGGAGGTCGAGGAGGTCGTCGAGACCTACGAGGGCGTCGACGAGGCCGTCGTCGTCGGCCTCGAGGACGAACAGTGGGGCCACCGCGTCGCCTGCGTCGTCTGTACGAACGAGGACATAGAGACCGACGACCTCGACCGGTTCTGTACGGAGCACGACCACCTCGCGAACTTCAAGCGGCCCCGCGAGTACGTGGTGACCACGGAATCGCTGCCGCGAACCGACACCGGAACCGTCGAACGGGAGACGGTCTACACCGAGTTCTTCGGCGAGTAGCGCGGCCGACCGTCCCGGGGTCGACCCGGACAGTATATTTATCACGTCCCTCGGAATAGAGCGCTACCGATGTACACCGAGATACTCCCCGACGTGTACGATATCACGGTACAGGACGATGGCGAGGCCAGATACCGGGCCTTCCTCGTCGACGCCGACGTCCCGACGCTCGTGGACGCGGGACTGCCGGACACGACGGACGCGCTGTTCGAGGGCCTTGAGGAGATCGGCCTCGAGCCAGAGCGGGTGATCGTCACCCACGGCGACGGCGACCATTCCGGGGGCCTCGAGGCCGTGCGGGAGCGCTACGACGTCACGGTGTTCGTTCCGGAGGGCGAAGCCGTCGACGACGCGCTCGTCGACCGACGCTACGGCGACGGCGACGAGATCGGGCCGTTCACGGCCGTCCACGTCCCGGGACACACGCCCGGCCACCACGCGCTGGTCGCCGAGGACGACGACTTCGCAGTCCTCGCCGACGCGGTCTTCGGCTCGGACTCCCGGGGCCTCCCCGAAGGGTACTTCGTCCTCCCCACCGCCTACTTCTCCGCGGATCTCGAGGCCGCCGACCAGAACCTCGAGCGACTCCTCGAGTACGAGTTCGACGCCGGACTGGTCTTCCACGGCTCGTCGGTGCTGTCGGACGCGCGCGAGAAACTCGAGGCGTTCGTCGAGTTCAGTGCCAAACCGTAGCAGATGGACGGAAGCCGTAGTGGATCGATCGATCGGTGACGAACCGCAACGGGCCGCTCGGTATGGCGGTCGTTCCCGCCCGCCATGGAAAACGCTTTCACCCCGTTCGAACAATAGCTCCGGTATGTCGGTCACGAACTTGTTCGATCCCAGCGGTATCGCGGTCGTCGGGGCCTCCGCGACGCCGGGGAAGATCGGGTACGAAGCGATGAGCAACGCGATCGAATTCGGCGGGCCGGTGTACCCGGTCAACCCGTCGGCCTCGGGGACCGTCTTCGACCGGGAGTTCGTCTCCTCGGTGACCGAGATCGACGGCGACGTGGATCTGGCGCTGCTGTGCGTCCCCGCGTCGGTGGTTCCGGACGTCGTCGCCGAGTGCGGCGAGGCGGGCATCGGCGCCGCGATCATCTTCGCCGGCGGCTTCTCGGAAGCGGGCCCGGAGGGTGAGGAGCTACAGGAACGTCTCGTCGCGGCCGCCGACGAGGGCGACGTCTCCCTGCTCGGCCCGAACACGAGCGGGTTTCTGGCGCCCTCGAAGGATCTGTACGCGACGTTCGCGACGGACATCGAGAGCATCCCCGCCGGAAACCTGGCGATCGTCGCCCAGAGCGGCGGGCTGGCGTACGCGGTCGCGTTTCAGGCCGAGAACGCCGGGATCGGAATCTCGGCGATGGTCGGTCTCGGGAACCGGGCCAACGTCGGCTTCCGGGAGGCGATCGAGTACTTCGACGGCGACGCGGAGACCGACGCGATCCTCCTCCACGTCGAGGGGACCGATCGGGGACGGGACCTCCTCGAGACCTGCCGCGAGTCCGAGACGCCGGTCGTGGCCTACAACGTCGGCGAGCAGGACGTCGGCGACTTCGCGGAGTCCCACACCGGCGCGCTCACCGGCGAGTACGAACTGTACGAGGCCGGCTTCGCCCAGTACGGGGTCCCGACGGTCCGCTCGTCGCCCGAACTGCTGGACGCCGGCCAGGCGCTCGCGACCTGTCCGGAACCGGACGGGCCGAACGTCGGCGTCGTCACCGCCCAGGCCGGGCCGGGAATCGCGATCACGGACCGGCTGAAGGCCGCGGGGGCGAGGCTGCCGTCGCTCACCGAGGAGACCCAGGACGTCGTCGAGGAAATCCTCCCCGGAATCACGTTCTCGGCCAACCCGGTCGACACCGCCCGACCCATGCCCGAGTTCGGCGACGTGGTCGCCGCCGTCGCCCGCGACGACAACGTCGACATCGTGCTGGTCTACGAACTGTACGAGGGCGGGCTCGGCTACCCGACCGAGGCGCTCGAGGGCCTCGTCGACGAGGTGGAAAAACCGATCGTCTTCGCCACCGGCGGTCCCAGGGCGATCCTCGACGAGAAATTGCCCGCGCTCGAGGACCTCGGCATCCCGACCTACCGGGCGCCGGAACGCGCGGCCGACGGCGTCGGCGCGCTCGTGCAGTACGCCCGGCGTAACGCCGATCCGGAACTCGCCGCGGACGAGGGGGTGAGCGCGGATGACTGAGCCGACCGATCCGATCGAGGCGGCCCTCGCCGAGGGGCGGACCGCGCTGACCGAGGCCGAAGCGAAGGGGCTGCTCGCCGAGCGGGGGCTGACGGTCCCCGACGGCGAGACCGTCCGCTCGCCGGACGCGGCGGTCGAGGCGGCCGAGTCGCTTGGCTACCCCGTCGTCGTCAAGGTCGCCGCGCCGTCGGTCCAGCACAAGAGCGAGTGGGCCGGCGGGATCGGCGTCCACGTGAACCTCGAGGGTCCGGACGCGGTGCGAACGGCCGCCGCGGAGATTCTCGAGGCCGCGGCGGAACGCGACGTCGACGCCGCGGTGCTCGTCGAGGAGGCCGTCGATCTCGACGCCGGCCTCGAGGTCATCGTCGGCGGCACGCGCGACCCGTCGTTCGGCCCGACCGTCCTCGTCGGCCTGGGCGGGGTGACGGTCGAGGTGTTGCAGGACACGAGCCACCGGCTCGCGCCGATCTCGACGGCCGAGGCGGTCGCGATGACTCGCGACCTCGAGGCGTCGCCGCTGTTCGACGGCTACCGCGGATCGCCGGCGGTCGACCGCGAGGCTGTCGCCGAGGCCATCGTCACCGTCGGCGACCTGCTGGACGCCCGCGAGGAGATCACCGAGATCGAGGTCAATCCGCTGCTGGCGCAGTCGGACCGAGCGGTCGCGCTCGACGCGCTGGTGTCGCTGGACGACTGACGCCGTCCGCGCGGTCGCCTCGCTCCCGTAGGATGCCTCGCTCCCGCAGGTCGCCCCACTTTCGTCGGTTGCCTCGCTCCCGCAGGTCGCACCGCTCTCGTCGGTCGCTGTCGGCGCCCGTTAAAAATACGTCGCGTCGGAACCGCCGTCTCTGGCGTCAGTCGTCCTTCTGGCTCTTCTCGACGTCGACGTCCGCGAAGGCGACGTCGCGCTCGGTGACCTCGACGGTCATCTGCCCGACGTCCTCGATCTCGGCGTCGATGGTGTCGCCGCCCTCGATCGCGCTGACGCCCGCGGGCGTCCCGGTGGTGATGACGTCGCCGGCTTCGATGGTCGCGCCGATCGAGGCGTACTCGACGATGTCGCCGCAGCTGTAGATCATGCCGCCGGTGTTCTGTTGCTGTTTGGTCTCGCCGTTGAGCTGGAGTTCCATCTCGAGGTCGTGGGGGTCATCGAACTCGTCGGGCGTCGTGACGCAGGGGCCGATGACGGTGAACGTGTCGTAGGACTTCCGATTCGAGCGGTCCTGATCACCGCGAACCGAGACGTCGAGCAGGATCGTGTAGCCGAGAACCGCGTCCCAGGCGTCCTCGGCGTCGATGTCCTTGACGTCCTCGCCCATGACGAAGCCGAGTTCGATCTCGTGGTCGACGCGCCGGTCGTTGAACGGTAGTTCGATGCCATCGGCCGGGCCGACGACGCTCGAGGGGGCCTTGAGGAAGTAGCCCTTGTCCTCGATGGTGAACCACTCCTCGGTGACGATGTCCTTGTCGGCCAGCGCCTCCTCGACGTGGTTCTCGTAGTTCAGCGGCGCCGCGATCACCTTGCCGGGACGGCGGACCGGCGCCTCGATGGTTACCTCCTCGCGGTCGTAGTCGGCGTCCTCGCCCTCGTACTCGCTCGCGTCGAGGTCCTTGCGGGCGTACTCCTTGAGGGGGTCGTTCGTCTCGAGGCCGAGTCGGTCGGTGACGTCGACGATGCCGTCGTCGGTCAGCAGACCGAGCCGATCGTCGTTGAATCTGACGAGTCGCATGGTATGACAACCGCGACCCGACCACATAAAACATCCTTTCTCGGCTACCGACCGTCTCGAACGATCATTGAGGTTCTCTCGCAGTGAGGCGGTTCCGGAACGGACGCCGCGCCCGCGACCCGCAGCGGGCGCACACGGCTCAGGGGCCTCCAACACACTTATGGTATCGTTCGACGAACATACGCACATGGCACAGCAAGAACCAGAGGACCTCCTAGAGCTGAGTTCCGATACGCGGAGCCTCCTCGACCAGAACGATCTCCGCCCGCTCTGGGAAGTCGAAGACGACATGGGGAACCTCCTCGACGACCTCGAAGCGGACATCTGGAAGTGGGAGGACATCCAGGCCGCCATCGACGGCATCGAGGACGACGTGCCCATCGCCGATCTGCCGCCGGGGTTCCAGCGACGAGTCGCGGTGCCGATCAACGCCCAGAACGCGATTTCGAACACGATCTACGTCGGCGTCCAGACGGTCTCACCCGGGGAGACCGCTCCCGCCCACCGGCACGCCGCCAGTGCGCTTCGGTTCACCATCGACGGTCACGAGGACATGAAGACGGTCGTCGCCGGCGAGGAGTTCCCGATGCGCGACAACGACCTCGTCACGACGCCCCAGTGGGAGTGGCACGACCACGTCAACGACTCCGACGAAACCGCCGCGTGGCTCGACGTCCTCGACCTGCCGCTGTTCCTGGACACGCTGAACAACTCCCACGTCTTCGAGAACCACGAACTCGAGCGCCAGCCGGTCACGAAGACGCAGGGCTACTGGGACTCCCAGTACGGCCGCGGCCGACCCGAGGACGACGGCTCGGACGGCTCCATCCCCGGCCCGTTTCAGGGCAACAAGGAGCCGACGCCGCCGTACCGCTTCGGCTGGGACGAGATGCTCGAGGCGCTGCGCCAGCGGGCGGACAACGACGATCCGGACCCCCACGACGGGCACAGCCTCGCGTACATCAACCCGGCCACGGGCGAACCGCCGCTGTTCCCGACCATGTCCTTCCGGGCGCAACTGCTGAACGACGGCCCGACCGACCCCCACTTCCACAACGCCGTCGAGGTCTACTTCGTCATCGAGGGCGAGGGCGCGACCCACGTCGGCGACGAGGCCCTCGAGTGGGGGCAGTGGGACATCTTCGTCGTCCCGCCGGACGAGCCCCACCACCACGAACCCGACGACGAGGCGATCCTGCTGGGCATGACCGATCGACCGATCCTCGAGTCGATGAACTTCTACGCCGAAGCCGCGATCGACGAGTAACGCGATCGCGGTCCCGTTTTCGCGGTTTCGAGGGCGTCCGAGCCCGGCCGAACGGTTCCCGATTGGGTAATACTCTTATAGATTGTAGCCCATAGCATTCCCGTATGGCCGAGTTCGACAACCCGTACGTCGACGAGGATCCGTTCGTCCGAGCACACTTCGACTGTCTGGACTGCGGCGGCAAGCTCTGGGAGTACGCGATCCAGCGCCAGATGGTCTGCGAGGACTGTCGCGGCGTCTTCTCGTCCCAGCAGGTGTTCGACGCCAACATCGAACAGCCCGCGGACTGATTTTTCGGGTCGACTGCGTGGGACGGCCCCCGATTCCGGTATCCCAGCCCGGCGTCCCAGCGGCGCTTCTTCCACCGCAGGGACGTCAGAGGAACCGCTCGGTCCGCGTCGTCTCGTAGCCGTCGGCGATCGAGTCGAAGGCCTCGTCCACGGCGTCGACCGTCCACCCATCCTCGGCGACGCCGGTCCGGATCTGCCGGGGCTCCGAGAGGATGCCGATCTCGTCGCCGGCGGCGGTCACCGTGACGCCCGTCACGTCGGCTGCGGCCTCGCTCAGCAGGTAGACCGCGGCGGGGGCGACGTCCTCGGGCGGCATCTCCTCGCGCGTGTACGGGCGGTGCTCTTCGGGGATCGATTCGGTCATCCGCGTGTAGCCGTTCGGGACGAGCGCGTTGACGCGGACGTCCTGCCGGTGGAGTTCCGTCGAGGCCGCCCGGACGAAACCGAGGATCCCCGCGTTGGCGCTCGCGTACGCGAGTTGGCCGACGTTCCCGAGCGCGCCCCTGGAACTGACCGCAAGAACCGAGCGGTCTTCGGGCGGGTCATCGGTTTCGCGCCAGTGTCGGACCGCCGCCCGCAACAGCGTGAAGTTACTCCGGAGGTGCGTCCGCACGACGGCGTCCCAGTCCTCGTCGGAGAGGGTCCACGACATCCCGTCCCGGAGGATTCCCGCGAAGTTGGCAATCCCGTCCAGTCGGCCGAACGCCTCGAGCGCAGTCTCGACCGCCTCGGTCGCGTCGTCGGCGTCGGCCGCGTCGCCGAAGTGGGCGACCGCCGAGGCGCCGTCGATCTCACTCTCTATTTCCTCGGCGACCTCGCGGGCCGGCGCCGGGTCGGATCCCGTCCCGTCGACGGCGGTTCCCAGATCGGAGACGACGACGTTCGCCCCCTCGCGGGCCAGTTCCGTCGCCGTCTCGGCACCGAGTCCGTTGCCGCCGCCGACGACGAGGTACGCGGGATCGGTCACGCGGACCACCTCCGCTCGGCTGCGGTCGGTCTCCGCGTCCGCGTCCCGACCGTCGATCGCTCGACGATCGTCCGTCTCCCGACGGCGGGCGTACCGACGGGCGTCGGGTTCGTCGCGGTACTCTCCCGGGGTCGCGCAGTCGCGGGGCATCGATCGCTCATTGTCTCGGATCGTTCGCTCGATACGCGGCCGCCGATAATCATGGTTCGGGACCGAACCGGGACGTGGATTCCCGACTCGCTACGCCCGATCCGTCTCGTCGTCGTCTTCGTCGCAGACGAGCACGGGACGGGCGCTCTTCAGGATCACGGCGTGACGCTCCCGAACAGCGCCTTCCCCGTCGGCGAGCGCTTTCGACCGGCCAGGCAGATCAGGTCGACGTCGTGTTCCGCCGCGTGCTCGAGGACTTCCGCGGCCGGGTCGCCGCTGCGCTCCTCGAGGACGTATTCGATTCCGCGCTCGGAGAGCGCGCGTTCGACCGCCTTCGCCGCACCCAGTTGCTGGATCGTCGCGCCGTCCGGGTTTTCCGTGAAGACGTGGAGCACCCGGACCCGCATCGCGTCCGTCTCGACTGGAATGCCCGTGATCGTCGCGGCCTGCGCGAGGGCACGGGATTTGTGCTGATCGATCGCGAGTAGGACGTCGTACATAGGGGATGGTACGGGGACGGTCGTGATAAGCGCGTCTCGTGTTCCCACCGAGTGGTGACACCGGTCCGTCGTCCGATCCCTGCTCCTCGAGGCCGATTCGGATCCGGCCGCTGCCGGCGCAGCGGTCGATCGCTCGGTCACAATCTCCGCGATCAAGATCGTTTCAGCGACGCGGACCGCGGCGGAAATGGAATGGATTTACGTGATGGCGCTCGAGAATGGGCGTATGGTACTCGAAACGGATCTCGAAGACGCCGCAGCGAAGCGAGACGACCTCCCGGACGCCGACGAGGTGTACGACGAGGGCGAGGAAATTCCGATCACCGACGTGTTCGACGACGCCTTCGTCGCGGAGCGGACCGACTTCGAGACGTTCGACGAACTGGTCGCCGAGAGCCCCAGCGAGGCCACCTCGGCCGCGGACCTCGAGACGGTTCCCCACGGCGAGTGGGACGAGTTCGTCGCGGAGCGGACCGAGTTCGAGAACGAACAGGCGTTCGTGATGGCCGGCCGCGACCACTGGGTCGCCAAGCGACTGGACCTGGCCTGAACCGGCGCTCCTTTTCGCGCGACTCGCGTCCGAGCAGCCGAACGGCCGTTCGGAAATCGAACGCAGGATTGCAGTCTCGCGGCGAGAAAACGTCGAAAACGAGTGCGACTTCGATCCGGCCGGTGGCCGGTGGTCAGTAGCTCCCGGTCGACACGATCGGCGGGGCACCGTGGGGACCGTACGGCGCGTCGTCGAGCCACTCGCCGGCGGTCTCGAACTTGTCGGACATCGAGGCGGCGACCTCCTTCCGGAGGACCGTTACCGGATCGTCGCCCTGGAGGTACTCGAGGGCCTGTCCGGCCGCGCCGAGGTTGTATTCGGCGGCCTTCTCGCGGCGCGCCCCGTACAGTTCGACCTCGTCGCGGGCGACCGCGTCCGTGCGGGCGTCGAGCGCGACGGCGATGGCCGAGGCGGCCTCGTCGGCGTCGGCGATGCCGGAGTTCATCCCGCGGGCGCCGAAGGGCGCCAGCAGGTGGGCGGCCTCGCCGGCCAGCAGCACGCGTCGGTGATCGTCGACGAACGTGTCCGCCATCACCTGGAGGAAGTAGTACGAGGAGACCCACTTGAGGTTGTCCTCGTACTCCTCGCCCATGACGTCGCGGACGAACTCCCGCATCCGCTCGTCGCTGCTGAGTTCCTCGGGGTCGTCGTCCTCGATGCACTGGATGTCGAGGCGCCAGCCGCCGGTAAAGGGAACGAGCAGGACGTTCCGTCCGTCGGCTTCGGGCGCGTCGTAGTGGAACATCCGCTCGAGGTCCTCGTGACCGTCCTCGATCGCCTCGTCCTCGACGTCGGCGATGATGAAGGCGTTCTCGGACTGGTCGCCCTCGAAGTTCGCTCCGATCTCCTTGCGGACGGTCGAGCCGCCGCCGTCGGCGCCGACCAGGTACTCGGCCGACCACTCGCGGCCGTCGCTCGTTTCCACGTGGACGCCGTCGGCCGAGGAGTCGACGGTCTCGACTTCGGCTTCCCAGTGGATGTCGATCCCGACCTCGTCCAGCGCGTCGAGCATGTACTGCTCGGTGACGACCTGCGGGACGCTGGTGAAGTGGGGGATGTCGCCGGAGCCGCCGGGGGAATCGTACGTCCGGTTGAACACTTCCTTCCCCTTGTACAGGGTCCGTCGAGTCGGCCAGACGAGCCCCTCCTCGACGAGGTCGGTTCCCAGTCCGGGGTGGACTCGCTCGAGCGTGCGAAGCGTCGAGCCGTGGACGTAGATGGCCCGGCTCCCGGACCGATCCCGGTCTTCGGGTTCGGCCTCGAGAATCGTCGTCTCGACTCCTCGTGCGTGCAACGCTAGCGCCGCCGTCATGCCGACTGGTCCGGCACCGGCGATCAGTACCGGCGCGTCGGTCGTTTCACCGCTCATGGTACGCACTGACGAAGTACGGTGCCATAGTGTTTGTGGTGTCCACCGCTCGCGCCCCAGTAGATTACAAAATACGATTAGAGAAGATTCTATATTACGATAGGGGGATAAGCGTGCGGTATCACGTGATCTCCCGCCGCGTTCGGTCCCGAAATCGGCGCGAATCGCGGTGCTTCCGCGACAATGTCCGAAACGAGAGCGGCCGGAACGGCGATTCGCGCCTCGCGTTTCACATCAGCGAACGAACGCGGTATCCGGGATCGGCTCGGGCAGCGGATCAATGGTAGTAGTAGCGGGGAGGGGACGCTCAGCGGTGCTATCGGTCGCGGGTCGCCGGCGGTTTTTGGACAGCTGCGACCCGCTCGTCGGCCAGTGGTAACCGCATCTCTAGATCCATCTGGTTGGTGGCGGTCACGTCGAACCCGACCTTCTCGTAGACGGCGATCGCGCGGCGTTGCTCCCGGGAGACGTTGAGGTTCAGTTCGTCGTAGTTCCGATCGTCGGCGTAGGCGACGACCTGCTGTAGCAGTTCCGTGCCGATGCCGCGATCCTGGAACTCGGGGTGGACGAAGATGACGAACTCCGGGTCGGTGGCGTCGGCCGGGACGACGGCTACGTGGCCGACGACGTCGTCGCCGAGCGTCGCGAGCAGGTTCCAGCCGTCGGCCGCGAGTCCGTGAATCCACCGCTCGAGGGTCTCCCGTCTGCTCGGTGGGAGCCCCATCGTCGACGTCTGGATGGACTCGTACATCGCGACCAGCGCGTCGTACCGGTCGGGATCGTACGGGCGAATCAACAGGGCCGTACCCTGCCGATCGACGAACCGCGGGCAGCGGGGCGGACAGTACTCGGTCCCCTCGCACCCGGTGTTGTCCCAGCCAGTACACGCGTTTGCAGTCATACGAGACGGATAGGTTGCCAGCCACTCGTCGTTTTGCACGAACCTGTTCGGTCGACCGGTCGTCGGCAGTCCTCTCGGTACGGCTAACGCCGGCCGAACCTTCTATGCGCTCGACGGCGTACGAGCGGGTGACCCATGAGCGACAGTTTTCGCGTCGGGCTGATCGTCCCGAGTTCGAACGTCACGATGGAGACGGAGATTCCGGCGATGCTGCGAGCGCGGCCGGACCACTACGGCGAGACGTTCACCTTCCACTCCAGTCGCATGCGGATGCAAAGCGTCACGCAGGAGGAACTCGAGCGCATGGACGAACAGTCCGAGGACTGTGCGACCCTGCTGTCGGACGCCCGCTGTGACGTCCTCGCCTACGCGTGTCTCATCGGGATCATGGCGCAGGGACCGGGCTACCACGAGGAGAGCGAGTCGACGCTCCACCAGCGGACCGTCGAGAACGACGCCGACGCGCCCGTCGTGACCAGCGCCGGCGCGCTCGTCCGCGCCCTCGAGCGCCTGGAGGCCGAGGAGATCGCGCTGATCGCGCCGTACGTCGAGGAGCTCACGCAGACGGTGATCGACTACTTCGAGAGTGCCGGCGTCGACGTAATCGACTACGAGACCCTCGAGTGTCCCGACAACCTCGAGGTCGCCCAGTTGGACCAGCGGAACCTCGTGAGCATCGCGGACGACCTCGACACCGACGCCGCCGACGCCCTCGTCCTCTCGTCGTGCGTCCAGATGCCGTCGCTGAACGCGATCCAGGCCGCGGAGGACCGGTTCGGCCTGCCGGTCTTCTCCGCGGCGACCGCGACCACCTACGAGATCCTCGACCACCTCGAGGTCAGCACCCAGGTACCCGGTGCGGGGCGACTCCTATCCGGCGGCCTCAACCGGTGATCGGTGGCATCTCCAGGGCCTCGACGCGGTTCCAGGATCGAGCGCTTCCGCGCGGTCGGATCAGCTGGCGACCGCGATAGCGGATCAGTAACGCTTCGTTGACAAATCCTAAGTACTGATTGTCCTCGAGACGGGCGTCTCGAGCGGGGAGCAGGAACGGTGGATCGAATTTGCAGCGGAACGATATCGTCTAAATACGGGAACAGACATTACAACCATCGACTAGCAAATATACTATATTACAATCGACTATTATATCGGATAGAAGTAGGGTTAGTGTAATTCATTCCAGAATCTGACTAGTGAAATAGCGTGTCACACGGATGAACAGACTGCATTCGTCCAGAATTTACGACGGTATGGACGTGATGACGGGTTCGGTCTCGGCCCGCTGTCTGTGCGTCTCGAGGACTGCCCGAGAGGGTGAACCACGACCGTCGGTAACGGACCTCGAGACGGCCAGCGAGGCCGCGATCGGCGCGGGACCGGGCCGCCGGTATTTGATATGAGCAAAAGAGTATTGCGCTTTGAATCCATACGTAAGCGCATGAGTTCGGACGACGACTCACGGCGGATTCGATCCGCGGACAGGGTGTTCGATATCCTCGAGCACCTGCGGGCGACGGGCGGGTCGACGGTCTCGGCCACCGCCGAGGCCGTCGGACTCTCGCCGGGGACCGCTCACACCTACCTCTCGACGCTCGAGTCCCGCGGCGTCGTCCGGAAGGACGACGGGGCGTATCGGCTCGGCCTCGAGTTGCTGCCCTACGGGGATCACGTTCGCATTCAGAACGAACTCTACCGCGCGGCCAAGGCGGAGATCCACCGGCTGGCCCACGATACCGACGCCTGCGCACACCTCATGACGGAGCACGACGGTCGACTGCTCGTGCTCCAGGAGGCCTTCGGCGAGAACGCGATCGGGACGGACTTTCACCCGCAAAAACGGGACAGTCCCCAGTCCCTCCTGCACTGCACCGCCGCGGGGAAGGCGATCCTCGCCCACCTCCCCGACTACCGCGTCGCGCAGATTATCGAGGACCACGGCCTCGTCTCCTACACGTCGTCGACGATCACGGACGAGTCCGAACTGGTCGCCGAACTCGAGGCCGTCAGGGAGCGCGGCTTCGCGCTGAACGATCAGGAGCACATGCAGGGGCTCCGCGGCGTCGGGACGCCGATCCGGTACGACGGCGGGCGCGTCCTCGGTGCGATCAGCCTCTCGGGGTCCGCGAGCAACTGGAGCGGCGCCCGATTCCGGGAAGCGTTGTCGGAGAAGGTCATGCGAGCCGCGAACGCCATCGAGGTGAACCTGCACTCGAACCGCTCCGACGCGGATCGACCGTCAGTTTGATACGCTCAATTCCGTTCCTCGCGACGGGCGTCAGGTATTCGCGCTACTCGGTCGCGTTCGTCCGTCTCCGCCGACTAGTCTTACACACGTATGCTTGTCAAATACCACCCCTCGATCCCTCGAGATGGCGGTTTCGAACGGCTTTGATTACTTCAAACCAACCGCGAGAACGCCGAGCGCGGCTATAATTAGCCACCGATGCCGGAAGCTCGTTCCGTGGAGTACAGCTATATACGCCGATACGGCGGTTGTACGACCATGCTCGAGCCGGACGAGAGCCAACCGAGACAGGAGACGTTAGACCAGTATTACGTCATCGACGGCGACTGCCACTACATGGAGTCGTTCCACGACGTCGCCGAGTACATGGAGGAGCCCTGGAAGACGAAGTTCGAGGGCAGCAACTTCGACGAGAAGGGGGCGAAACAGAACCTCAGTTCCTTCTTCCCCTTCTCGACCGGCGACCGACAGGCCCACGGGAAGGTCACCCGCGAGCACTCCTCGTACCCCGACGAGCCCGAGACGCCCGAGCGCATCCGCGAGGGAATGGAGTCGATCGGCGTCGACGAGACGCTGCTGATCTCGCATCTGATCCTCGCCGGCGCGGGGACGACCGCGGACGACGACCGTCAGAGCGCGTTCGCGAAGGCCTACGTCGAGTACATGCGGGAGGAGGTCCTCGATCCGGACGACGGGATCCACGGCCTCGCACCGATTCCGTACGGCGACCTCGAGGCGTCCCACGAGATCCTCGACCGGGTCGGGGACGACGACGCCTACGTCGGCGCCTGTTTCGTCACCGCCGGCGCGACCCCGCCGCTGGGCAACCGCAAGTACGACCCGCTCTACGAACGCTGCGAGGAACTGGGTCTTCCGGCGGTGTTCCACACCGGCGGCGCCGGCCTCGACGAGTACGTCCGCGCCGGCTACCAGGAGATGATCGAGACGCACACGCTGGGCTTCCTCGAGTCGAACATGTCCCAGATCGTCAGCCTCGTCTGTCAGGGCGTTCCGGAGAAGTTCCCGGATCTGGACATCGTCTTCATGGAATCGGGCGTCACCTACCTCCCCGGCCTGATGACGCGTCTCGACGAGGAGTACCTCAAGCGGCCCGAGGAGGCGCCGCTGCTCGAGAAGAAGCCCGGCGAGTACATCTCCGACTTCTACTACGGCACGCAGCCGCTGGAGGTGTCGGCCGACTCGAGCTACCTCGAGGACTGCTTCGACATGATCGGGACGGACAGCCTGCTGTACGCCTCGGACTACCCCCACTGGGACTACGACCGGCCGACGACGGTCGCGGACCTCCCCTTCCTCTCCGAGGACGAGAAGAAGCAGATCCTCTCGGAGAACGCCAAGGAGGTGTTCGGTCTGTGAGCACCGCGGAACTGATCGAGGTGAAACCCGAAGCCGAGTTCGAGGACGGCGACCGCGAACTCGTCGAGGTAAACGGCGCGCAGGTCGGCGTCCTCCGGGTCGACGGGGAGTTCTACGCGGTCCGGAACCGATGTCTCCACGACTGCGGGCCGGTCGCGAGCGGCAAAGTCGGCCGGAAACTCGTCGGCGAGTTCGTCGAACCGGGTAAGCGCGTCGAGAAGGATTACGCCGACGACGAGAAGATCATCTCCTGTCCGTGGCACGGCTGGTCGTACGACCTCGAGACGGGCGAACAGCTCGCCGACGACGACATCGTCCTGCCGACCTACGACGTCGTCCTCGAGGACGGCGTCGTCTACGTGGACGGCCAGCGGTCCTGAATCGGTTCGTACACCTGCGTTCGATGCCCGGACCGTTCGAGCGATCCGCAGGGCTGACCGCGGAACTCCGTGACGGGTCCGTCTCAGGCGATGTCGTGACGGCCTCGGCGTGGGCGGGAATCCGTTTCGCCCCTCGGAGGGTGAATGTGCAGGTAATCCGATCATAAGTGATCGATAATGGGATCTTGGCTTCTCTCGACCGTTTCGGGTGGAGGCACAACGATCTCCCAGTAGATGGGCGGAATCCAGTGGTTTATTCGGGCGAATGCCGCTTCGAATCGAGCTTGCTGGCGATCGGTCGACTTCTTTCGAACCGCTGAGTAAGAGAAACGTACAGTATTATATTTCTTTGGTAGATCCGAGTCCATATACTGATTACAACTCGTGGCGATATCGGGGATACTGATTCTATTGGTCGACCGATATCGCTCGAGGCGTCGGCCGCAGACGTGACGGCGTGGACCGTTCGAGTCGCTGCCGGCGCTCGATCCGAGGTGCCGTCGGCGTCGACAGTGACGATCTGCGAAACGAAGTTCGAGTAGGAGCCGGCGTTCGCGATCTAGATCAGACCGACGGCGGCGGCCCCGTGAGTCAGTCCGGCGGCGATGGGAACGAGCAGTGCGGTCCGGAGCACCAGCAGGATGCCGAGATCGCGGAATCGCATGGGCACGTCGTCGAACATGTCGACCATCATCGGCGCCGACGCGGCGAAGAAGATCGCCTGCGAACTGGTGACGATCACGACGAACACCTGCGTGAGGAGGTCGGCTTCGACGACGAGCGTCGCTCCGATGAAGTACTCGGCACCGCCGACGATGACCGCCGTCGCGGCCGTCTGCGGGTCCGGAATTCCGAGGATCGTCATCAGGGGAACGAACGGCCCCGCGAGGTACGCGAAGACGTCCGTGTACGCCTCGAGCAGGAGCACGGACGTCGCGATCGTCAGCACCGTTCCGAGGATCATCGCGGTGAGTTTCGTGCCGTCGACGAAGCCGTCGACCGCCGCGCGGGGGATCGATTTCCCCTCTTCCGCGGTTCTGACGCCCTCGTTGAAGGCGAATCGGAAGTAGTCGGTGACGGACCCGGTGAACATCGGCTCCGGATCGGGTTCGGCGATGTACTCCTCGGGGATCGTCGAGAGCGGCGGGATCCGGACGAGGATCGCGGCGACGATGAGCGTCGCGATCAGGTACAGCAGGATGAGGACCGGGAAGATGTGGAGCACGTCGAGCACGGCGGCGACCGCGCCGACCGTCCCGAGGTTAGCGGTGGCGAAACAGGTGCAGATCACGAACACCTCGCGCTTGTTGTAGCCGCCGCGGTCGAAGACGTTCCGCGTGAGGTAGTAGCCGATGCTGAACGAACCGAGCCACGACGCGGCGCTGTCGAGGGCCGATCGACCGGGCAGATTGAACAGCGGACGCATGATCGGCTGGGCCAGCGTGCCGATGAACTGGAGGCCGCCGAGTTCGGCGAGCAGATTGACGAAGATGCCGCCGAGGGGAATCACGAGTACGATCGTGATCATGAGCACGTCCCAGGCGGTTGCCGAGACGGGACCCGCGACCAGCCAGTCGGGACCGACTCCGAGGAACATCGGGACGGCGAGGAAGATCGCGATCACGCGGAACGCCCAGAACGGCTTCGAGGTCTGCCAGTAATCGATCTGGAGTCGCCGTTGATTGCGTTCGCTCAGCGTGATCGCGCCCATGTAGTGGAGCATCGTGACCGTCGTCAGGATCGCGCCGGCGAACAGGATCGCCAGCGTGAACAGTTCGACGGTGAGCAACGACGTCTCCGTGATGAGCGACATCAGGACGTCGAGCGGGATCGTCGTCTGGCCTTCCCACTGCACCGGGAAGAGGAAGAAGAACGCGCCGGTCAGAAAGGCGACGACGAATTTCGCCGTCGGCTGAAGGCGTTTTTCGACGAGGTTCACGTCGTCGATCGACTTTTTCTCGGGTTGTACGGACTCTCCCGAGATGTGATCGTCATCCTCCCAGCTTTGACTGCCGAACATAGTTCGAGCGATTGTGGCATGGGACATAAAAACACCGATCATATGTCGGTTTCCGTACTACTGTAATGATAATAACGTATATGCTATTACGCCCTGTCTCGGCGAAACCATGCTCGAAACCGACTCCAGTGACGAAAACGGCGTCAGTCAGGGACTCCAGCGTGTTCGCCTTGGGTCGTCGCCCGGCGATCGCGTCGCCGGCCACGATACAGCGTGAGCGAGAGGCCGAGAGGGGATCTGCTGCAGGTCGAGCTATCGGAACGGTCGCTAGTCGAACCCATCGGAACCGGCCGAAAAAGCGCTCGCGGACGAGGACGACGGATCGAACGCCCCCGCGACGGCGATCGTCACTCGGTCGTACTCAGCAACACCGGACGCTTCGATTTCAGGGACACGTCCTGGGTGACGCTCCCGAACAGCGCCTTCCCCGTCGGCGACCGCTTCCGGCCGGCCAGGCTGATCACGTCCGCATCGATTTCGTCGGCCATCTCCAGAATGTTCCGGACGGCGTCCCCGCTGGACTGGTCGATCTCGACAGTAAAACCCGCCGCCTCGAGTCGCTCGGTCGCTTCCGAGACGGATTTGAGTTTCTCGGCGTCTGCTCCGTCGTCGCCTCGGAAGACGTGGTAGATGACTACGCGGACCTGATCCGTCTCCAGTGGCAACGCGGTGAGCGACGCGGCCTGTTCTCTCGCCCGTTCGACCTCAGTGTCGATGCAGAGGAGTATCGTTTTCATGGTGGTCTACCCCGTCACGGTCGGCAGTGCGACCGACGCGCTGTCCGACCGTCCGGGAATCGTCTAGTCTGGCCTTTCCTTCCCATCGTTATATGAGTTTCCGTCACGCGCTGTCACACCACGCTGCCGTGCTGCGGTGCTGGTCGCGGCGCCGACGGCCGATTCGGAGACCGGCGACTCGAGTCCCGCCACAGGGCCGCCGCGATGACGCTCCCGGGCAGCGTAGTTTTTTGTATTCGCCCGTCCCACGGGTGGGTATGCCAACCACTACCGACGAGAGCGGCGACGACCTCGCGGCCCTCGTCGCGGACCTCCTGGTACGCGACGCGGACGCCCACGCGGACGCGCTCGAGGCCATCGCCGCGACGGGCGACGACCGCGTCGTGCCCCACCTGATCGAGGTGCTGATGATCCACGAGATCGGGAGCAACTGGGCCCAGTTCGGTTTCCCGGAAGTCCTGCGGGACCACAGCCCGCCCCGGTACCTCGAGTTGCCGGAGGCCCGCTGGCCGGGCGTCCGGGCGGCCCTCCGGGCCGTCGCCGAACCCGATTACGACTCGGCGTACGCGTGGGTCGAGTGGGAGACGTGGTACTCCCAGCAGGCGATCGACCCCCTCGAGGGGTTCGACGAGTGGAAACTGCAACTGTACCGCTCGTACCTTCCGCCGGTGGGACGCCTGCTCGACGCCGAGCCGCGGTCGTTCGACCTGCAGGACGTTCGCTGGGGGAACTGCGATCCCTCCTTCCTCGCCGCGTGTAACGAACCGGACTTCGTTCCCGGCGACGCCGTCACGGCGGACGGCGAGAGCAATGACGCCGAGAAGGGGGGAGACGACGGCGAGTACGAACGGTACCTCCAGCCGGACGACACCGTCTTCGGCTTCACCGTCGACGACACCGCTTACGCCGTGCCCCGGTGGGTGCTCTTCCCCCACGAACTCGCGAACGTCACGGTCGGGGGGACGCCGCTCTCGCTCACCTACTGTACGCTCTGTAACGCGCCGATCCTGTACGATCGGCGCGACGGCGACCGAACGCTGACGTTCTCGAGTACGGGGATGCTCCTCGAGGGGAACAAGGTCATGTTCGACGAGGAGACGGAGAGCCTCTGGAGCCAACACCGCGGCGTCCCCATCGCGGGTGACTACCTCGCCAGCGACGCCGATCTGCGACTCGATTTCCGCCCCGTCACGCGGACGACGTGGGCCGAGTGGCGCGAGGTCCACCCCGAGAGCCTCGCGATGGATATCGACACCGGCTACGACTACGACTACCGGTTCTACGAGGACAACATCGGCTTCTTCCGCCACTACTGGAACGACGCGGACGCCGTCCAGCCGGGCCTCGAGACCGGCGACGGCCAACTCCCGGAGAAGACGGACGTCTACGGCGTGACGACCGACGGGGGATCGACGATCCGGGTCTACCCCGTCGACGAAATCGGCGACGACGCCGTCGAGACCGACGAACTAGGCGGACGATCGGTCGTCGTGCTCCGGGACGCGACGGACGACGTCGCCGTCTACGAGGCGCCGCCGACGCCGGTCGAGCGCGACGGCGACGCCCTCGTCGCCGACGACGGGACGCGCTGGCGGATCACGCGCGAGGCGCTCGTCAGCGAGGCCGACGGGTCGGAGCGGCCGCGAGTATCGGGCCGCCACGGCCTGTTCTTCGCGTTCCGGTCGCAGTACGACGCCGTCGAGGTCGGGCCGAACTGAGCCGGCCTAGGCGCCGTTTTCCAGCGCGTCGCGCAGGTCGTCGGGGATGGGGACGCCGCTGTCGCCGTCGACGGGGACGCAGACGCGGTACTCGGTCCCGCTGAAGACCGCCTCGCCGTCGTGGGTCGCCCGGTAGTGAAACTGGACGCTCGAGTTCCCGACGTCCGTCTCGAGTTCGATCTCGACCTCGTCGCCGCCGCCGACCTGCCCTTCGAAGTCGAAGTCCATCGAGACGAGTGGGAGTCCGACGCCGTGCTCCTCGGTCAGTTCCCAGAACGGCCAGCCGATCTCTTCCATGAACATGTCCGAGGTCTCGTGGACCGCGTCGATCATCCGCGGATAGTGGGCGATGCCGAACGGGTCGGTGTCCGAAAACCGGACGGTCCAGGTTCGCGTGAAACTCATCGTGATATGCGGAACCGACTGGTGGAGATGGTATAAAGCTACTGCCGAATTCCGCGACCCCCGTTCGATCGCCGAACGAGTGGTAGTCGGGCGTTCTCGAGGGGTTGGACCCGCTATTTCGAGAATTATCTGTAACTATCATGTACTTCTACGCCGGATACAGTACGCTCTCCGCACCATATTCTCCCACGAGAAAACATTCATGGGAGCGGCGTGCGAAGTGCAGCCACAAATGGACATCGAAGCACGCGTCGGTGGCGGCCGGTCGCCGGACTCCGGCGACGCGGCGTCCGACGAGTACAGCCGGCTTTCGGACGGAACGCCTGGCTCCGGGGTGGACGGGCGGGCGTCCGCGAACCGAGACGGGCGCGAGACGGTTCCGATCGGCGACTCTTCAGACGAGCTATGACTGCGCGCTCTAACACACCGCTCGACGTCGACGAGGAGCCGGAAACCGACGACCGGGCGGCGTACGATTACGTCTCCGAAGATATCGAGCGGCCGGATCTGGTCGCCGCCCTCCGCGAGCGGATCGACGGCGACGTCCGGTTCGACACCTACACCCGACAGCTGTACGCGACGGACGCCAGCGCGTACGAGGAGACGCCGATCGGGGTCGTCTTCCCGACGTCGACCGCGGACGTCGCGAGCGTCGTCTCCTACTGCGCCGAGCACGAGATTCCCGTCCTCCCGCGTGGCGGCGGGACGAGTCTCGCCGGGCAGGCGATCAACGAGGCCGTCGTCCTCGATTTCACCCGCCACATGAACGGAATCGTCTCGGTCGACGCCGACGACCGGCGAGCCCGCGTCCAGTCGGGGGTCATCCTCGAAGAACTCAACGCCGAACTGGCGCCCCACGGGCTGAAGTTCGCGCCGGACCCGGCCGCCGGCAACCGCAGCGTCATCGGCGGCGCGATCGGCAACAACTCGACGGGTGCCCACTCGCTGAAGTACGGCAAGACCGACGCCTACGTCGAGGAGTGCGAGGTCGTCCTCGCCGACGGGACCGTCGCGACGCTCGGCGAAATCGCGGTCGACGAGTTGCGCGAGCGAGCCGACCCCGAGGGTGACCTCCTCGAGCGCGTCTCCGCCGAAGTCGTCCGCATCATCGACGAGGAGGCCGACGAGGTCCGCGACCGGTTTCCTAATCTGAAACGCAACGTTTCGGGCTACAACCTCGACATGCTCGTCGACGAGGCCGAGAGCGGGACCGTCAACCTCGCGCGCCTGCTGGCCGGCAGCGAGGGGACGCTCGCCGTCGTCACCGAGGCCGAGGTGTCCCTCGAGCCCGTTCCCGAGACGAAGGCGGTCTCCCTGCTGTTCTACGAGAGCGTCCTCGAGGCCGTGACGGACGTCCAGCACGTCCTCGCACACGACCCCGCGGCGGTCGAACTGATCGACGACGTGCTCATCGAACTGGCCCGCGAGACCGCGGAGTTCGAGGACATCGCGGCGCTCGTTCCCGACGGCTCGCAGGCAGCGTTGCTCGTCGAGTTCTACGCCGATGACGACGACCACGGGCGCGAACGAACGGCCGGACTCCTCGCCGATCGGGTCCCCGGAACGGACAGCGACGCGTCCCCGCCCGAGGACCGGCCCGACGTCGACGAAGTCTACGCCTTCGAGGGGCTCGAGGCCCACGCGGCCGCGTCTCGCGAGAAGTTCTGGAAGCTCCGGAAGGCCGGCCTCCCGATCCTCTTGTCTCGCACCTCCGACGAGAAGCACATCAGCTTCATCGAGGACTGCGCCATCCCGCCGGAGCACCTCTCCGAGTTCGTCGAGCGGTTCCAGTCGCTGCTCGTCGAGAAGGATCGGGACGTCGACGCGGCCTTCTACGCCCACGCGGGCCCGGGCGTCCTGCACGTTCGCCCACTGGTGAACACGAAGGCGACCCGCGACCGCGAGGACATGGTCGACATCGCCGACGCGGTGACGGACATGGTCGTCGAGTTCGGCGGCTCGGTCTCGGGCGAACACGGCGACGGCCGCGCCCGCACCCAGTGGAACCGGAAGCTCTACGGCGACGAGCTCTGGGCGACGTTCCGGGACCTCAAGACGGCGTTCGACCCCGACTGGCTGCTGAATCCCGGCAACGTCTGCGGCGACCACGACATGACGGAGAACCTCCGGTATGACGACGACTACGAATACGAGGCCGGATTCGAGCCGTCGCTGAACTGGGACAACGAGAACGGCATGCAGGGGATGGTCGAACTCTGCCACGGCTGTGGCGGCTGTCGGGGCGAGCAGGAGACCACCGGCGGCGTGATGTGTCCGACCTACCGCGCCGCGGAGGAGGAGATCACGGCCACGCGCGGCCGCGCGAACCTGCTCCGGCAGGCCATGAGCGGCGACCTGCCCGACGACCCCACCGACGACGAGTTCGTCGACGAGGTGCTCGACCTCTGTATCGGCTGCAAGGGCTGTGCGCGGGACTGCCCGAGCGAGGTCGACATGGCGAAGCTCAAGACGGAGGTCATGCACGCCCGCCATCAGGAGGAGGGCGCGAGCCTCCGCGACAAACTGTTCGCCAACTTCGACCGACTGGCACCGCTCGGCAGCGCGCTGGCGCCGATATCGAACGCCGTCCAGTCGCTCCCGGGCGCCGAGACCATCGCAGAGAAGACCGTCGGCATCGCGCGCGAACGATCGCTGCCGGAGTTCCACCGCGAGACGGTCCAGGACTGGTTCGAGAGGCGAGGCGGCTCCCGCGTTCCTGAGTCCGAAGCCGAACGGAAGGCCGTCTTCTTCGTCGACACCTACACCAACTACAGCCATCCCGCCGTCGGGAAGGCGACGGTTCGGGTCCTCGAGGCCGCGGGCGTCCGCGTCGACCTCGCGAGGCGGACCGACAGCGGCCGGCCGGCGCTCTCGAAGGGGTTCGTCGACCAGGCCCGCGAGACGATGCGCTCGAACGTGGCCGAACTCCGGCCCCGCGCCGACGACGGCTGGGACGTCGTCCTCGCGGAGCCCTCCGACGCGGTGATGTTCCAGTCCGACGCGCTGGACCTGCTGTCGGGCGACGCCGTCGAGTCGGTCGCCGCCAACGCGTACGGCGTCTGCGAGTACCTCGACACGTTCCGCCTCGGCGAGAACGTCGACTGGGCGGCGCCGGGCGAGTCGGTGGCCTACCACGGCCACTGCCACCAGAAGGCCGTCAAGAAGGACCACCACGCCGTCGGCGTCCTCCGGCGTGCGGGCTACGGAGTCGACCCGCTCGACTCGGGCTGCTGCGGTATGGCCGGCAGCTTCGGCTACGAGGCCGAACACTACTCGCTCAGCCAGTCGATCGGCGACATCCTGGTCGGCCAGATCGAGGACAGCGAGGCGACCGTCGTCACCGCGCCGGGAACCTCCTGTCGGACCCAGCTCGGCGACAAACGCCTCGAGCCGGTCCCCGCCGAGAGCTCGCTCGCCGGGAGCGACCTGGACGGCGACGAGCCGCCGACCCCGATCGAACTGCTCGCCCACGCGCTCCCGCGGTCGCGGTAGCGCGAGGGCCGGGCCACCGATTCCGGATCCGCCGCAACCCGCCCGCTAGTCGTGCATGAGCGTCACGGTCGGCGCCTCGACCTCGAGGAGCACCGACTGCGTGATGCTGCCGAACAGCGCCTTGCCGACCGGCGACCGCTTGCGGCCGCCGAGGACGAGGTATCTGGGCTCGAGTCGCTCGGCCATGTCGATGATCTCGTCGGCGGGCGAGCCGACGCGGCCCTTGGGGACGACGGCGTCACCGTCGACCCCCGCGTTCGCGGCGATCTTCCGAGCCCTGTTGGCCGCGTCGTTCGCTCCGTCGTCGACGTAGTACTCCGGTTGGCCGTCGGTTCGCGATTCGAACCGCTCGCGGCTCATCACGTGGAGAACGACGAGTTCGTCGCCGTAGGCGTCGGCCAGATCGGCGGCCGTTTCGACCACTGGCTCGCTGAACCGGTCATCGTCGACCACACACAGGATTGTCATTTGCCAACAGTTATCTCCCCTCCACCAAATAGTTTGCCGCGAACGCGGCGAGCGAGGAGGCCCAAGCCGGGCAGCGGACGGTACGTATATTACGCTCGGTAGTGATACGCGGTGTATGGGAACCGATAGCACTGATCGACTCCCCGACGATCTCGTCCCGACGCTGGAGCACGTCCTGGACCTCGAGATCGAGGTCGAGGAACCGATCGAGATCGGCGAGACCGGGAACGGCCAGCGGCGGATCATCCCCATCGTCGACGGGACGGTGTCGGGTCGAATCGAGGGAACGATCATTCCCGCCGGCGCAGACTACCAGCTATTTCGGGTCGATCGGCCGACGGAACTGGTGGCCAAGTACGCCTTCGAGACCGACGACGGCTCGCGCGTCTACGTCGAGAACCGCGGCATCCGCGCCGCGTCGCCGGAGACGAAGGAGCGACTCCGCGACGGCGAACCGGTCGACTCCGAGGAGGTCTACTTCCAGTCGACGCCGCGGTTCGAGACCGCCGATCCGGACCTCGAGTGGCTCACGGAACGGATCTTCGTCGCCGCCGGGATTCGCCGGCCGAAGGGCGTGAAGCTGGCCGTCTACGCAGTCGAGTAGGCCGGTCGCGCGCCGGCGTCGCCGTCGACGTCTCTGTAGGGGTGCGGGATGAGACTATACATTATATCGTTTCGTCGGACCGCGAAACCGGCCGACGGGGTCAGGTCCAGGCGAGGAGCCTGGCCCGCAGAACGCGCAGTCCCCGGTCGAAGACGAACCCCAGGATCATGATCGCGATCAGTGCGGCGTAGACCTGCACCGAATCGAACGATCGGACGCCGCGGATCTCGAGGTAGCCCAGTCCGCTGGTGCCGGCGACCATCTCGTAGACGAACGTGATGATCAGCGAGATCGGCAGTGCGATCTGGATTCCCGAGATGATCCCCGGTGCGGCCGCCGGGATGACGACCTTCCGGAGCAGTTGCCGGTCGGAGGTCCCCATCATCCGCGCCGACCAGATGAGGTTCTCGTCGACGTCGCGAGTCGCGTTCCGTGCGTTGAGCGCCACGGGCCAGAAGCAGCCGACGGTGACGAGGGCGATGATCGGCTGGTCGCCGGTCCCGAACCAGAACAGGAAGACCGGGATGAGCGCGATCACCGGCACCGGGTAGCCGACCTCGATGATCGGATCCCAGAACCAGGCCATGACCCGACTCCGCGCGCTCAGCACGCCGACGACGATGCCCAGCGTGCAGGCGATCACCAGCCCGATGATCGCCCGCCGGATCGTCAGGTAGCCGTGTTCGATCATCGTTCCGTCGAGCGTCAGTTCGACGAACCGGAGCAGGACCTCCGAGAGCGCCGGCAGGAAGTACGGCCGGACGAGTTCCATCTGTGCGGCGGCCTCCCAGGCGGCGAGCACGACGACGAGCGAGACGAGCCCCTTTCCGAGCTCGACGAGGTCGTCGCGGTCGACCGTGGCGGACTCGGCTATGCCCATCGAATCAGCCTCCGTTCGGCCCACTCGTAGCCGCGGACGGTGAAGAACGCGGCCAGCGAGATGATGACGAGGACGGCGAACATCAACGTGTAGGCGCCGACCTGACTGTACCGCAGGATCTCGAACCCGACGCCCTGGTTCGAGGCGATGAGTTCGGCGCTGACCAGCGCGATGAAGGCGATCGGAATCGCCTGCCGGATCCCGGTCAGGATGCTCGGAATCGTCGCGGGAATCACGACGCGAAGGGGAATCTGCCACGACGGTACGCCCATCATCTGGGCGGACCAGATCAGGTTCCGGTCGATATCCTGCGCGGCGTTGTAGCTGTTCATCACGATCGGGAGCAGACAGGCCAGGAAGACGATCAGGATCGCCGTCTCGGTGCCGACGCCGAGCCAGAGGATCGCCAGCGGCACTAGTGCGGCCTTCGGGATCGGGTAGACCAGCGCCAGGAACATCTCGAAGACGTTCTCGATCGGCTTCGATCGAGCCATTCCGACGCCCAGTAACACGCCGACGACGATGCTCAACGCGAGTCCGACCGCGATCCGGTACAGCGACACCTGCAGGTGGGGGATGATCTCTCCGGTCGAGAGGAGTTCCCACGTCGCCGTTCCGACCGCCGACGGCGGCGGGAGGATCGTCCGCTGAACGACGGTGCCGCTCGCAAACTCCCAGAGCCCGGCGACGATCGCGATCGGGATCCACTCGAACACGAACCACACGAACCGCCATAGGGGCGCGGGAACCGACTCTTCCAGCGTGGCCAGTCGTGAATCGGCGTACGACATGGTGTTAGTGCTGGGCCCGTGGCGTCGTGTCGGTTTCCTCGCGAAGCGACTGCCACACGTCGTTTTTCGTCGCGGTGTACTCGTCGGACATGATGATCTCCTCGCGGCTCCGCGTCCGATCGACGTCGATCTCGACGGTCGTCTTCTTCGTGCCGGG
The DNA here is from genome assembly GCF_017352155.2 of Haloterrigena alkaliphila. Taxonomy (NCBI): domain Archaea; kingdom Methanobacteriati; phylum Methanobacteriota; class Halobacteria; order Halobacteriales; family Natrialbaceae; genus Haloterrigena; species Haloterrigena alkaliphila. Next base: position 2,022,991 of record NZ_CP071462.1, read on the forward strand.
GTGACGGGTCATGATCATCACCCGCTCGGAGAGGTAGACCGCCTCCTCGACGTCGTGAGTGATGAAGATCACCGTCTTCTCGAGGTCGCGCCAGATATCGAGCAGGTGATCCTGCAGCGACTCCCGGAGCGGCTGGTCGAGCGCGCCGAAGGGTTCGTCCATCAGGAGGATCTTGGGATCGTACGCGAGCGTCCGCGCGAGCGCGACCCGCTGTTTCATCCCGCCCGACAGCTCCTTGGGATACTTGTCCTCGAACCCGTCGAGGTCCATCATGTCGATGAACTTTTGGGCGGTGTCGCGACGCTCGGACTTGCCGACGTCCTGTTGTTCGAGTCCGTACTCGACGTTTCCCATAACTGTCCGCCACGGGAACAGTGCGTAGTCCTGAAAGACGACGCCACGGTCCGTTCCCGGCCCGCTGATCGGTTGATCGTCGACGCTGATCGTCCCGCTGGTCTCCTCGAGGAAGCCGGCGATCAGGTACAGCAGCGTACTCTTCCCGCACCCGCTGGGCCCCACCACGCTGAGGAACTCCCCGCTCGGCACCTCCAGCGAGAGGTCCTCGATCGCTTTCGTTCGTTCGCCGCCCGATTCGTACACCTTCTCGAGATTCGATATCGTGACGTGTCCTTCGACCATTATGGCTATCGGTTAGACGAGTGCGTATTTGAATTTTGCGCGGGTTGGTAACAGTGAACGTGACACTAGAGGTGGTCCTCGATGTACTCGTTCGTCGCGTATTCCTGGACGTCGAACGACTCGTCGTGGATGCCGAGGTCGACGAGTTCGTCCATCGTCGCCTGGAGTGCGTCCATATCGATCTCGATCTGGTCCCGGTAGTAGTCGTTTTCCGTCAGGAAGAACCCGTCGATCATCTCCTCGGGGAGTTCGAAGTGGTCGGCCGCCAGCGAGACGACCTCGTCACGATTCTCGAAGATGTAGTCGACGACGCTCACGTAGTCCTCGCCCCACGCTTCGACGGCGTCGGACTTGTTCTCGAGCGCGCGGTCCGACGCGATGGTAAAGGCGAAGGGGTAGGCCCCGTCGAACGCGTCGTGGCTCGTGAACACCTCGGTGAATCCCTGGCTGCGCGGCTCCCCGGCGAACAGCGCTGGAAAGATCGCCGCGTCGAAAATTCCGTCCTGGAGTCCCTCGACGAACGTCGGGAAGCCCTGTTCCTGGAAGTCGACGTCGTCCTCGCTGAGGCCGATCTCGTCCAGCATCTTCACGTAGACCGCGTGGATCCCCGTGCCGGTCGCGTTGACGCCCAGCGTCGCCCCCTCGAGGTCCTCCGGGTCGGTGATGTCCGAGTCCGGCAGCGAGTAGATCTCGAAGCCGAAGTGGTCGGGGTGGGCGTCCCAGAAGTCCGTCGCGATCGCCGTCATGCCGCCTGGACCCGTGACCGCACCGCCGTAGCTCTCGGTCGTGACCAGCCCCATGTCCGCCTCTCCGGCGGCGATCGCGTTGACCGTATCGGGCGTGCTCGAGTTTCGTGAAACCTCGAGTTCGTAGGCGTCGCCGAGGTTGTCGAGTTGATCCTGAATGTCGGGGATATCCAGCAACGAACCCAGATTTTCGACCGGGACGACGAAATTGAACCTGAGTGTCCCTGTATCCGATCCACCCGTACATCCCGCTAGTCCCGCGAGGCCGGCGGTTGCCGCCGCTGCACCTGTTTTGAGGAAGGTCCTCCTGTTACTTGGTAGCATATGCGCCCAAATTCGCTATACTGGTAAAAAGGTTGTGGTGAACGACAGACATCGACACGTATTATATATCGACTATACTGGACGAGTATCTTTCTGCGTTGAGTCGACCAACTCCGGCGACGAGAAGCGTCCTGTCGGACTAGTCGTCGACTACCCGAGCGTCGTTGCAGACATCGACTGCCTGCGTGTGGACGAGCGCACGTTCCAAAGTCGCAGTCTCGAGTCCGCTAATGGGACGAAAATCCCAGTAAAAGAGCAGATATACCGGCGTTTAGGACGTGTTTCGTTCGCGGCGCCGAGTCGCGCCGTTGTCGGCGCCGTACCCGAGTCGGCTCTCGGCTCGCTGTGCACCGGTCGTCGACCGTACGTGGGAGCGCCATTTCGGAGTAGTTCTCGGTCGACCGGCCGATTTGCGGAGCGGTACTGGCCGTCGGTCGGTCCGTTCGTCCCGGTAGTGACCGACCGATCCGGCAGTACAGTTACGAGCGATCGTTCCCGTCCCTGTGCTTGTCCAGCACGTCCCAGTCCGGCGTTATCCCGAGTCCCGGCTCTTCCGGGAGCGTGATCGAGCCGCCCGACGGCTGCGGCGGCGACTCGTAGATTTCGTTGCCGACGCTCCAGACGATGTCGTGGAATTCGACCAGGTTGCCGGCAGCGAGACCCGTGTACAGGTGCGCGTTCTGGAAGGGCCAGCCACCGCCGTGAACGAGCCGGAGATTGAACGCGTCCGCCATCCCGGCGACGCTCGTCGCCTCGGTGAATCCGCCGACGAAACACGCGTTCGGCATGCTGATGTCGACCGCTCCGTTTTCGATGAGTTCCCGGTGTCGGAAGCGGTGGCCCTCGTTCTGCCCTGCAGCGATCGGAACCCGCGTTCGGCTCCGGAGGTCCGCCAGCAGCGACGCGTCGTTCCCGTAGACCGGCTCCTCGAACCAGCTGAGCGAGACCGACGCCGACTCGAGCCGGTTACACAACTCGAGCGCCTCGTCGACCGAGTACAGGTAGTTCGCATCGATCGCGAGCCCGATGTCGTCGCCGATCGCGTCGCGGACCGCGGTCACTCGCTCCGCGTCGATCCTCGGCGTCGCCCACTCGCCCTTGCCGACGACGATCTTGATGCGATCCGCGCCGTCGGAAACGAGGTCGCTCGCGATCTCGGCGAGTCGCTCCTCGTCCCGGATCGCTCGCCCGATCGTGTGGTACACCGGAACCGTCTCGGACGCCCCGCCCAGGAGGCGCCAGACCGGTTCGTCGTACGCCTTCCCCTTGATATCCCAGAGCGCGATGTCGACGGCGCTCACTGCCGTGCTCCAGGTTCCCGTCTGCGCTCGCGGATTGAGTTCGCGGTACAGCCGGTCCCAGACGCGCTCCGTCTCGATCGGGTTCCGTCCGGTTACCAGCGGTGCGATCTGCTCGTTGACGAACGACGCCGTGGCCTCCGGATAGAGGTAGCCGGTCTCACCGTATCCGGTGATTCCCTCGTCCGTTTCGACGGTGACGAACACGATCGTGTCCTCCACGTCATCCCCGCCGGGAACGTCGGCGGGAACTGTGTACGTCGACGCTCGTACGCTTGTGATTTCCATACAGGAATCCCATCGGTAGCAATCCGATCTAAGGCCAAATAGCTACCCATCTCGGGTGTTCGGGCGACCGTACCCGAACGTGGGCTGACGGGACGGGGCCTCGAACGCTCCGTCTTCCATCGAAGGGGTGAGTCCCTCGTCACCTGGCACTCGCCACGTACCGTCGGAACGGCGACGCGAGCGCTTTCAGGAGGGGAAGCCCGACGAGGGTAACCGTCATCAGCGTCAGGAGCAGCGGGATCGGCTCGTTGACGAATATCATCAGTGAGCCGTCCGACAACTGTAGCGAGCGAATGAGGTTCTCCTCCGCGATCGGGCCGAGAATGATCCCGAGGACGAACGCGATGATCGAGTAATCGTATGTCATCAGGAAGAACCCGAACACGCCGAAGAACAGGACGGTGAAGACGTCGAGCCAGTTCCCCCGAAGTCCGAGGGAGCCAAGGGTGGAGAATACGATCACGAGCGGAATGAGGTAGTTGGAGTTCACCGCGGTGACGTACGAGGTCTTCGTGATGAAGAAGAGCCCGACGGCGAGGATGACGATGTTGCCAATCAGCAGCGATAGGAACACGCTGTAGGTGATGTCGATGTTCGTCGTGAACAGCTCCGGTCCCGGGTTCAGTCCGTGCATCATCAGCCCGCCGAGCAGGATCGCGGTCGATCCGCTCCCCGGGATGCCGAACGAGAACGTCGGAATCAGCGAGCCGGCGACCGTTCCGTTGTTCGCCGCTTCCGAGGCGATGACCCCGCGGTGGTTCCCGGAGCCGTACTCCTCGTCACCGCTGCCGCTCCGGACCGTTTCCGCGTAGGAGACGAAGTTCGCGATAGAGGCGCCGGAACCGGGAATCGCCCCGATGAACATCCCGATGTATCCGGACTTTATCGTCGTGATCGGCGCCCGCAACACATCGACGACACCGGAGAACACGCTGCCGTCCATGTCGACGCCGTCTCTGGCGATCCCGCCGCGCTCGCCAGCGAGCTTGATCATCTCGCCGATGGCGAAGATACCGATCAGGACCGCGACGAAGTTCAACCCGTCGAAGAGCAACATCGTGTCAAAGGTGTACCGCGGCTGTCCGACGGCGATCGGGAAGCCGATCGTCGAGAGGAGCAAGCCGAACGCGCCGGCGGTGAGACCCTTGACGAGCGAGCCGCGCGCGACGACGGTGATCAACGCAATCCCGAAGAGCGCGATCAGGAAGTACTCGGGCGACCCGAAGAGGAGGACGAGCGTCGTCAGATAGGGCGTCAGCAGGATCAGCGTGACGATCGCAAACAGCCCGCCGACCGCCGACGCCGTCGCCGAGATTGAGAGCGCGTCCATCGCGCGGCCCTGTCGCGTCATCTGGTAGCCGTCGAGCGTCGTGGCCGCGGCCGCCGCCGTCCCCGGGGTGTTGATCAGGATCGCCGCGATGCTGCCGCCGTACATCGCGCCGCTGTAGATGCTTATTAGCAGGATGATTGCGTCGGGTCCGCTCAGACGGACCGTCAACGGGAGCACGATCGCTAACCCGAGGTTGGGGCCCAGCCCGGGTATCGCACCGATCACGATTCCCAGGAGTACGCCGACGAGCAGCCAGCCCAACGTCGTCCCCGTGAAGAGGATATCGATCGCGCCGGTGAGGCTGCTCCCGATCATCTACAACCCACCCTGCATCAGGTCGACCGGCAGGATGTAGTCGAACGAGAGGGCGATCGCGATCGCCACGCCGAGCAATACCGCCGCAATCCGCTTTCGGATGCCGAAGAGCGCCGAGTACGCGATCACGAACAGCGGCGTCGCCAGCACGAGGCCGATGGCGTAGCCGACGACTCCGTATCCGGCCAACAGGCCGACGAGTATCGCTTGCTGCCGCTCGGCGTGTGGCGACGCGTCCTCGTGCTCGCCGTCTCGCTCCGCTCGCGAGGTGACCGCCTCCTCGGACTCGACGAGTTCGTCTTCCTCGTAATCGAACATCGAGCCCGAGTCGTCGACAGCGTTCCGTACCGATTCGGGGAGATACCCCCGTGCGAGCAACAGGAGGGCGCCGCAGATCGTCGCGATCGCGGTGAAGCGGGGAAAGATGGCGACCTGGTAGGAAAACGCGAACGACTCGACGAGCATGTAGCTCGAGACCACGAGTATGCCGACGAGCATCACGGCTTCCGGCGTCGCTCGGTCCGTTATCGTACGATAAATTGAGTTGGCCATGCCTGTGCCTATTGCAGTTCTTCGAGGTCGACGTTCTCGGGGATCGCTTCCTCGTTCTCCTCCATGACCGAGACCGCCTCGTCGGGACTGATGAACTGGACGTCGTTGCCCGTCTCCTCGCTCCACTCCGCCATCGCGTCGCTCTGGAGCGTCTCTTCGAGGCTATCGGTCAGGGTCTGGAGCTGATCGTCCGGCAGGTCCGGCGGCGCGATGAACGCACGCATGAAGCCACCCATGAAGTCGATCTCGGGATCATAGCCGGCGTCGGTGTACGTCGGCAGGTCGGGGAACACGCCGCTCCCGTCGCTGTGTAACGCGGTGTTCACGGTGACCTGACTCTGGGCGTCTTCGGCGGCCGTCTCGGTGACGATCCCGACTGGAACCTCGCCGCTGGCAACTGCCTCGAGGACGGGACCGCTCCCGTTGTACGCAATGAAGTTCTCCCACTGAATGTCGAGTCGTCCCTTCATCGTCTCGGCGAGGATGTGGCTTGGAGAACCCGTCGGCTGGCCCCCGATCGCCTCGATGTCGCCGCTCTCGTACGCGTCGGCGATCGCTCCGAAGTCGTCCAACCCAGCGTCCGGGTTCGAGACGAGCACCCAGACGTCCCGCGTGTAACCGCCGATGTAGCTGTAATCGCCGACGCTGAATCCGGGTTCCTGGATGAGGAACTGGGCCACGTCGGGCGAGTTGATAGGACCGAGGGTGTAGCCGTCCGGATCGGCGCTGTAAATCCGACTCAGTCCCTGCATTCCCGCCGCGCCTTCGATGTTTTCGAACTGTACACCCACGTCGTGGTTGTCCGCGATTTCCTGCCAGATCTGTCGCGTGTAGATGTCGGTCCCGCCGCCCTGTCCCCACGAGATGATGACGTGGAACTGATCGCTGGGGTATTCTCCACCGCTGTCGCCGCCGAGACAACCGGCGAGCAACCCAGTCCCGATACTACCCGCAGCCGTGACATACGACCGCCTACTGAACATGCAGTGTGGTAGAACCCGACGCACCCCTTAATACTTATTATAATGTGCGGACATATAGAGGGTATCCATATTCCTGGGAAGATAGTTGAATTTTAATACAGAATCAGAGCTGAAGCTTCTCGCTCTGGTCTGGCCGATCCGAACCCCGCCGAGCGGAAAAGAGACGAGACGCGGGAGGCGAACCCGTCGAACGTCACGTGACCGTCGACCGAGCGTTCGGCCCGCCACCATCGGTCGGTGGCGCATTCATCATTGGTCGTCAGCGATTCGACCCTCGTCGGAACCGACCGGTGTACCCGATCGGTAGGTATAACACGTGTCGGATCGATTTCTCGATGAATGGTAGCGGATATCACAGAACGTTTCGCATCGTCGATGGCGGCCGCGAACGTCGAGTCCACGCGCGTCGAGGCGGCGGCGTTCGAGGCGGCCCTCGAGGAGGTAGTCGAATCGCCGGCCGTCGGTGCGCCACTCGGGATCGAGGGCGTCTCCCTCGAGGACACCGCGGTGACCGTCCCGCCGACGCCGCGACTGCTCATGGACGCCGAGACCGGCGTGACGCGCGTGCACGGCGGAATCGCAGAGTACGGCACGTTCGTGATCCAGTCGGACGCAGAGGGAACCGAACCGGTGAGCCTGTACCCGCGGACGCACGTCGGCGTCGTTCGCGCGAGCGACCTCCACGAGGACGTCGAGTCGGTCGCCGCGTGGCTCGACGAGGAGTTCGACGCGGGCCGCGATTCCGCGATTCTGGCGACCGGCGCCAGCGCGACCGGGGATATGGGCGAAATTGTCCGCGGCGTCCACGGCCCGCAAACCGTCCACGCCATCGTCATCACGGATCGTTAACTATGTCGGAAACCACCACTCGAGCGGAGAAGGCCGCGCGCATCAGACACCTCTTCCAGACCGAGGGCGAGGCGGTGTTCGAGAACACGAACCACATCAACAACGGTCGGTACGAGGCCAACGCCAGAACCGACGACATCGAAGAGCTTCGGTCGACGGCCCGCCGCATCAAAGAAGACGCCATCGAGCGCCTCCCCGAACTGATCGAGGAGATCCGCGAGAGCGTCGAAGCGAACGGCGGAACGGTCTACCTCGCCGACGACGCCGCCGACGCCAACCGCTACATCACCGAGGTCGTCGAGGACAACGACGCCGAGTCGGTCGTCAAGTCGAAGTCGATGACCAGCGAGGAGATCGACGTCAACGAGGCGCTCGAGGCGAACGACGTCGGCGTCTACGAGACCGACCTCGGTGAGTTCGTCCTGCAGGTCGCCGACGAAGCGCCCTCGCACCTCGTCGGGCCCGCGTTCCACAAGTCCACCGAGGAGATCGCCGAACTCTTCAACGCCCACTTCGATCCCGAGACGCCGTTCGAGACCGCGACGGATCTCACGCAGTTCGCGCGCGACTACGTCGGCGAGCAGATCAGGGACGCGGACGTCGGGATGACGGGTGCGAACTTCGTGTTCGCCGAGTCGGGAACCATCGCGCTCGTGACCAACGAGGGCAACGCCCGGAAGTGCGCGGTGACGCCGGAGACCCACGTCGCGGTCGCCGGCATCGAGAAGCTCATTCCGAGCGTGCGGGAGTTCCCGCCGTTCGCCGAACTCATCGCGAAGGCCGCCGGCGGCCAGGACATCGCGACCTACCTGTCGCTGCTGTCGCCGCCGGTCGATTCGCCGGTCATCGACTTCGAGAACCCCGACGAACCGCTGTCCGGCGGCGGCCCCGAAGACCGAGAGTTCCACCTCGTGCTCATCGACAACGGCCGCACGGCCATGCGCGAGGACGACGAGCTCCGGGAGACGCTGTACTGCATCCGCTGTGGCGCCTGCGCGAACTCGTGTGCGAACTTCCAGCACGTCGGCGGCCACGCCTTCGGCGGCGAGACCTACACCGGCGGCATCGCGACCGGCTGGGAGGCGGGCGTCCACGGGCAGGAGTCCGCCGCGGAGTTCAACGACCTCTGTACGGGTTGCTCTCGGTGTGTCAACGCGTGTCCGGTGAAGATCGACATTCCGTGGATCAACACGGCCGTCCGGGACCGCATCAACCGCGGCGCCGACCCCGAGCGGTTCGACTCGCTCGTGGAGGGGCTGACGCCCGACGAGGAGCCGGGGGGACTCGACGTTCAGAAGCGCCTGTTCGGCAACTACGGGACGCTCGCCCGCCTGGGCAGCGCGACGGCGCCGGTCTCGAACTGGCTGGCCGATCTCGGCCCGTCCCGGGCGCTCATGGAGCGCGCGTTCGGCGTCGACCGGCGCCGCGAGTTACCCGCGTTCGAGCGGACGACGCTCCGGGACTGGTTCGCCGACCGCGAGCCGCTCCCGTCGGCGGACGACGGCGACCGGTCGGCCGTCATCTACCCGGACGCCTACACGAACTACGTGCTGGTCAACCGCGGGAAAGCCGCCGTCAGAACGCTCGAGGCGCTCGGCGTCGACGTCGCCGTCGCACCCTGTTACGAGAGCGGCCGCGCGCCGCTCTCCCAGGGCATGATCGAGACGGCGCGGACGAACGCGACCCGCGTCGCCGACAGCCTCGAGCCGTCCATCGAGGCGGGGCGGGACGTGGTCGTCATCGAACCCTCGGATCTGGCGGCGTTTCGCCGCGAGTACGACCGGTTGCTGCCCGCCGACCGCGCCGAGAACCTCGCCGAGCACAGCTACGAGATCATGGAGTACGTCTACGGCCTGCTGGAGAACGGTGCGGACGCGGCCGTCCTCGAGGGCGGCGCCGACGTCGCCTACCACAGCCACTGCCAGCAGCGGACGCTTGGGGTGGACGTATACACGGAGGAGGTCCTCTCGAAACTGGACTACGACGTCGTGACCTCGGACGTGGAGTGTTGCGGGATGGCCGGCTCGTTCGGCTACAAGTCGGAGTACTACGAGCTCAGCATGGAGGTCGGCGACACCCTGCGCGAGCAGTTCGAGGGGGAGACCGATCGCACGCTGGTCGCCAGCGGGGCGTCCTGTCACGAACAGCTGGGATCGCTGTTCCCCCGCGAGTCCGTCCATCCGATCGAACTCGTCGCGCCGCGCTGATCGGCGCGGCGAGGATATCGGGGCCAACCGGTCGCCGCGATGGACTCGGTCTCGCAGATGCGTATCGGCGCGAGCCCAATTTCCGTTTGAGTGATCTGTTTCGACGTTCGTCATGTTTATTAGCGAATACCCTGTTTATCGGGTATGAGTCTGGTCGAGGAGATCGAAGGCGCGAGAATTATCGCCGACCGTATCGCGAACGTTCAACCGGACGAGCACGTATTGATTGTCGGAGACTGGCGGTCGGACGCGGTGACGGAACGACTCGCTGCGGCCGTCCACACGCTCGACGCCGAGGCGTCGGTCGCGCTCATGGCGCCGCGGGAGTACGACGGGAACGAGCCGCCCGAGACGGTCGCCGCCGCGATGGGCGAGGCGGACGTGATAATCCTCGTTCCGACCAGGGCGATCGCCCACAGCGCGGCGGCCAATCGGGCGCTCGAAGAGGGGGGCCGGGTCGTCGCGATGGCAAAGCTGTCCCTGGAGCAACTACGCGCGGACGGACTGCGGGTCGATTTCGAGGAACTGGCGCCGAAAGTGAGGGAGATGGGCGATCTGTTCTCGTCGGCCGAGACGGCCCGGCTGACGGCGCCGAACGGGACCGACGTGACGTTTGCCCTCGGCGGGCGCGGGGGGAACGGCCTGACCTGCACCGTCGCGGAACCGGGCGATTTCACGGTCGCGTACTGCGCCGAGGCGAACGTCACGCCGGTCGCCGAGGGGACGAACGGCCGGATCGTCTTCGACGGCTCCATCCCGAACCTCGGCATCGGGATGCTCGAGGACGACATCGTGGTGGAGATCGAAGACGGGAGCGTGACGAGCATCGACGGCGGACAGGAAGCCCAGAAAGTCGAGCGGATCTGGGCCGAGTACGACGATCCGGCGGTACGTCAGGCCGCCGAACTCGCCGTCGGCATGAACCCGAAGTGTACCGAACTCGACGGCGGCTTCATCAACGATCACGGCGTGTTCGGGACCGTCCACGTCGGGTTCGGTACGAGTAGTAACCTCGGCGGCGAGACCCGGACGCCGCTGCACTTCGACATCACCCTCCAGTCGGCCACCCTCGAACTCGACGGCGAGACGGTGCTCGAGGACCGCGAGTTCAAGATTCCCGCCGTCGACGCGCGGTAATCGTCTCGAGACGCGTTTTCTGCCGCTGCGCTATCTTTGATGCCGAGCGCTAGTACCCCAGTTCGAACCACCAATTCGCGGCGTAGCAGACGGGAACGACGGCACAGAGGAATCCGATGAACCCGAACGAGACGGTCCAGTCGAATCTGTCGGTGTCCGAGGACCTGCTCGACGCGTTCTTCCTAACGGAGAACGACTACTACTGGGACGAACCCGTCACGGACGTCGACCGGATGCAGACTATGATGGACGACCTGACCGACCTCGGATTCCTCGACGAGAACTTCACCGTCGGTGATTACATCACCAACGAATACGTCGAACAGTAGGCCCATCGCGCTCGGGCCGATCGTACTCATGTCGACGTAGATCAGGTCGTCGTCCGCGCCTTCGACGAGTCCGTCGTCCCCGAGCGCGATCTGGTGGACGTGCTCGCCCTTCGGGAGCGACGAGATGACGACGTCGGCGGCGGCCGCGATTTCGAGGGGGACGATCGGGCGTCCGCCCCGTATTCGACCATCGTCTCGACGGCGTCCCGGTCCACGTCGTTCACGACGAGGTCGTATCCGCCGTCGACGAGATTTCGCGCCATTTCGCCTCCCATGATGCCGAGACCGATAACTCCGACCGTCGGCGTCGGCTCTGTGCCAGACATGCTATCACGTTCCATACCAATGTGATATAACGTTTTTGTCCCGCGACGCGCGGAATTTGAGAGCGGCCACGGCGAACCGGTGGCGACGGACGAACACGCGGCGTTCGAACGTCGACGACTTACTCGGTGTTGACGTAGACGATGCCGTCCTCGACGACGACGTCGTAGGTCGGCACGATGTAGCTGTCGTCGCCGATGTGTTTCCCGGTCTCGACGTCGAACGACCAGCCGTGCCACGGACAGGAGATGATACACTCGTCGCTGTACTCCTGTTCGACGCGGTTCCCGGGGCCGGGCCACTCGCCGACGAGTCGGGGTTCGACCTGTCCCTTGCAGACGGGGCCGCCGTCGTGCGGACACTGATTGCGGAGCGCGTAGAACTCGTCGTTCGCCTTGATGACGCCGACCTCGGCGCGACCGACGTTGATGATTCTTGCTTCGCCGTCGTCGAAGTCGCTCACCGGTGCGACCTCGACGCGACCGTCGTCGCTCATAGGTCGAACACCCCCGCGGCGTTCCGACCGAGAATGTCAAGCCGGTCGTCGTCGTCGATCATGGGCAGATCCGTGATGATGCTCGGACTGTCGAAGTCCCAGTGGGGGTAGTCCGAGGCGTACAGCAGGTTCTCGGTCCCGAGCATGTCGAAACAGAGTTCGAGCAGGTCGGGCCGCGCGGACACCTCCAGCGGCTGCGTGCCGTAGTAGTAGTCCGCGATGTACTCGCCGGGCTTCTTCTCGAGCAGCGGCGCCTCCTCGGAGCGCTTGAGGTACTCCTCGTTGAGGCGGCTGATGAGACCGGGGAGGTAGGTGACGCCCGATTCCATGAAGACGATGTCGAGGTCCGGGAACTTCACCGGGACCCCCTGGGCGGTCACGCTGACGATTTGGGACATGTTCGACTCGAGGAACCCGAGCGTGTGCGTCTCGATCATGTCCTGGTAGCCGGCGCGGACGTACTCGTCGAGGCCGGAGCCGCCAGTGTGGTAGACGACCGGGAGTCCGAGGTCCTCGCAGCGCTCGTAGATGGGATCGTACTTGCGGTTGCCCAGCGGCGGGGAGGCTCCCGCGGTGACGAAGACGACGCCCTTGATGGCCTCTTCGTCTTCGACCCGATCGAGGACGTCCATCGAGGCCTCGATGTCGTGGTACGGCATCGGCGCGAGGCCGTAGATCCCCTCGTCGGGATCGAGGACCTGGTCGAGCATGTAGTCGACGTGGCCCTTGACGAAGGATTCGACGCGCCGGTCGTCGGCTCTGACCCCACCCATCGCCAGAATGAGGTGTGAGATCTGGAGCGTCGCGTCGATGTCGAGTTGGTCCATCCCCTCGAGGACGTCCTCCTTCTCGTCCCCGCCGTCAGGGTACTCCGAGAACTCCCGGTCGACCTTCCCGTAATTGAACCGATTGCCGGTCGACGCGGGGAAGAACGCGCTCAGATTCTGTTTAACTCCCGTCCCGCCCCAACCACTCTTCTGGAACTTGGTCTTCCAGGGCTCGGGCATGTACGGCGCGGCCTGCTCGAAGGTGTCGGCGTAGTGCCAGTCGCAGTCGACGACCAGATGCTCGCTTGGATCGATCATCGACGGATCACTCCCGTGTGAACGTGCGGCATGCCCGAGTAGAAGTATCCATTCGCAATAAATCTTTAGTCATGTTTAATATCCTAAAGGCGTTGAAATCCACGGCCCTCACAGGTGTCGGCTGCGTTCTCGAGGCGCCGGCGGTCGACCCGAGGGCGACACCGGTCGCCGTTCTCGAGGAGGTTGCCGACGGCCACCTCGAGCGGCGGTTCGTCGCCGAGGACGGGCCACCCGACGACTGACGCGTCAGCGGACCGCGAGGCGCCGTCGGCACGCGTTCCGGTGAGCCGCGATACCCGAGCGCGGCGGCCCGCGGGATGGGGTGGCCTAGCAAAGATTTATGCCGTTGTTCGAGACATGTTGAGCCGTACTATGGACGATAGTCTCCGATCGGTCCCCCCCGAGTCGGTCGACGTCGGCGTCGACCCGCTCTCGCAGGGGGACCTCGAGATCGAAACGTACCAGGTCGTCCGTCCGGACGGGACGTACGATTCGGACCGGGTACCGGACATCGACGACGAGGCGCTCTGCGATCTCTACCGGTGGATGCTTCTGCAGCGCGTCTACGACAATCGCGCGACGAAACTCCAGCGACGCGGGAAACTCGGAACGGTCGCCTCCGGACGCGGCCAGGAAGCCAGCATCGTCGGCAGCGGCTACGCGCTGTCCGACGACGACTGGATCTTCCCGTACGGTCGGGAAGCCGCCGCGCTCCTGATGCATGGCCTGTCGATGCGCGACCTGCTGCTGTACTGGCGTGGCATCGAGGACGCTTCGCGGATGGAGGGGGCCAACGTCTTCGGTCTCGCCATCTCGATCGGCTCGCACATCCCGCTCGCGACCGGCAAGGCGTGGGGGATGCAACTCGAGGGCGAGGACTCGATCGCCTTCGCGAACCTCGGGGACGGGGCGACCTCGACGGGCGCGTTCCACGAGGGGATGAACTTCGCCGGCGTGCTCGGCGCCCCGGCGGTGTTCTTCTGCCAGAACAACCAGTACGCGATCTCCCTGCCGTTCGACGAGCAGACGAACGCGAACACGGTGGCCCAGAAGGCCCTGGCCTACGGCGTCGACGGGATCCGCGTCGACGGCAACGACGTGCTCGCGGTGTACAACGCGATGTCGACGGCGCGGGAACGCGCGCTCGAGGGCAACCCGGTCCTCGTCGAAGCGGTCACGTACCGCCGCGGCGCCCACACGACGAGCGACGACCCGACGCGGTACCGCGAAGACGAGGAGGTCGAGGAGTGGAAGGACCGCGACCCGCTCGAGCGCTACCAGGCGTTCCTCGAGCAGACCGGGCGGTGGGATGCCATCGACGAGGAGGCGATCCGCGAGGACGTCGAGGAGGAGTTCTCGGCGGCCGTCGACGCCGCCGACGCCTTCGAGGAACGCGGCATCGAGGAGATCTTCGCCCACCTCCACGAGGAGATGCCGCCGGAACTGGAACACCAGCTCGAGGAGTTCCGCGAACTGCTGGAGGAGCGACCGGACATGTACGACTACATCGAACGACGGCCCAAGGGGTAATCAATGAACGCGACAATCGTCGAAGCAGTCAACGACGCACTACACGAGGAGATGACGAACGACGACCGAACGCTGGTCTTCGGGCAGGACGTCGCCGAGTCCGGCGGCGTGTTCCGCGCGACCGACGGCCTGAAAGAGGAGTTCGGCGGGGAGCGGGTGCTGGACACGCCGCTGTCGGAGATCGCGATCGTCGGCTCGGCCGTCGGGCTGGCGACCCACGGCTTCCGTCCGATCGCGGAGATCCAGTTCTCCGGCTTCCTGCCGCCGGCGTTCGATCAACTGGTCACCAACGCCAGCCGCATCCGGTGGCGCACCCGCGGGGAACTCTCGGCCCCGATGGTCGTCCGGACGCCCTACGGTGCCGGCGTGCGCGCGCTGGAACACCACTCCGAGAGCCTCGAGGCGGCCTACGGCCACATTCCCGGCCTCAAGGTGGCGATCCCCTCGACACCCCACGACGCCAAGGGGATGCTCGTCAGCGCCATCCGGGACCCCGACCCGGTGCTGTTCATGGAGCCCAAGCACGTCTACCGCTCCTTCAGAGAGGAGATCGACGAGGGCACCTACACCGAACCGCTCGGGAAGGCCGCCGTTCGCCGCGAGGGCTCGGACCTCACCGTCATCTCGTGGGGCGCGATGATGCACAAGACTCTCGAGGCGGTCGACAACCTGGACGTCGACGCCGAGGTGATCGACCTGCGGACGATCTCCCCCTTCGACAAGGAGACCGTCACGGAGTCGGTCGAGAAGACCGGTCGCTGCGTCGTCGTCCACGAGGCGGCCAAGACTGGCGGCTTCGCCGCCGAAATCGTCGCCTCGATCAACGACGAGGTGCTGATGTACCTCGAGGCGCCGATCGAGCGCGTGACCGGGTTCGACGTCCCCGTCCCGCTGCTGTCGATGGAGGACTTCTACATCCCGCACCCGCCGCGGATCGAGGAAGCGATCAAAGACACCGTCGCGTACTGACGGACCACCGATTTTCGCGGTCTCGATAGCAGGCCGTCCTGATTGCGCCCGTTGCTCGCTCGAGCACGTCGTTCGGCGTTCGGTTCCGATTCGAACGGGGACTACCGATTCTGATCCGGGAACTGGCTACCGGTTCAGATCCGGGCGCTGGCTACCGATTCAGCGTGTGAATGGCCTGCCCGCGCGCGTTCTCGGCCGCCTCCATGACCGCCTCCGAGAGGGTCGGATGCGCGTGGACCGTGTCGGCTATGTCCTCGAGCGTCGCGCCCATCTCGATCGCGAGGCCGACTTCGGCGATCAGTTCCGACGCCTCGGGGGCGACGATCTGTCCGCCGAGGACGAACCCGGTTCCCTCGTCGGCGACGAGTCGAACGAACCCGTCCGATTCGCCCATCGTGAGCGCGCGCCCGCTGGCGCGAAGCGGCATCGTGCCGACGACGGGATCGAAGCCGGCCGCGGCGGCCTCGGCTTCCGTCAGCCCGACGGTGCCGACCTCCGGATCGGTGAACACGGCCGCGGGAATGGCCTGGTGATCCAGCGCCGCCGGCTCGCCGGCAGCGACGCCGGCGGCGACCAGCCCCTCGGCGCTCGCCTTGTGGGCCAGCATCGGCTCGCCCGCGACGTCGCCGACCGCGAAGACGTGCTCGAGATCGGTTCGCGCGTAGTCGTCGGTTTCGACGAAGCCGCGCTCGTCGGTCTCGATGCCCAGCGACTCGAGTTCGAGGCTCTCGGTCACCGGCTCGCGGCCGACCGCGATCAGGACGCGGTCGGCGCCGTAGACCGACTCGTCGCCGTCCGCGGTCTCCGTGACGACCTCGATCCCGTCGTCGGTCTCGCGCCACTCGCTGGCGCCCTCGCCGAATCGGAACTCGATGCCCAGATCCTCGGCGCGGTCCCGTACGACTCGGGCGATATCGTCCTCGTAGGTCGGCAGCGCGTCCTCGAGCATCTCGACGACCGCCACGTCGGCGCCGGCTTTCGCGAACGCGGTGGAGAGCTCCATGCCGATGTAGCCGGCCCCGACGACGAGCAGGTCGTCCGGCACCGCGTCGGCGGCCAGCGCGTCGCGCGACGACCAGACGGGGTCGTCCTCGACGTCGAACCCGGGGAGCGTTATCGGTCGACTGCCGGTCGCGACGATGGCGTGGTCGAACTCGATTGACTCGCTCCCCTGTCCCTCGCCGCCGTGGGCGATGCGGACGGTCTCCTCGTCGACGAACGTGGCCGTCCCTTCGATCAGGTTGACGCCGTTGGCCTTGCAGAGCTTCTCGACGCCGCCGGTGAGCTGGTCGACGACGCCGTCTTTCCACTCGACGAGCGTCCGCATGTCGACGGTCGGATCGGCGTGGACCCCCATCTCCTCGGCGCGACCCGCCTCGTGGGCGAGGTCCGTCGCGGTGATCAGCGCCTTCGACGGGATGCAGCCGTAGTTGAGGCAGGTCCCCCCGTAGGCGTCCCGTTCGACGAGCGTCGTGTCCAGTCCGTGTTGTGCGGCGCGGATCGCGGCCGTGTAGCCGCCGGGTCCGCCGCCGATAACCAGTACGTCAGTGGCTGTCATTACGTCTCCGACGACCATTATTCGAGTAGGAGTAGTGCTGGCGCATTCAGGTAGCGCTTGACCTCGTTCGTGAACTGTGCGGCTTCGGCGCCGTCGACCAGCCGGTGGTCGACCGACATGGAGATCGGCATCGTCGGCCGGGCGACCACGTCCCCGTCCTCGACCCAGGGTCGCTCCTTCAGCGAGCCGAGCGCGAGGATCCCCGCCTCGGGGTAGTTGATGATCGGGGAGGCGTACTCGCCGCCGATCGCCCCGATGTTCGTGATCGTGAACGTCCCGCCCTGCATCTCGTCGGGACTGATCCGCCGGTTCCGAGCGCGTTCGGCCTTGTCGTTGATGTCTCGAGCCAGCTCGAGCAGCCCCTTTTCGTCGGCGTCGTCGATCACGGGCACCATCAGTCCGGCGTCGGTCGCGACGGCGATCCCGATGTTGTACTCGTCGTGGACGACGATCTCCTCGGCTTCCTCGTCGAGTTCAGCGTTCAGCGACGGCACCGACTGCAGCGCCGCGACCACGGCCTTGACGGCGAACGGCAGGTAGGTGAGTTTGACGCCGCGCTCCTCGGCGCGCGCTTTGAGCCGGGAGCGCGCGTCGACCAACTCCGAGACCTCGACCTCGTCGTGGTGGCTCACGTGCGGCGCCGTGAACTTCGAGGTCGCCATCTGTTCGCCGATCGTCCGCCTGACGCCGGTGTACGGGATGCGATCGCCGGCCGTCGGGCCGTCCGATCCGTCGGTCCCGCCCTGCCCCGCGCTCGAGGCCGACGTCCCGTCTCCAGCGGGTGCCGGAGACGACCGGTCGCCCGCCGCAAACGCGCTGACGTCGGCCGGCGTCACGAACGATTCGCCGTCGCGCTGCTCGCTCGCCGGAACGTCGTCGATATCGACGCCCTCGTCGCGCGCGAGCCGTCGAGTCGCTGGCATCGCCAGTGTCCGGTCGCGATCCGCACCGTCGCGCGACTCGAGGGTCTCGAGTGCCCCCGACTGCCCGCGGTCGTTGGCGCTGGCGGTTCCGGTCGCCGCGGACGTTCCCGATGCTGCCGCGGGTCCGCCCGGAGCGGCCGCCGCCGATCCGTCCCGAGCGGCCGCTGCCGCGGATTCGTCGGCATCGGCCGTCTCGGCCTCGGCGTCGGCGTCTTCGACGCCCGGAATTTCGGCCGACTCCGCCGTCATCGGGGCTGACGCCTCGCCGGCCGCTTCGCGGACGTCGCGTTCGGTGACCCGGTTCCCGGTACCGTTCCCGCCGAGCGTCGCGATGTCGACCCTCTCCTCGCGAGCGAGTCTGCGGACGCTGGGCGCGGCGAAGACGCGACCCTCCGGGACGGTCGATTCAACGGCGTCGACCGATTCGGACGGATCGGCGGACGTCTCGTCGGCGTCCCCTTCGGTCGTCGCGTCCTCGTCAGGGTCGGCGCTGGTATCCGCTTCGTCCCCGCTCGCGTCGTCGACCTCGAACACGACGAGGACGTCGCCGACGGGAACGACCTCCCCTTCCTCGGCGCGCAGTTCCGCGACCTCACCGTCGTACGGCGACGGGATCTCCACGAGCGCCTTGTCGGTCTCGACTTCGGCGAGCACCTGGTCTTCCTCGACGGTATCGCCGACGGCGACGTGCCAGGTGACCAGTTCACCCTCGGCGACGCCTTCGCCGACGTCTGGTAGTTCGAACTCCGTTCTCATCTGTGGGTGATAGGGACATTCTCACACAGTAGTATACGCTCTTCGGTCGGCGGATTTTCGCCGCGGCGACCGTTCCGCTCCCGGACTCACCCGTCCACTCGCCGTTCGAATTTCGACGGGGTATCGAGAACAAGTAACCGGACACCTGTTCGGAAGCGACGACCAACAGTTATTAGCTCGCGAACCATCAGTCAGTCACATGGATGCAGACAACGACCACATGCGAACGCGGGTCAAGACGGTGCGGACGGCGCTCGACATCGTCGAAGCGCTGAAATCGCTCGACGGTGCCACGACGACGGAAGTCGCCACTCACCTCGACATGCCCAAGAGCAGCGTCTACAACCACCTCCAGACCCTCGAGCACGACGGGTACGTCGTGAAGAACGACCAGACGTACGAACTCGGATTGCGGTTCCTCGATCTGGGGGCGTTCGCCCGCCAGAAGAAGGGCAAACTGACCGACGTGGCCCAGCCCGAACTCGAGTCGGTCGCCGAGGAGACCGGCGAACTGGTCAACCTGCTGGTCGAGGAGAACGGCCGCGGGATCTTTCTGCTGCGCGAGCAGGGCCCCCAGTCGGTGAACATCGACTCCTACACCGGCCAGTGCGTCCACCTGCACACGACCGCGCTGGGGAAGACGGTGCTGGCTCACCTGCCGGCCGAGCGCCGGGCGGAGATCATCGACCGCCACGGCCTGCCGGAGAAGACGGAGAACACGATCACCGACCGTGATGAACTCGAGGACGCACTCGAGGAGATCCGGAACGAGGGCGTCGCGTACGACCTGGAGGAGCGAATCAAGGGGCTCCGCTGCGTCGCGATACCGATCTTCCGCGACGACCGCATCTCCGGAGCGATCAGCGTCTCCGGCCCGAACAGTCGCATGGACGACCAGCGTATCCAGACCGAGGTCCTCCCGAAACTGCGACACGCGGCGAACATCATCGAACTCAATCAGACGTACTCGTGACGGCAACGCGGGAAACCCGTCGCAAGACCGCCGCCGAACTGGATCGAGGCGTTGGTTCGCGTATCACGAACATACGTTCGTTTCCTCCTACTACGGGGGATCGTCTGCCGAATACGCCCGGCTTGATCGGAATCGGTTGTCGATCGGCTCCCTCGTCTCGAGGCTCCTCTTAATTACGAAAGTACAGTTGTAAACTTGGCTGCTGGTGCGGGTGGGCCCGCGCGTTACCGACCGATCAGTCCGGTGAATCGACGCTTCCCGTAGTAGTCCTTCGTCAGTTTTGGACGTGGTATCGGCCGGATGCGCGATAGTCGGAATGAATCGGATGATTGTTCGTTCTTAACGAACGTACCTTCGTCTCGGACTGTTATTGCGTCTCTACTGGCGAATTCGACCTGTCGAGCGGGACGGAATCGGACGTCGTCCGAACGGATCATCTCGAGTTCCTACGTTTATTACGACAGTATGGATGTAAATAATCTATCGCAGGGCAATTGGTGCTGTGCGTCATCGACGAACCTTCCAAACGTTGGGTTCTGATCTCCGAAATAATCTGTATTCTTACAGTGATGGATTACGTATATTATTCGCCAGTGTCGGACTATCGGCCGGGTGCGCCACCGTCCGACTGAGAACTGACTACGGGGCGGCCAATCACTGTCGCACCTCGACTCGAAACCGAATCAACGGTAGGTGTCCGCTATGTCCTAAAAACTATCAATTCGTTTCGACTATCTCGTCGGATCTCGCGGTAAGTCTCGGCACTTACACCGAACTGCTCTCCCCGTTCGATCGCAGTCGACGGGACTGATCGATAGGTAATTTATCTGGTAATACAGCTAATATAGCGCTCTTATTATAACTACGCGCCTGACTCTACGATCCTCGAGAGAATCCCGAAGGGTCGGCGGACGAAGCGGATTGCCGTTCGCCTCTTGCGAACAGTCGCCCGTCGCAATCGAACGGAGAGTCGACCACGTCTGACAGTATCGGTGGGACGTCCCGTCGCGTCTTCACAAGGCATTTTGAATAAACTTTTTATAGAGACTACTGCAGGTTCACGTACATGGACGAAGACGACTCGTTCGACGTATCACCGCGGGATATCGCCATCCTCAAAGCGAGAGTCGATCATCCCACGTCGTCGACGCGGGAACTCAGCGGAATCCTCGAGGAGGAGTACGGGATCTCCCTCTCCCACAATCGTATCAACGAAATTCTGCGGACGATGTCCGAGCAGGAGATCTTTCGGGAGACGATCCTCCCGAACCGGGAGATTTTTCGCCACTACCTGTTTCGGATCGGGTTCAACTTCACGAACTTCGAGGAAAACTGGCGAGACTGCTATTTCGCCCTGCAGAATGATCCGCACGTCCTGATGTTCTTCACCGCGGACAGCAGCTATCACTGGCACGTCATCACGCAGTTCCGGACGGACAACCAGATGGAGCGGTGGGTCCACGAGTTCTTCAAAGCGCACGGCGATCTGATCGGCGGGTTCCACAACACGATGCTCCACAGCGTCCACAAGTTCCAGACCGAGGCCGCGGTCTTCGACGACATCCTCGCGGAGACCGAGGAGGGCCGACAGTATCTCGACCACGAAAGCGACTGATTGTCACCTCAGTTTAGGTATCATCGACTGATAGAACCTTCACTCCGTAATTTATATTACACGGTTCGGCCATGCCCCAGTATGGGAGTATCCGACTTCTTCGATCCGGACGGAATCGCCGTCATCGGCGCGTCGAAGACGGCCGGCAAGCTCGGTAACGACGCGATGACCAACATCCGGACGTACGACGGCGAGGTCTACCCGGTCAACCCCTCCAGCGAGGGGAGCGTCTACGGCTACGACTTCGTCGACTCGATTCACGAGACCGACGCCGATCTCGCGCTGTGTTGCGTCCCCAGCCCCGTCGTCCCGGAGGTACTTGAGGAGTGCGGCGAGGCCGGCGTGGGCGCGGCGGTGATCTTCGCCGGCGGCTTCGCGGAAGTCGACGACGAAGGGCGGGCGCGCGAGGACGAGATCGGTCGCATCGGCGAGGAGTACGACATGACGATCCTCGGGCCGAACACGGCGGGCTACTGTATCCCTCATCTGGACCTCTACGGCTCGTTCGTTCCGGAGATCCGCGACGTCGAGACCGGGAACGTCGCCCTGCTCGCCCAAAGCGGCGGCGTCGGCATCACCTCCGCCTTCCAGCTGGATCGCGAGGAGTACGGCGTCTCGGCGATGTTCGGCCTCGGGAACCGGGCGAACACCGACTTTGCGGAGTTCGTCCCGGTGCTCGACGACGATCCGCGGACCGACGCGATCGCGGTCCACATCGAGGGTACCGACGACATCGACGACGCGATCGAGGCCTTCCGCGAGTCGGAGACGCCGATCATCGCCTTCAAGGCCGGTAGCGAGGATCTGAGCGAGTTCGTCCAGTCCCACACGGGAGCGCCGATTCAGGACCGTTCGAGCTACGAGGAGGCCCTCGCCGGCGAGGGCGTCGTCTTCGTCTCGTCGGTGACCGAACTCTTGGACGCCAGCCGCGCGATCGCGGACGCGCCGACCCCGGACGGACGAAACGTCGGCGTCGTCACGGCTCAGGCCGGGCCGGGGATCATCATCGCCGACGAGCTCCACGAACGCGGCGCCGACTTCCCCGATCTGGAGCCCGAGACCCAGGAGCGGGTCGACGACCTCCTGCAGGGGATCACCTACACGGAGAATCCGGTCGACACCGGCCGCCCGCTCCCCGAGTTCGGACAGGTCATCGACGCCGTCGCCCGCGACGACAACGTCGACGTCGTCGTCGTCTACGAGATCTACGAGGACTCGCTGGGCTACCCGCTCGAGGAACTCGAGACCCTCGCGGCGGAGGTCGACAAGCCGATCCTCTTTACGGTCGCCGGACCGGCCGACTCCCTCGAGGCGGAACGCCTCCGGATGGAGGAGGTCGGCATTCCGACGTTCCAGGCACCCAAACGGGGCGCGCACGCGGTCGCGGCCCTGATCGACTCGGTCGCCGACGACGCGTAGGTCGACGGGCCGGTCGCGGTTCGAGCCGCTGATTTTCGATTCGCCGATTCGCTCGTCGACCGGAGGTTCGGCGGACCGAGAGTCCGCTCAGTAGAGCAGCGTGAAGACGCCGAACTGGAGCGGGAGCAGGAGCAAGATCGTCGCGACCGAACAGGCGACGGTCGTCCGGATCACCTCGCCAGTGTCGGCGGTCCCCTCGGCCAGAATCACGACGAGCACGGCGGACTGGTAGGGGAAGAAGTACGAACTCAGCGCCATCGCCTCCGACATCAACACCGGCGTCAGCGGCAGCCCCGCCGACTCGGCGTAGGGGATCAGGATCGGCGTGAGGACGCTCGCGACGGCCAACCCCTCCATCAGGAACGCGAGGGCGAACGTGATTCCGAAGACGACCGCCAGCACGACGGCCAGGGGCGCCTCGGTCGGGACGAACTCGAGGAGGTGGGAGGCCGCGTCCTCGGTGAACCCGGTGGCCGCCAGTCCGTCGCCGATGGCGAAGACGGCGGCGAGGAAGAACAGGATCGAGAAGTCGGTCTCCTCGGCGACGGTTCCGAAGTCGGTGACGCCGACCCGGGGAAGCAACGCGAGGACGACGACGGCGAGCGCACCGACGACCGGGTGGAAGCCGTGGACGAAGTCGGTCGCCCAGATCCCCGCGCCCACCAGCAGGAATGCCAGCATGTGCCGTTCGGTGCTGGTCGCGGCGTCTCGCGTCCCCGCCGGCAACTCGACGCTCGAGTCAGGGTCCGGACGGAACAGCAGGTAGATAATGGCGCAAACGAGCACGACGCGGGTTATTCCCATGACGGGGTACATGTGCGACAGCCACTCCGTCCAGGAGACGTGGTGGCCGGCGATCGACCCCCCGAAGCCGGTGATCATGATGTTCGGGAGGTCGGCCGTGAGGATCCCCGACGAGCCGTAGAACGTCGCGAAGACGGGCCCGAGAAAGAGGCCGACCCGCGCCTCCCGCGAGTCGAACAGCGTGCCGGTCTCCTTGAGGACCGGGGCGATGATGAGGATACGAACGAGGGCGGACGGGATGAGCAGCGCGAGGGCGTGTGCGCCGAGTGCGAGCGCGACGAGGAGTCGTCGATAGGTCCGTACCGGCCTGGAGGCGGTCGACGCCGTCAGCGTGCGACTCGTGATCCAGTCGCCGGCCCAGGCCGCCAGCCCGCTCCGGCGGGTGGTCTCGCCCATCACGAGTCCGAATCCGATGAGCCACGTCGCGGGTTTCTGGAACCCGGTCAGCGCCCGGTCGGTCGAGAACGCGACGGCGATGAGGCCGATCCCGATGATCCCGGTGTACGCCGGCGGGATCGGCGTGAGGATCCAGAGTGCGATGCAGAAGACGGTGATCGAGAGCATCCACGCCACGTCTCCGCCGGGAACGGTCGCCAGCGTGGCCGCCGCGACGACGGCCGCGACGAGAAAGGCGACCGGCGGCGACCGCACCCGTTCGACGTGCCTCGAGAGATCCATCGATACGTGCCACCACACAGCGCTAGGTTAAATCGATCGGGGTTTCAGCATTCGTCACCCGTAGGGCGATCTGTCCCGTTCGATTGGCCCCAAGACCCCGGTTCTTCCTGACAATCACTGATACCGTGCCGTGGGGGATGACAACTATTATTGCATCTCTCAGCGAGTTTTCTCCAGATGCTGTCTCGGTTGCTCGTATTGTTGTCTCGGCTCCTTCGGTCGGTTCTCCGCGCTCTCTCGGGGCTGCTACAGCGGGCGAACGTCATCGAGCGATCCCGGCTGCGGGCGACGGTCGACCTCGCCTGGCCGCGCATCGTCACCGGACTGGCCCGCATGTCGAAGCAGACCGCCGACGTCGCGATGGTCGGCGTGGTCCTCGGGCCGTCGGCGATCGCCGGCCTCGCGTTCGCGTACGCCTACTGGCAACTCGGCGATCGGCTCTCGCTGGGGCTCTCGGGGGGATCGATCAGCCTCGTCTCCCAGCACTACGGCGCCGACGAGATCGAACTGGCCAACCGGGCGATCACGCAGAGCTATCTGCTCGCGACGGCGCTGTCGATTCCCCTCGCCGTCCTGTTTTACTGGCAGGCCGATCTTCTGATCGGACTCATGGGTGGCGACGCTGCCGCCGTCGACTACGGTGGAACGTATCTGATGGTCGTCGCACCGGCGATCGTCTTCGAGTTCTACAACAAGGTCGCCAGTCGGATCTTCGCCGGCGTCGGCGACACGTTCACGCCGATGGTGATCCGGGGCGGCGGCGCCGTCATCAACATCGTCCTCAACGCCGTGTTGATCTTCGGCCTCGGGATGGGCGTCGTCGGCGCCGCGCTCGGTACCGCCGTCTCGACCGCAATCATCACGGGCGGCCTGCTGTGGGGTCTCGTCGGGAAGGGATACCCGACGCGGGACCCCCTCCCGGTTCGGCTGTCGTTCTCGGGTCCGCTCGTCGATCGGGGGCTACTGAAGCCGCTCGTGACGGTCAGCGCGCCGCTGATCTTCCAGCAACTCGCGCGAGCGGTCGTCGCGTTCCCGCTGCTGGCCATCGCCGCCGTCTTCGGCTCCGTCGCCGTCGCCGGCTACGAGATCGCCCGGCGCATCCGAGACCTGATCAACAGCCTCTCGTGGGGGTTCTCGATCGCCTCGAGCAGCCTCGTCGGGCGACACATCGGCGGCGGCGACGAGGAGCTGGCGGCCGCTTACGGAAGCGAGATCATCCGGTTCTCGGTGCTCTCCTACGCCGTCGCCGCGGTGTTCGTGGTCGCCTTCGCGCGGCCGATCGCCGGCGTCTTCGTCACCGAGCCCGAAGTCGTCGATCTGGCGACGACGTTCGTACGCGTCACCGCGGTCGCGACGATCGGCCTCGGCATCGACGAGGCGGCGACCGGCGCGTTGCGCGGCGCCGGCGACACGCGGTGGCCGTTTTACGCCGCGCTCGTCGGACTGTACGGCTTCGCACTCCCGATCGCGTACGTCGGCGTCGTCACGCCGCTGGGGGTCACGGCGCTCTACCTGTCCCTGCTCGCGGAGATGTTCGTCCCGGCGGCGATCACCCTGTATCGATACGATTCGGGCGTCTGGCGCGACGTCAGTCGATCCCTCCGCGAGCGCTCGGAGGCCGTCTCCGAGTGAGCGACTGGGGCAACCACCGATCGCTCGAGCGATCTCCGCTCCGGAACGAGTATACGATGATAGAGAGTTACACCGTGTTATCCGATAAGAGATACGTTGGCCGATGAGTGGTGCGTAACTGCGTCGCCTCGAGTGCGTTCTCCTCGTCGGCACCGTTCGATCGAAACCGGGGCGTGCGACCGTCGCAGGTGATTGTCTCGAGTCGGCGTTGGGCCACGAAGGCTCCCCACACAACCGCTTAGTCACACGTCTCCCGTGAAATCCGTCCTCGATGTCACTGCCGCTCCGATTCGAAGTCGAATTGTCGGCCGCTCCCTCTCGCCGGTCGCGACCGCTCCGCAGTGGCGGTCGCTTCCAGACCTCTCTTTGTTCCGACTACTATCTAAATCTGATAGTATCGGAGAGAACACCGACGGCCGCGCCGTCGAAGGGGTTATATTCGGACGAGCACGTCGTCGTCGTCGACCGTCACGTCGAACGTGCCGATGCGCTGGCCGGACGCCTCGTGTTCGCCCGTCTCGAGGTCCCACTCCCAGAGGTGCCAGGGGCAGGAGACCGTGCAGGCCTCGGTGTCGAGGCCGCCGCGTTCCTCCGTCCAGGTGTCTTCCGCGTTGATCTTCCGGTCGCCCGCCTTGCACAGGGGGGCGCGCTGGTGGGAACAGCGGTTGCTGATCGCGTAGTACTCGTCGCCGGTGTTGAACACGGCGATCTCGATGCCGTCGATCTCGAACCCCTCGCCTTCGCCTTTCGGGATGTCGCCGACCTCTGCCACCTTGGTGAAGTTATCTCTGTCGACCATCGGTTAGATGTCCAGGATCTCCCTGGCGTTGCGGCTGAGTATTCGCTCGCGCGTTTCGTCGTCGAACGCCCGCGACGTGTAGAACCACGTCGGCGGGTCCAGCGTCTGGTGGGGCCAGTCGCTCGAGTAGGTGAACATCTCCGCGGCCATCGAGAGGTCGAGGAGGTTCTCCGCGTCCCCTGCGTTGCGCGGCAGCGCGAACGGCTGCGTGCAGAGGGAGATGTTGTCCCGGAGGTACTCGCTGGGGGCGCGCTGCAGGTACGTTTCGCCGGACTCCATCTTGCGCGGCGTGATCTGGACGTCCTCGGGGTGCATCTCGTAGAACTCGTCCATCCGGTAGCGGAGGAACGGCACCCACCAGTGGCCCCCTTCCTGGATCACGACGTCCAGCTCGGGGTACTTGTCGAAGACGCCGCGCATGATCATGTTGACGACGTTGATCATGGCGTAGATCGGCCAGTCGAAGCCGAGCACCTCGGTCCACGTCAGCATGTCGTCGCCGACGTAGGAGTGCTGGGGCCAGTACGCGAGCGAGCCGTGGAGCAACAGCGGCAGGTCGTTCTCGACGAGGGCCTCGAAGACGGGGTCGAACTGCTCGTTCCCCCACGGGACCTTCGGATCGAACCAGGAGTAGGCCGCGACGACGTTCTCCTCCGAGGCCACGCGCTCGATCTCCTCGACGGCGTACTCGGGATCCCACTTCGGGACCATCATCGAGGTGTAGACCCCTTCGTCGACGAAGTTGTCGACCATGTAGTCGTTGGCCGCCTGGCAGACGGCGTTCTTCAGCACCGGGTGGTGCTGGAGGTTGAGGTTGTTGATCCCCGGATTGACGATCGGTTCGTCGACCGCGAGCGACTCGCAGGCCTCGTGGACGTCCTCGGCGTACTTGGCTCGGCCCTGCGTGAACAGCCCTTCCTGGCCTTCTTTGATCCCGTAGGCCGCGTCCCACTTCCCCATGACCGGCGTCGCGCCGAATTCGGTCGTCAACTTGTCCAGCGCTCGCTCGTCCTCGACGTACGCCAGCAACTCGTCCTCGAGCGGATTGACGTGGAAGTCCAGATCGATGATTTCGTCCTCGAACGCCTGCTCCGGGACCTCCGCATCGTCGGCTAACCGCCTGATCGATGATGCCATACAACTCAGTGTTCGGACCGGAGCTACTCAAGCGTTTGGTCCGCGTACGGCCCGTATTCGCCCTCTCGAGCCGAAAAATACGGCCTCTGACGTTCGGAATTCCCGAACGAACTGACGGAAAATCTGGCGTGGGCCGGTACCGGTCGAACGGTAACTCGATTCGTTGCCCGACAATTACATAGATATGTATGTAAATAATAGTGCGGTGCGTTCGGTGACGCCGAACGAAGCGGTCACCGTTGGCTGCGTTCGCAATACCGACGCGCAGCTGTGATCGGAAGAACGGCCTCCATTCGACGAATACTGTCGACAGTCCGGCGGCCACCACCGTCAGTTCTGCGGATACTGCAGTTTCAACTCGAGTTCGTTGGTCGCCTCGAGCAGTAACGGTTCGATTTCCTCGTGACAGCGCTCGACGGTCAGCCGGGTGGCGGGGCCGGACACGCAGACCGCGCCGTGGACCGTCTCCTCACTTAACACGGGTGCGCCGATCGCTCGCAGTCCGTTTACCGTCTCTCTGTCGTTGAGCGCGACCCCCTCTTCTCGGATGCGCTCGAGTTCGGCCCGCAACTCGTCGGGGTCGGTGATCGTGTGGGGCGTCTGCGCGGGGAGCCCGTGGCGGTCGATGATCTCGTCGATGCGCTCCTCGGAGAGGTGTGCCAGGATGACCTTCCCCGTCGCGAGGTGGTGCAACTGCGCCCGGCCGCCGACGCTCGCGTGGGTCTGGACGGCCTTCTCCCCCATCGCCTTCTCCAGGTACACCGCTCGACCGTGTTCCTCGACGATGATCCAGGCCACTTCGCCCGTCTCTTCGGCCAACTCCTCGAGGATCGGCTTCCCGACCCGTGCGATCGCCGTCCCGTTCTTGGCGAACATCCCGTGGTCGAGGAACTTGAGGCCGAGTTCGTACTCGTCGCCGGTTCGGACCACGTACTCGTTGTGCTCGAGGGTCGCGAGGTGGCTGTGTAGCGTGCTCTTCGCGAAGTCCAGTTCGGCGGCGAGTTCAGCGAGCGTCGCGCCGTTCATCGCCTGTAACGCATCGACGATCTCGAACAGCGTGTCGGCCGTCTTGACCCGCCGACGGGGACTGCCTCCTGTTCCCATACCGAGTAGTCGAACAGATCTGGCAAAGTACTTTCGTCTGGACGGCCGTCGCTCTGGAATCGGGGTCCGAACCCGAAGCCGGATCGATCAGATCACCACTCAAACCAATTATCACACACGTACCGAAAACTCTCGAATTCACAAGGTATATTCTTTCCACACTCTCTTAGCCAGGGATTCGGTAAACCCGGCTTAGTAGCGATAGTATCTGGTTTTCGCCCTCGACTGACGTCTCGTATACCGGTTCAGTATATAGTATTATATTTGGATAACTCTGCTATATCGTACCCGGTTCCTCATCATCAATATATGAGTTTTGATTACGCCCATACTTCCGTAAACCGCTCTGCAATCCGAACGTTTTTGGTTTCGCCTCGGCTACCTGAATCAGTGACAGAACGAAACCAGTCGTCCGAATCGGACGGGTCGTGTGGCTGCAAACTCGGACGGATCGGCGACCAGTACGAGTTACGGAATCTCGACGCGGATCTGGTCGCGTACTGGACCGGTGCCGGCGACGACCAGATGAGTACACGTGAACTCGCGACCTACGTGAATCAGCGCGTCCTCGAGACGGCCCTTCAGGACGCAGGTGTCCTGCTGAAAGACGGCGAAGTCGAGAACACGTATCGACTGTTGACCGACGACGAGGTTAGCAGCGGGACGCGGGTCCAGACGCGAAACGAACTCGAGCGCGACGGCGTCCCCATCGAGCAGGTGGAGTCGGACTTCGTCTCCCACCAGACCGTCTACAATCACCTGACGTCGTGTCTCGAAGCGGAACTCGAGTCGCCGAGCGACGAGGAACGCCTCGAACGAAGCGGCGACCGACTCGGCGCGCTCCAGAACCGCACAGCCGCGGTGACGTCGGATACCGTCGCCCAACTCGAACGCAACGGGATCGTCGATATCGGCGAGTTCAACGTCACCGTTTCAGTGACCGTGACCTGCGAGGAGTGCCTGCAGGAGTATCCCGTCAGAACGCTGCTCGACGAGGGGGGCTGTCAGTGCGGCGATGCGGGCGAATCCGCGGAGTGACGACGGGTATTCCGCCTAGCGGAACGGACGGGCCGTTTCTACGGCTCCGTGGGCGGCAAAATATATCTGGCAGGAGGCAGAAGCAGTGGCTATGCAACGTAATGTAGATAGA
Source organism: Haloterrigena alkaliphila (assembly GCF_017352155.2). Classification (NCBI taxonomy): domain Archaea; kingdom Methanobacteriati; phylum Methanobacteriota; class Halobacteria; order Halobacteriales; family Natrialbaceae; genus Haloterrigena; species Haloterrigena alkaliphila. The sequence continues at coordinate 2,052,940 of NZ_CP071462.1, forward strand.
ACGGAACGGGACGTTCCCGAGCGAGCGACGCTCGTCGCCGACAATATCGGCGGCATCGACCGCACGGAAGTCTCGTTCGAGCGGGGGGTGACGGTGTTGTCCGGTCGCAACGCGACCAACCGGACCTCACTGTTACAGGCGATCATGGCGGCGCTGGGGAGCGATCAGGTGAGTCTGAAGGCCGACGCCGACGAGGGTCACGCGGAACTCGAATTCGGCGACGAGATCTACCGTCGGACCCTCGAACGGCGAAACGGGACGATCGTCACCGACGGCGACCCCTATCTCGACGACCCGGAAGTCGCGGATCTGTTCGCGTTTCTCCTCGAGGCCAACGGGGCACGACGGGCCGTCAGGCGCGGCGACGACCTCCGCGAGCCGATCATGCGGCCGGTCGACACCGACGCGATTCAGGCCGAGATCACCCAGTACGAAGCGCGAAAACGACAGATCGACGAGCAACTCGCGGAACTCGACGATCTCGAGGGGCGACTTCCCGATCTCGAGGCCAAACGGACGCGGAAAGCCGACGAGATCGAGACGCTGCGCGAGGATCTCGAGGCGGCGAAGGCGGAGCTCGAGGAGACGCCCATCGACGTCGAACAGCGCCGACAGGACCAGTCCGAACTCGAGACGAAACTCGAGAGCCTTCGCGACACCCGGTCGGACCTGGAGCGCGTCCGCGATCGAATCGAGACCGAACGCGAGAGCATCGAGGCCCTCGAGGACGAACGGGAGGAGGTCCAGTCGGAACTCGACTCGCTCTCGCCGGACGACGAGACGGCGGTCGATCAACTCGAGGCGGAGATCGACGCCCTCCGGGAGGAGAAGGCCGACCTCTCGGAGGAGATTTCGCAGCTCCAGAGCACCATTCAGTTCAACGAACGCCTCCTCGACGAGTCGGCGTCGTTCCTCGAGAACGCGAGCGGTCCCGACGACCGGGAGACCGACGACGACCTCACCGACCAGTTGCTCGGGGATTCGGAGGCGGTCACCTGCTGGACCTGCGGGTCGTCGGTCGCTCGCGACCAGGTCGAGACGACGATCGAACAGCTCCGATCGGTCCGCGAGGAGCGACTCGAGGAGCGATCCGAGATCAACGCGGACCTCGAGGAGCGACAGGAGACGCTCTCGACGATCAACGAGAACCGCACCGAGCACCGACAGACCCGGGAGCGACTCGACTCGATCGACGCCGAGATCGACCGTCGTCAGGAGCGACTCGAGGAACAGACCGCGAAACGGGAGGAGCTCACCGACGAAATTCAGGCACTCGAGTCCGAGATCGACGACCTCGAGACCGACGACTACGCCGGCGTCCTCGACCAGTACAAGGAGGTCAACCAGCTGGAGTTCGAACTCGAGCGCGCGGAGCGCGAGCGCGAGGAGATCGAGGCGGAGATCGCCGAGATCGAGGAGCGTCTCGACGAACGGGAGGGCCTCGAGAGCCGCCGGGACGAGGTTACCGACGAACTGACGTCGCTCCGGACGCGCATCGACCGGATCGAGGCGAACGCGGTCGAGGCGTTCAACGAACACATGGAGAACCTCCTCGAGACGCTCGAGTACGGGAATCTCGATCGGATCTGGATCGACCGGACGACCCGGGAGGTCCGCGAGGGCCGCCGGAAGACCGAGCGGTCGTCGTTCGACCTCAAGATCGTTCGCAGCACCGACGACGGCGCGGCCTACGAGGACACGATCGACCACTTAAGCGAGAGCGAACGGGAGGTGACCGGGCTCGTGTTCGCGCTCGCGGGGTATCTCGTCCACGACGTCTACGAGACGGTGCCGTTCATGCTGCTGGACTCGCTCGAGGCGATCGACGCCGAGCGGATCGGCGCCCTGATCGAGTACTTCGAGGACTACGTCCCGTATCTCGTCGTGGCGCTGCTGGACGAGGACGCGCAGGCCGTCGAGGTCGACCACGGCGTGGTCTCGGAGATCTAACTGCGTCGGCGGCGGCTCTCGCTCCGCCGAGACTGCTTTGGCGCGACTACTCCTGCTCCGACGACGATGACGGGAGCGGCTCGGCGATGTCGTCGAACCGCTCCTGTGGGCTCCGGTCACGTCGCAGGCGCCGGATCCACTCCGGAATCCGCCACGTCCAGACGAGTTCGTCGTCGTCGATCACGACGAACAGGGCGTCATCTGCTTCGACGTTCGGGAGCCGCGAGCGCGGAGCCACGTGTTGATCGACGAGTTCGCCGCGCCGCTCGAGCAACAGAACGACGTAGCGCCCGTCGACGATTCGGTCGACGACGCCGACGTATCCCGTTGCACTCTCCGGAACGTCGGGTCCGTCGTCCGCGCTGGCGACCCCCGTGGCGGCGGTTCCGGCGGTTGCGAGCGAGCCGATGGTTCGAAGGACTGTCCGTCGCGTGGGTCGGTGTCGTTCCGACATACCCCCGTTGGCCGCGGATTGGGTGATAAACCCTCGGACGATATCGTCCGCTTCTCGGTCGACCGATCGGACCCAGGTACCGGGACCGCGGCCGAATGTGGATCCTGAGAGCGTCGTCGTGATGCGGTCGAGTTTCGCTATGCGGACTCCGTCTCGGCGGTCGGGAACAGGGGGCGTCTCGGCGGGTCCGCGGTCTCGAGCCCCGACGCCGTCCCGAGAGCGCGCTGCGACCCCGTCAGCCGTAGGCCAGCGTGACGCGAATCTCGCCGGCCTTGTCCCGGAGGAGCGTCGGGAACTCCTCGTGGACGAGTTCGTCCTTGAATCGACTCGCCGGTCCGAACAGGCCCAGCGAGCCCAGGAACTCGTCGTCGGGGGTATAGACGGGCACGGCGACGCCCCGGAGGCCGTCCATGTGCTCCTCGTTGTTCACGGCGTAGCCGCGCTCGCGAATCCGATCGAGTTCGGCGGTGAGATCGTCGGGATCGGTAATGGTGTTGTCCGTGATCTTCGGGAGTCCCTTCTCTTCAATGAAGTCGGCGACCGCGCAGTCGTCCCACTCCGAGAGGATCACCTTCCCGGAGGCCATGGAGTGCAGCGGCCGGCGTTTGCCGATCATCGTGTTCGAGAGGCTTCCGTACCGGTGGATGTAGACGGCTTCCCGCAATTCCTCAACAATGAAGACCGCGCGCTCGCCCGTTTCCTGCCCGAGTTCGAACACCTTCCGTTTCGCGGCGTTGTATCCCGTCTTCCGGTTGCGGGCCTGCTCGCTGATCTCGAGCAGCCGAAAGCCGATGTAGTACCCGCCGTCGCGTTCGACGACGTACCCCATGTCGGTCAGCGTCGCGAGGTGGCGGTAGACGGTGCTCTTGCTCAGCCCCGTTCGCCGCGTGAGGCCCGTGATCGTCAGCCCCTCTTCCTCCTTGAGCGCCTCGAGAATCTCGAACGTCTTCCGCGTCGTCGAGACGCCCGCGTCGGTTTCCGCTTCGTCCGTGCCCATAGACGTGCATACGCTACCAGCGGGATCAATGTTCCGGATAGTAAAACGCCGATCCTGCTCTCCGGAACGAACTGCCGGCTAGGTCGCGACCGGGGCGCGTCCGTCCCGGGATACGGAACGATCCCGATGCGTCTCCGGAACGTGAGTTGCGGATCACGGGATTACGGAGTCACGCGCGCGCAATTCGGGAAAACGAATACGGATGGCCGTCGTCCGGTTACTGGTAGGCCGGGATGCCGGTGAACTCCTCGCCGAGCACGAGGGTGTGGATGTCGTGGGTGCCCTCGTAGGTGTAGACCGTCTCCATGTTGGCCATGTGGCGCATCGGCGAGTAGTCCGTCGTGATGCCGTTACCGCCGATCATCTCGCGGGCGATCCGGGCCTGGTCCCGGGCCGTGCGCACGTTGTTCCGCTTGGCCATCGAGACGTGCTGGGGCCGCATTTCGCCCCGTTCTTTGAGTTCGGCCAGCCGGTAGGCCAGCAGCTGGGCCAGCGTGATCTGGGTACCCATCTCCGCGAGCTTTCGCTGCTGAAGCTGGAACCGGCCGATCGGCCCGCCGAACTGGTCGCGGTCCTTCGCGTACTGGCGGGCCTCCTCGAAGCAGTCGCGGGCGGCGCCGACGGCGCCCCACGCGATGCCGTAGCGGGCCTGCGTGAGACAGGACAGCGGTCCCTTCATCCCATCCACGCCGGGCAGGACGTTCTCCGCGGGGACGTGGACGTCGTTGAGGCCGATCTCGCCCGTGATCGAGGCGCGCAGCGAGAGCTTCTCGGTGATCTTGTTCGTCGAGACGCCGTCGCGGTCGGTCTCGACGAGGAAGCCGCGGACGGGCGTATCGGGATCGGACTGGTCGCGCGCCCAGACGATCGCGACCTCCGCGATCGGCGAGTTGGTGATCCAGGTTTTCGACCCGTTGAGGACGTAGCCGTCGCCGTCCTCCTCCGCGCGAGTCTCCATGGCTGACGGGTTCGAGCCGTGTTCGGGCTCCGTGAGACCGAAGCAGCCGACCGCTTCGCCCTCACCGAGTTTCGGCAACCACTCCTCCTTCTGTTCCTCGCTCCCGTAGGCGTGGATGGGGTACATGACGAGCGCGCCCTGCACCGAAGCCATCGAGCGCAGCCCCGAGTCGCAGGCCTCGAGTTCTTGCATGAGGAGCCCGTAGGCCGTCTCGGAGACGTTCGGGGAGCCGTAGCCCTCGAGGTTCGGGGCGTAGAAGCCGAGTTCGCCCATCTTCGGGATGAGGTCCTTCGGGAACGTCCCGTTCTCGAAGTGTTCGCCGATGTCCGGTCTAACGTGCTCTTCGACGAATTCCCGGGCCGTGTCCCGGATCATGCGCTCTTCCTGATCGAGGTCCGACTCGAGCTGAACGAAATCCAGCATACGTGGTACGTACGGAATGAGGGGTATAGGTATTGCGGTCCCTCCCAAGGATACTGTTCACAAGCCGCATGACCCGCTCACGGGCGTCGAGAGCGTTCACGCCGCCATTCTCGTCGTCGGGACGCCGAATCGAATCGACTCACTGACCGTTACTCGATCGGATAGCCCCGCTTTCGCCCGAAAAATATTATGGCTGACAGTAGTTTAGGAACAGTGAAACAGCTCGGTTTCTGCACAGGGTCGCCAGCGTCGTGCGATCGTGATGCACGATTGGTGTGATATTATTTCTTAGATGATGAATAGTAATAGAAAACACCGGAAATCTTATACATGGATATTTTGTTGGTGCCTACCATGCAGAAGCCAGACAACGACGTGACCAGTCGTACGAGTCGTCGAGCCATGCTCGCTGCTGCCGGTATCGGAACCACTGCGCTCGCGGGCTGTCTCGATGCTCTCGACGAAGGACTCGGCGGTGGCGGTGGTGACGACTCGCAGCTCACCATCGTCACGGCGGAGTCCGAAACCGGAACCTACGCGGCCAGTCAGGGGATCGCCGCGACGGTCGACGAGCACGCCGACGACATCGACGTCGAGGCCCAGCCGAGCGAGGGGACCGAGGACAACATCGGTCGGCTCGGCCGCGGTGAAGCCGATATCGGGATGATCCAGCACCGCTCGGCCCAGAAGATCACGAACGGCGACGAGCCCTACGGGAGTCTCGATTACACGCCGAACCAGATCTTCCACTACAACGACCTCCCGTGGCTGTTCGTGACGAACAACGACTGGACGTCGCTGGCCGATGTCGAGTCCGGGGCCCGGATCTCCCCGACGCCGGGCGAATCGGGGACCCGCGAGACGCTCACGGAGGCTCTCGGGACCGTCACCGACGACTACGAGCAAATCAGCGTCAGCTACGGCGAGCAGGCCGGAGCGATGCAGGAAGGTCAGCTCGACGTCGGCGTGGTGACGATTTCGAACTTCGACTTCGAGGCCTCCTGGATCCAGGAGATGAAACAAACCGTCGACACGCGCGTCCTCGAGTGGCCCGAGGACGCCCTGAGCGAACTCGAGGACAACGCCGGCGTCCCCGTCGAGCCGATCGATATGACCAGGGAGAACCTCAGCGGGTACGCACACGCACCCGACGAGGCGATGGGGATCAACATCCCGTACAACTTCGTCGTCCGCAACGGCCACGAGTACGACTACATCTACAGCTTCCTCGAGACGATGTACGAGTACCGCGAGGAGATGGAAAACGATCACCCGTATCTGAGCTACTACATGGACGACGAGTGGTGGACGACGCGGATGTACGACGACTTCCCGTTCCACCCGGCCGCGGCCGACTTCTACGAGGAGAAGGGAATGTGGAGCGACGACTTCGTCCGCGGTGAGGAATAGAGAGATACCGTCATGAGCGCTGCCACCCTTCCGGAGCGGATCCGGCGTGAACTCCCGTCGCCAGGGGAGCTCACCGTCGTCGACGTCTTGACCGGGCTCATCTACGTCTTTGCCGTCTCGCTGACGGTGTTGACCGTCGACTACGCGCGGACGCTGCGGTTCCCGGAGCCGATGGTGTACGCCAACATCTTCCTCGGCATCGGGCTGGCCCTCTACTACCTCATGCAGGCCAGGGAGTACCTCGTCGATGACCCCTTCACGGGGCGCGTCCTCGACGCGATCGTCCCCGACTCGCCGGTCGTCCGACGGAACGGCGCTCGAACCCTCGCGGCGGTAGCCGTCGGCATCGCGATCGCATCACTGTTCGCGACCGGCTACGTCCACTTCCACTTCGGCCGACTGCAGTCCGCCTACACCGTCGGCTACTCGACGCTCGACATCCTGGTCGGACTGCTCATCATCCTCATCGTGACCGACGCGACGCGGCGGGCCTTCGGCTACCTCTTCACGTCCGTCGTCGTCTTCTCGCTGGTCTACGCGTTCGTCGGTCCGCTGCTGCCCGGGATCTTCAACCACAGCGGCATGAGCATCTCCCGGATCGCCCGCGAAGGGGCCATCGGCCTGATGGGGACCTACAGCTTCATCCTCCGCATCGGGTCGACGTGGGTCGCGATCTTCATCATGTTCGCCGGCATCGCGAAGGCCTACGGCGCGCTCGACTACGTGCTCGGCGTCGGCCGGGAGATGGGGACGAGCCTCCGAACCGGCGTCGTCCAGATCGCCGTCGTCGCCAGCATGATCATGGGTTCGATCACCGGCAGCGCCGCCGCGAACACGGCGACGACCGGCTCCTTCACCATTCCGATGATCAAGGATCAGGGCATCCGCGAGGACTTCGCGGCCGCCATCGAGGCCGTCGCCTCGAGCGGCGGGCAGATGCTCCCGCCGGTGATGGGCGTCGCCGCGTTCCTGATGGCCGACATCCTCAACGTGCCCTACCTGACGATCATTCGCGCCGGGATCATCCCCGCGGCGCTGTTCTACGTCAGCGTCGGGATCGCGGTCTACCTCCTCGTGTTGAAGTTCGGCTGGACGACCGACGAGATCCGCCCGTTCGACTACACCGTCCTGCTGGGCGGGCTTCACTTCGCGATCCCGCTGGCCGTCCTGATCTACACGCTCGTCTTCCTGCGGTTCACGCCGCTGGCCGCGGGACTGTACACGATCGCGACCATCGTCGGCGTGATGTACGTCCGGAACGTCCTCGTCGACGTGCTGAACGTGTCGGTTGCGAACGGCTCCCTCGAGGCCGACACCGAGGACGTCTCGGCCGGCGAAATCGGCCGGAACGTCCTCGCGACGACTAAACAGACGCTCGACGGCTTCAAGCAGGGCGCCGTCGAGATGGCGCCGCTGGTCGGCATCCTCGGCTCGCTCGGGGTCATCCTGCGGATGGTCGAGGGGACCGGTCTCTCGGGATCGATCAGCCAGCAGATGGTGTCGATCGCGGGCGGCGTCCTCTTCTTCCTGCTCGTGATGGCCATGATCGCGAGCATCCTCTTCGGCCTCGGCATGCCGACGCCGGCGGCGTACATCCTCGTCGCGATGCTGATCGTCCCCAGCGTCATCGCCGTCGGCATCCCGCCGATCACCGCACACATGTTCGTGTTCTACTTCGCGATGCTGTCGGCGATCACGCCGCCGGTCGCCGTCTCCGTCGCGATCGGCTCGAGCATCGCCGACGCGAGTTTCCCCAAGTCGTGCGTGCAGGCGCTTCGGATCGGCGCGCCCGGCTTCGTGATCCCCTTCGCGTTCATCACGAACAACAGCCTCATCTACTGGTCGATCCCCGAGACGGTCGTCGCGCTCCCGCTCGTGCTCGCGGGGACGACCGCACTCGTCGTCGTGACGATCGGATTCGACGGCGCACACCGACTGTCGGTGCCCGCCCGCGCGCTCTATCTGGTGGCCGCCTTCGGCGCGATGTTCGGCGCCGTGCCGCTGGCGCCGCTGCTGACCACGACCGCCGCGGTCGATCTCGGAATCCAGGTCGCCGCCGGCCTCCTCATCGCCGCCGGCCTCGGATACGCGAACTTCGTCGTCGGCTACGACCACGAGACGGTCGCGGAGCCGGCGGAGACGTCGTCGTTCGAGGGCGACTGATTCCGGCGGCGACCGTCCGTTCTCGACGCGTCGCGCGTCACCGATCGTCACCCGTTTCGACCCGTCACGCCGTCCCGTCGGTCACGGGTCAATCCGCAATTGCCCGCGTTCGCGAGTAACAATCCTTTTGTGGCGGTCTGTCATTCACTCACAAGTATGACGAACCTCGTGACGAGCGTCGCCGAGAGTGTCGAATCGTTTCCGGAGTCGGTCGCCGTCGCAGTCGACGACACCGAACTGACCTACGAAGCGTTCTGGGAGCGAACCGGCCGCTTCGCGCAGGCGCTCGCGAATCGGGGCATCGGCGCCGACGACCGCGTCGCCATCTACCTGCCGAACCTCCCGCAGTTCGTGACGGCGTTTCACGGAACCCTCCGGGCCGGCGGCATCGTCGTGCCGATGAACCCGCAGTACAAAGCTCGAGAAATCAGTCACCTGCTCTCGGACAGCGGCGCGAAGGCCGTCGTCACGCTCGCCTCGAACGTGGACGCGGTCGCCGAGGTCCTCGAGGAGACCGACGTCGAACAGGTCGTCAGCGTCGGTGGCGGCGGATCGGGCGCCGACGCGACCGACTTCGAGGACTTTCTCGCCGACGACAGCCTCGAGACCGTCGAACGGGCCGACGACGACGTTGCGGTCCAGCCCTACACGAGCGGGACGACGGGGACGCCGAAGGGCGTCTTGCTCTCGCACGACAACCTCGCGTGGACCGCGAAAGCAAACTCCGACCTCATCGGCGGCATCGAGCCGGACGACAAACTCGTCGGGACGCTGCCGCTGTTCCACATCTACGGGATGTCCGTCGTGATGAACGGCGCGCTGTTCAACGGTGCGGCCTACTACCCCGTCCCCGAGTGGGACGCTACCGAGGTCATGAAGATGATCGAGTCCGAACGCATCACCGTGATGTTCGGCGTCCCGGCGATGTTCAACGACATGATCAACCACCCCGACGCCGGCGAGTACGACCTCTCCTCGCTGCGGTTCGTCAACTCCGGCGGCTCGAGCCTCCCGATGGAAGTCCTCGAGCGCTTCGAGGACCTGTTCGGCGTGACCCTCTACGAGGGCTACGGCCTGACCGAGACGAGTCCGACGACTCACGCGAACAGCCCGAACGCCCGCCGGAAGGGGAGCATCGGTCGCCCGTTCGAGGGAATGGACGCGAAGGTCGTGACCGATGACTTCGCGGAAGTCCCGCGCGTCGAGGAGGGCCCCGTCAATGAAGACGAGGCCGACCTCCGCGAGATCACCGGCGAGATCGTCGTCTCCGGCCCCAACGTGATGCAGGGCTACTACGGGCTGCCCGAGGCCAACGAGGAGGCGTTCACCGAGGCCGAAGGGAAGACGTGGTTCCACACCGGCGACATCGGCTACTGGGACGAGGACGACTTCTTCTACGTCGTCGACCGCGAGAAGCACATGATCGTCACCGGCGGCTACAACGTCTACCCCCGCGAGGTCGAGGAACTCCTCTTCGAGCACGAGGACGTCGCCGACGCCGCCGTCGTCGGCGTCCCGGACGAACGGCGGGGCGAGACGGTGAAGGCGTTCGTCGTTCCGACGCCGGACGCCGAGGCGACGCCGGAGGACATCAAGCAGTACTGCCTGACCAACCTCGCGGAGTACAAACACCCCCGCGAGGTCGAGTTCGTCGAGGAACTGCCCCGGACCACGACGGGGAAAGTCCAGAAGTTCGAGCTCCAAAACGAGGAGTAGTCGCCAGGGATCGTCCCGAGTCGGCGCCCCTCGTTGTAGACCGGTTCAGCACCGGGACGAGACTGTGTAACAGGGCCCACAGCGGCGGTACTAGCGGGATGCTCGTTTTCACCATCGTGTCTTAACAACGTTAGGCCGCACTTGGCGATACCTTGCAACTGTTGAATATATCGAAGCTATTTTGGTACCGGCACCCGATCGATAACGTATGGCATTCACGCTGTCCGACGAACACCAGGCGATTCGCGACGCCGTCCGCGAGTTCGGCGAGAACGAGATGGCGCCGGTCGCCGAGGAGCACGACCGGGACCACATCTATCCCGAGGAGATCCGCAAGAAGGCCGCGGAGTACGACTTCGTCGCGCCGAACATCCCGATCGAGTACGACGGTGCCGGGATGGACAAGATCTCCTCGACGATCGTCACCGAGGAACTCTGGCGCGCCGACCCCGGAATCGGCTCCGCGGTCGGCTCCGCCGGATTCGGCTCGGACATGATCATCGAATTCGGCGACGAGTGGATGAAAGAGGAGTGGCTGCCCAAGATCGCCAACGGCGAGACGGCCTCCTGTTCCATGATCTCCGAGCCCGCACACGGCTCGAACGTCGCCGGCATCGAGACGGTCGCCGAGAAGGACGGCGACGAGTACGTCCTCAACGGCAACAAGATGTGGATCACGAACGGGACCGTGGCCGACGTCGGCGTCCTGATGGCCAAGACCAGCCCCGACGAGGGCCACCGCGGCATCACCGCGTTCCTCGTCGAGATGGACCGCGACGGCATCTCGACCGACAAGATCACCAACAAGCTGGGGATCCGCGCTTCCGACCTCGCGGAGGTCATCATCGACGACGTCCGTATCCCCGAGGAGAACGTCATCGGCGAGGTCGACAGGGGCTTCTACCAGTTGATGGAGTTCTTCGCCTCCGGCCGCACCAGCGTCGCCGCGCAAGCCGTCGGCGCCGCTCAGGGCGCACTCGACGCCGCCATCGAATACGCCAACGAGCGCGAGCAGTTCGACCAGAAAATCTCCGAGTTCCAGGCCATCCAGCACAAGATCGCCGAGATGGCCACCAAGGTCGAGGCCGCCCGCTCGCTGACCTACCGCGCCGCCTCGCAAGTCGAGAAGAACAACCAGGACATCGCCGCGCAGTACTCGAGCATGGCGAAGTACTTCGCGAGCGAGATCTCGGTCGAGGTCGCCGACGAGGGTATTCAGGTCCACGGCGGCTCGGGCTACGTCACGGACTACCCCGCCGAGCGCTACTACCGCGACGCCCGCATCACGAAGATCTACGAGGGCACCAGCGAGATTCAGAAGAACATCATCGCCGACCAGATCCTCTAGTCGGGTCCGCGACGATCACGTTTCGGGCATCGATTTTTTGCGGCGTTCGAACGGACGGCGGACAGCAACTCGGTCGCGCTCGAGACCGGAGTGCCGGCTCCGAATTGGCGAATCGCTGCGCCCTCGAGTCGGCGGAATCGTTTCGAGCTCGAGTTGAGAATCGCTGCGCCCTCGAGTCCCCCGCCTCGAGCCCCGAACCGGCCGAACTGTGGCCGTTACTGCTCCGGGACGCGGAGTTCGACCGCTGCCCCCTGGCCGTAACCGACGCACATCGTCGAGAGGCCGAGCCCGCCACCCCGGCGCTCGAGTTCGTGGATCAGCGACACCGGCAGGCGAGCGCCCGAGGCCCCCAGCGGGTGGCCGATGGCGATGGCGCCGCCGTTGACGTTGAAGGTCTCGTCGTCGAAACCGAGTTCGTCACGGCAGTAGATCGTCTGGCTGGCGAAGGCCTCGTTGAGTTCCACGAGGTCGTAGTCGTCGGCGTCGCGGCCGTTTCGCTCCCAGATGCCCCGCACCGCGGGGACGGGGCCGATTCCCATGACCTTCGGATCGACGCCGGCGACGTTGTGATCCTCGATTTCGGCGGTGATCTCGAGGCCCCGCTCCTCGGCGAACTCGCGGCTCGTGATGAGCACGCCCGCCGCGCCGTCGGAGACCTGCGAGGCGTTGGCGGCGGTGACGGTGCCGTCTTCCTCGAAGGCCGGCGGGAGGTCGGCGATCTTCTCCTTCGTGGTACCGGGCCGGAGTCCTTCGTCTTCGGTGATGGTACCATCCTCGGTTTCGATGGGGACGATCTCGTCGTCGAACTTCCCCGCCTCAGTGGCCTCGACCGCGCGCTGTTGGCTGCGCGCGCCGTACGCGTCCTGTTCCTCGCGGGAGATGTCGTACTCGCGGGCGACCTTCTCGGCGGTCTGGCCCATCGCGAGGCCGGCCGCGTCGTACTGTTCGGCGATGCCCGCGTAGGAGTCGATCCCCTTCCGGCGCTCGTTGCGGGACATGTTCTCGACGCCGCCGGCGACGATGACCTCGCGCTGGCCCGCCCGGATGGCGTCGCTGGCGCTCATGATCGCCTCCGCCGAGGAGGCACAGAGCCGGTCGATGGTGGTTCCCGGCACCCCCTCGCCGAGATCGGAGAGCAGGGCGATCACCCGCGCGATGTTGTTGCTCTGCTCGTTGACCTGCTTGGCACAGCCCCAGCGGATGTCGTCGACGTCCTCGCCGGCGAGGCCCGTGCGCTCGAGCATCTCGTTTACGAGCGGGACCGAAAGCTCCTCGCTCCCGGTCTCGGCGTAGACGCCGCCGTGTTTCCCCTGTGGAGTCCGAACTGCCTGCACGATGACTGGCTGTCGATCGCTCATTGGTACTGTGTAACTCACGCTCCGAACCCAAAGTAGCTCCGTTCTTCGTCATTCGACCGCCCATCGGTGGTTCAGTCACCACTTCGGGAGGGACTGGACTCGTGTCCGGCACAGCGTGGATACGTCGCGGTGGCGCGCGCTGTCGATCGTCCTGAGCGACAGCGAAGGAGGATCGATGACATTGCGCGAGGGATGAGCGAGTGACCACAGTGAACGAGCGAATCGGCTGGGGAGGACGTGGAAATCCTAGTCGCCAGCAGTTTTTCTTGCTCGTGAGTTAGCAATACCCAGAAAGCCCCGAGCGTCTCGAGTCGGGGGGCTCGCTGTGCTCCTCGGTTCGCTCCCGTTGGTCGCTCACCTGCGGTGCTTGCTCTGCGAGACGCTTCGCGTCTCGCTGCCCCCTCGCTCACTTCGTTCGCGAGGATGTCGCCCGCCTTCCTCGAGACGTTCGCCCCTTTCAGTCCCACCCGTTCCACGCCCTCGTCCTCCCCAGCCGACTCACTCGCTGCGCTCGTTCGTCCCTCGCACGGCGGTATCGATCGCCCTTCGTTGTCGCTCAGGGACGATCGACAGCGCGCGCCACGTGGACTGATTCGACTGCTGCGCAGCGGCCCTCGGATCGCCACCGTATTCGTACGGTTCGAGCAGTTTGTCCGAACGGGAACGCTTTTGATAGTTTCCCCTGTGACTACACGTATGCAAGTCACGGTTCTCGGAGCGGGGAGTATGGGCCACGGAATCGCACAGGTCTCGGCGATGGCGGGCAACGACGTCGTGCTGCGCGACATCGAGGAGGAGTTCGTCGAGGACGGCCTCGAGGGGATCCGAACCAACCTCCAGGGCGGCGTCGATCGGGACAAACTCACCGAAGACGAGATGGAGGAGACCCTCGAGCGAATCGAGGGGACGACCGACCTCGAGGCGGCCGTCGCGGACGCCGACCTCGTGATCGAAGCCGTTCCGGAGGACATGGATCTGAAGCAGGAGGTCTTCGCAGACGTCGAAGCGGCGACCGGCGAGGAGACGGTCATCGCCTCGAACACCTCCTCGCTGTCGGTGACGGAGATGGCCAGCGCGCTCGAGCACCCCGAGCGCGCCGTCGGGCTGCACTTCTTCAACCCGCCCCACATCATGGACCTCGTCGAGATCGTGATCGCCGAGCAGACCGACGAGCGCACCGAAGCGTTCGCGGTCGACTACGTCCGGGACATCGGCAAGGAGGACGTCGTCGTCCGCGACACGGCCGGCTTCGCGACCTCCCGGCTGGGGCTGGCGCTAGGCCTCGAGGCGATTCGGATGGTCGAGCAGGGCGTCGCCAGCCCCGCCGACATCGACGAGGGGATGGAGATCGGCTACGGCCATCCGATGGGCCCGATCGAACTAACCGACCACGTCGGGCTGGACGTCCGCCTCCACATCGCGGAACACCTTCGCGAGGAACTGGGCGAGCGGTTCAAGCCGCCCCAGTCCCTGCGCCGGAAGGTCCGCGCGGGCAATCTCGGCAAGAAGACCGGCGAGGGCTACTACGTCTGGGAGGACGGCGAGCGCGTCGGGATGAGCGGCGACTGGGGCGAGGACTGACCGACGCGGACGACCGGTCGGCAGAAATATCAGATTTTAGTAGTAAACTCGTTACTATCGAAAATTAGATATTATCACGAGTTTCGGTATCCGCTCGACGACCGAGCGGCTCTCGTGTGGATATCGGCGGCTACTGCCGACGAACTGCGGATCACTGTCGTCGAGACTACTTCTCGAGCACGAAACACCCCTAGAAGGGCCGAAAGAAGCTATATTTCCCATAATTGGCCCGTTCATCCCTCTCTCATCCACAGTTATTGTGTCGGTGATGTGTGTGGAGTAGAGACAGTATACGAGTTAGAGTGGACGCTGTCGTATCGAATCGATCTCGAGCGAGTCCCGCGGTTCCGCGCCTCGGGAATCGTCGACTGCTCTCGTGTGCTACGTTGTCCCAACTAGTTAGGGATAGCGCTCGTTCTACTGGTCTGCGTACAGGTACGCGCCGTCCGACGGGCGGACGGCGACCCGGGGGCGCACCTGCGAACACGACACGGGGCACGACCACTCGATCACCACCAGTTCGAACACCTCACGCGATCGGCAGGGGTCGCCTCTCTGCCGACCCCCGGTCCGCACGGTTCTCGACGATCGGACGTCGTCCAGACCCGCGAGGTCGGGTTCGGCAATGCCGACGCTTTTGGCCGCTCCTGCGGAAGGGGGCAGTATGTCACTGGAGCCGAGCGGCGACCCGGCCGCCGACCGCCGTGCGAACTACGACTACCGGAGCGACGAGGTGGATCGCCCGGCGCTGGTCGACGACCTCGAGGCCGTCGTCGACTGCGAGGTCCGCGCGGACTCCTACTCGCGGGAACTGTACGCGACCGACGCGAGCGCCTACGAGGTGACACCGATCGCGGTCGCCTTCCCGCAGTCGACGGCCGACGTCGTCGCCATCGTCGAGTACTGCGCGCAGCGGGAGATTCCGGTGCTCCCCCGCGGCGGCGGAACGAGCCTCGCGGGGCAGACGGTCAACCGCGCCGTCGTGCTGGATTTCTCCCGGCACATGAACGAGATCCGTGAGATCGATCCCGACGAACGAACGGCGACGGTCCAGCCCGGGACGATTCTCGGGACGCTGAACGAGACCCTCGCGCCCCACGACCTGAAGTTCGCCCCGGACCCGGCGTGGGGGGACAAGAGCGCGATCGGCGGCGCGATCGGCAACAACTCGACGGGCGCCCACTCGCTGAAGTACGGGAAGACCGACGCGTACGTCGAGGAAGTCGAGGCCGTCCTCGCCGACGGGACCGTGACGACCTTCGGCGAGGTCACCCGCGAGGAGATCGCCGATAGGGCCGACCCCGACGGCGACCTCGAGGCCCGGATCCACGCCGAAGTCGACCGCATCCTCGAGGAGGACGCCGACCTGATCGCGGAGACGTATCCCGACCTGAAGCGAAACGTCTCGGGATACAACCTCGACCGACTCGTCGCCGAGGCCCGCGGCGAGGAATTGCCGGGCGGTGAAGACACGGGCGAACCGGGCACCGTCAACCTCGCGCGCCTGCTGGCGGGCAGCGAGGGGACCCTGGCCATCGTCACCGAGGCGACCGTCTCGCTCGAGCCCGTTCCCGAGACGAAGGCCGTCGCCCTCCTCTGTTATCCGGAACTCCACGACGCGATGCGGGACGTCGAACCGATCCTCGCCCACGACCCCGCCGCGGTCGAAGTGCTCGACGACGTGCTGATCGACCTCGCGCGCGATACGGCGGAGTTCGGCCCCGTCACCGAGATGCTCCCCGAGGGGACCAACGCCACGCTACTGGTCGAGTTCTACGCCGAGGATACCGACCACGGGAGGGAGCAGGTCGCCGGGCTGTTCGCCGACCGCGTCCCCTCGGCGACCCCCGCCGGCGAACCGGCCGCGGACGCGCCGCGTGCGGACGACGCGGAAACACTCGCGCTCGAGGCGCTCGAGGCTTACGACGCGGACGAGCGCGCCCAGCTGTGGAAGCTCCGCAAGTCCGGCCTCCCGATCCTGCTCTCGCGGACGACCGACGAGAAACACATCAGCTTCATCGAGGACACCGCGATCCCGCCCGAACATCTGCCGGAGTTCGTCGAACGCTTCGAGGAGATCCTCGAGGATCACGACACCTACGCCACCTTCTACGCCCACGCGGGCCCCGGCGTGCTCCACGTCCGGCCGCTCGTGAACACGAAGACGGAGATCGGGCTGGACCAGTTACACGGTATCGCGGACGACGTCACCGACCTCGTCGTGGATCTGGGCGGCTCGGTGTCGGGCGAACACGGCGACGGCCGCGCCCGCACCCAGTGGAATCACAAGCTCTACGGCGACGAGCTCTGGGAGACCTTCCAGGACCTGAAGACCGCGTTCGACCCCGACTGGCTGCTGAATCCGGGGCAGGTCGTCTTCCGGGAAGACGACCCCACCGACCTTCGCGAGCACCTGCGCTTTGACCCCGACTACGCGTTCGAATCCGACTTCGAGCCCGAACTCCGCTGGGAGAACGACAACGGCTTCCAGGGGATGGTCGAACTCTGTCACGGCTGTGGCGGCTGTCGCGGCGAGCAGGAGACGACCGGCGGCGTGATGTGCCCGACCTTCCGCGCCAGCCGCGAGGAGATCACGGCCACCCGCGGCCGGGCGAACGCGCTCCGGCAGGCCATGAGCGGCGACCTCGAGTCCGAGGAGGCGTTTACCGACGAGTTCATCGAGGAGGTCCTCGGGCTCTGTATCGGCTGCAAGGGCTGCGCCATCGACTGTCCCAGCGAGGTCGACATGGCGAAGCTCAAGGCCGAAGTGACCCACGAGTACCACCAGCGCAACGGCGCGACGCTGCGCGATCGGCTGTTCGCCAACGTCGCGACCCTCTCGAAGTGGGGCTCGCGCCTCGCGCCGTTGTCGAACACCGCGTCGAAGCTCCCGGGCGCTCGCTCGCTCCTCGAGGCCACCGTCGGGATCGACTCGAGTCGGCCGCTGCCGACGTTCCGCGCGAACACGTTCCGGGACTGGTTCGCACACCGCGGCGGGTCGCAGGTCGCTGAGCGCGAGGCCGACCGGCGCGCCGTCCTCTACCCCGACACCTACACCAACCACAGCCACCTCGCAGCCGGGAAAGCCGCCGTCCGCGCGCTCGAGGCCGCGAACGTCCACGTCACCGTGCCCGACGAACTCGGCGACACGGGTCGGCCGGCGTTCTCGAAGGGCTTCCTCGAGCAGGCCCGCGAGACCGCCCGCGAGAACGTCTCGAAACTCGCGGCGCTCGTCGACGAGGGCCGGGATATCGTCGTCATCGAGCCCTCGGACGCGGTCATGTTCCAACTGGACTACCTGGACCTGCTCACCGGTGAGCAGGTCCAGCAGGTCGCGGGATCGACCTACGGCGTCTGCGAGTACATCGATACGTTCCGGCTGGACGAGACGATGGCGTTCGACGAGCGCGCGGCGACCGACGCGCTGACCTACCACGGCCACTGTCACCAGAAGGCGACGCGAAAGGACCACCACGCCGTCGGCGTCCTGCGGCGGGCGGGGTACGCCGTCGACCCGCTCGACTCGGGCTGTTGCGGGATGGCCGGCAGTTTCGGCTACGAGGCCGAACACGCCTCGATGAGCGACGCCATCGCCGACATCCTCTACGAACAGGTCGACGAGAGCGAGGGCGACCGCGTCGTCGCCCCCGGCGCCTCGTGTCGGACCCAACTCGAGGGGCGGCCCGGCGCGACCGAGGAACCGCCGACGCCGATCGAACTGGTGGCGGCCGCGCTCGAGTGAGTGGGCGGTGCCGCTCGAGCGGGTGTCGGCGCCACGCGAGTGATCGACCGTAGCCGAGCGGTGCTCGAAAACGTCGGTATCGCCGGTCGAACCCGTCTCATCCGCTACTCCGTCAACTGTTTCGCGAGGGTGAAGGAGAACGTCGCGCCCTCGCCGGGTTCGGACTCGACCCAGATGGACCCGCCGTGATTCTCGACGATTTCTTGGCACAGCGAGAGCCCGATCCCGGTTCCCGGATACTCGTCCTCGTGATGCAGTCGCTTGAAGACCTCGAAGATCCGGTCGGTCTTTTCCGGGTCGATGCCGATGCCGTCGTCGGCCACCGCGAACTCCCAGCAGTCGGGGCGCTCTTCGACGCTGATCTCGATCGCTGGCGGGTCGTCGCCGCTGTACTTGATCGCGTTCGAGACGAGGTTACCGAACAGTTGCTCGAGTTGCTCGCGATCGGCCGTCACGGTCGGCAGTGCGTCGACGGTGAGCGTCGCGCCGCTCTCCTCGATCTGCATCCGCAGGTTCTCGGTGACCCGTTCGATGACGGCGTCTCCGTCGACCGGTTCGAACTCCTCGCCGGACTGCTCGACCCGCGAAAACGCGAGGAGATCGTCGACCATCAGCCGCATCCGGTCGGCGCCGTCGACCGCGAACTCGATGTAGTCCGTCGCGTCCTCGTCGAGTTCGTCCGCGTATCGGTTCTCGAGGAGCTGGAGGTAGCTGGAGATCATCCGCAGCGGCTCTTGGAGGTCGTGGCTGGCGGCGTAGGCGAACTGCTGGAGCCGATCGTTCGACTGTTTCAACTGCTCGATCGTCCGCTCGAGTTCGGCCTCGCGCTCGACCTGTTCGGTGACGTCTCGCGTCAGCGCCACGTGGACGGTCGTTCCGTCGGGGCGGTGCAGCGGCGCCGCGTGCGACTCCATGTGCCGTCGCGTGCCGTCCAGTCCGACGACGTCGAACTCGAGGGTCTCCCGTTCACCCCCACAGATCCGCTCGTTGAACTCGCGGAACGACTCGCGGTGTTCGGGGGCGATCAGGTCGTAGACGCATTCGCCGACCACGGCGGACTCGGACTCGGCTTCCACCATCTCCAGCCCGGCGGGGTTCATCTGCAACAGCGTGCCGTCGGCGCCGACGGTCTTGATGCACTCGGGGGTCGTTTCGACGAGCGCACTCAGGTGCTCCGTGCGCTCGCGGAGGTCCCGCTCGCGCTGGCGGCGCTCGAGTTCGTACTTCACCCACTGTCCCATCGACTGCAGGAACGCGCGCTCGTCGTCCGAGAAGCCGACGTCCCTCGGCTCGGAGGTAACGAAGAAGAACGTCCGGTCGGTACCGCCGTCGATTTCGACGTACGTGCCGAGATACGCGCGGATGCCGAACTCCCGATAGACGGTGACGTCGTCGTACCCTTCCTCGCGGGGGTCCGATACGCTCCCGGCCGACTTGATTTCGGTGGCGGCAGTGCAGTAGGTCTCGGACAGCGGCAGTTCGACGCCGGGCTCGAAATGCTCGTGGTCGTCGCTGACGCGCTCGACCTCGAACCAGTCGTCGGCCGTATCGACGCGCGCCATCGCACCGAGTTCGAGGTCGAACCGCTCACGCCCCAGTTCGAACAGCGCCTGCAGTTTCTCCTCGAACGTCCGATCCGTGTCGGCGATGATCTCGGTCTGCTCCCGCTCGAACCGCTGGCGCTCCTCCAGGTCCGCTTTCGCATCGGTCTGCTCGCGGAGCGTCCCCAGCATGCGGTCGACCTCGTGAGCGGGCCGGTCGGGGCCGAGGAACTCGGAGGGCGGCGTATAGTAGGCGTTCCGGCTCACCCTGTCGCCGTGCATCAGGTGGGGATGGGTGTTGATGACGTCGCGAATCACTTCCGGCGAGAATCGCTCGCGGTTGTACTGACAGAGCGCCATCCCGTCGGCGTCTTGAAAGAGGTAGTTCGCCTTGCTCTCACAGATCAGGAGGTCGTCGGCGTCGGGATCGTCGCCGAGAATAAAGCTCATCTCGCCGGTCACGCGGAGCGCGTCGTACTCCTCGTTCGCTTCGGCGATGGCGTCCTCGAGAAACGCGAGCGTATCCGCCGGGTCGAACGACCCGGTCCGGAGATAGGTCTCCTGTTCGTCGTGAATGGATAGGGCGCCCGATTCGAGGGCGTCGTCCACGTCGATTCCGCGCTTCCGCATCGCGTCGGTCACCGTTTCTCGAGAGTTCTCGTGGGTGATGTAGACGCACCGCTCCCCGCGCTCGAGTCCCTGGCGGATGTAGGGGACAACCGCCGCGAACTGTTCGTCGCGGCTCTCGTAGACGAGTGCGAGATGATCGTTCCCGTGCTCGTGATCGTCGAGCGACTCGACGGGCCCGCGAAACGCCGAGCACTGACGCAGCGCGTCGAGTCCGGTCTCTCCGACCGACCGGCTGCGCCGCGTATCGCCCTGGGCCTGTTGACTCATTGCTGCGGGCTAGTCGTGCCGGACGGTTAAACGTGGTGCGGCTGGCACCGCCACGGACGGCCGTCGAAAAACGCGCGACTCGAGTTCAGCGCCCGACCAGGTCCTCGTAGCGCGCCCCGGTCTGTTTCAGCGTTGCCGTCGAGTAGAGCCGCTCGTGGTCGACGGGGAGATATTCCGCGGCCAGTTCGTCGATCTTCGCGTCGACGGCGTCGGCGTCGCGGCCGTGAATCATCGTGAACAGATTGTACGGCCACGCCTGCGCGGGCCGGCGAGGTCGATGGTAGCAGAGCGTGACGGAGGGCAAACCGCCCGCGCGCTCGCCCCACTCGTCGAGGCGGTCGTCGGGCACGTCCCAGACGACCATGCAGTTCGCGTCGAAGCCGGTGACGACGTGGTTGACGACGCAGCCGATGCGTTTGATACAGCCGGTCTCGAGCAGTCGTTCGACGCCTTCGAGGACGTCCGCGACGTCGACGTCGTCCCCGAGCCGAGCCGCGATATCGCGGTATGGCGTCCGCGAGAGCGCAAACCCGTCCTGAATCGCCAGCAGGAGGTCGGCATCGAACGCCGAGAGGTCGCCGGCGGCCTCCTGGCTGACGCGGGTCGCCGAGGCGTCCGTGCCCGCGTCGAGGCTCGCAGGTTCATCGTTGTCTCGCGGCCTCGCCGCTTGACTGTTCGCGGAACATTGTTCCACGCTACCCGTCGAGTCCGCTGAGCGTGGCGCGCTCTCCCGCGCGAAGCGGTCCGCGTTGACCACGGGGAACTCGAGGTCGATGTAGTAATCGGTCCGCATCGGCAGGTTCAGCACCGCACAGCCGGTTCGCTCCTCGATTTCGGCGAGGATCTCGTCGCGCCGTTCCCGGGAGCCGGCGGTGACGACGAACCACATGTTCCACTCGTGGTCGCGGGCGTAGTTGTGGTTGACCTGCCGGTACTCGTTGACGACCGCCGCGACCTCCTCGAAGCGGTCCGCAGGCGCGCGGACGGCCGCGAGCGTCGACGAGCCGATCACCGGCGGATTGAGGACGGCGCCGAACCGGCGGACGATCCCCGACTCGTGGAGTCGGCGAACGCGCTCGAGGGCCTCGTCCTCGCCGACGCCAAGCGCATCGCCGATGCGGCAGAAGGGGCGTTCCGTGACGGGGACGCCGCTCTGGAAGCCGTCGACGATGGCGGCGTCGACGTCGTCGAGCCCCGCACGCCAGTCCCCCGAGGGGGTGCTCATTGGTGGGCCTAGGGAGAACGGGACCGTATTGCTTTCGGGTCGTGACGGTTTGCGGGACCGTTTCCGACGACTGTCGCCGTCTCCGGGACCGACCCGGTCCGGTACGTATCCGAAGCGCTGACCGTCTCTCTCGCATGATGATTGAAACGGTTATTATCGTGGTGGACGTTACCAGTAGTCATGAGGCTGGCCGAACCCGACGCCATCGCGGACGACGACCGAACGCGGATCTACGACTACGTGGAGGCACAGGGCGCCGTCGACAGGGACCGGGTCAGACGGGAGCTGTTCCCGGCCGACCCGCCCGGTGACCCGCAGCACTCCCGGGCGTTCCGGCACAGCGTGGCGATCCTCAAGCGCGACGGCTACCTCGAGGAGGAGGACGACGGTACCCTTCGCATCGCCATCGACGTCGACGAGGGCCGCGAGGAGTTCGCGACCGACGACGCCGACGTCACGATCAGACCCGCTAGACAGGAGGACCTCTCGGGGATCGTCGGCGCGATGCGACAGGTCGTCGCGGAGCTGACCTCCATCGAGGCCGAGTCCGTCGCGGACGAACTCGACCACGAGGACGCGCTGCTCCGCCACAACGAGTACGAGTCCCGGATGTTCTTCGTCGCGACCGTCGACGGCGACGTCGTCGGCTGGGCCCACCTCCACCTGCCGAACCTCGAGAAACTCCGCCACACCGCGGAACTGACCGTCGGCGTCCTCGAGGGCTATCGCGGAATGGGGGTCGGCAGCGAGTTGCTCGACCGCGCCCTCGAGTGGGCCCGCTCGACGGATCACGAGAAAGTCTACCAGAGCGTCCCGTCGACCAACGAGCGGGCGATCGAATTCTTCGAGGACCGCGGCTGGATCGTCGAGGCCGTCCGGGAGGCCCACTACAAACTCGACGAGGAGTACATCGACGAGGTGATGATGGCGACGGAGCTGTGACGGTTCGACCGACGTGAGTCGGCGATATCGTTCGAACTTGGTGGCCGTCGAGACTGGACGAATGCGCCGTTCGACGGCCGACGCACTCCCGATTACGGGGGGTTTTTGCGGGTCGCCTCCCAACGAACGCGTATGGCGAATGCATCCCAGACGTTCGGCGAGTGGCCGCTCAAGCGGCTGCTGACGGAGGTCGTCGGCTCCGGTCCCAAATCGGCCGACGACATGAGTTCCGAGCAGGCACGCGAGGCGATGCAGCGGATCTTCGCGGGCGAACCGGACGAAACGACCCTCGGCGCGTTCTGGCTGGCCAACCGCTGGAAGCGCAACATCCCCGAGGAATTGGCGGCGTACGCCGACGTCATGCGCGAGGAGTCGGTCGTGACCGCCGAACCCGACGCCGACCCGGTCGACTGCGGGGCCAACTACGACGGCAAGCACAC
The DNA here is from genome assembly GCF_017352155.2 of Haloterrigena alkaliphila. NCBI lineage: Archaea > Methanobacteriati > Methanobacteriota > Halobacteria > Halobacteriales > Natrialbaceae > Haloterrigena > Haloterrigena alkaliphila. The sequence continues at coordinate 2,076,085 of NZ_CP071462.1, forward strand.
CTCCGCCGTCCTCGGCGTCGGCGCCGGCATCGTCGCCGCCGCCGCGGGCACGCCGATCGTCGTCCACTCCGGCGATCGCGTCCCCACCCAGAAGGCGACGGCGTACAAACACGTCCTCGACGAACTCGGCGTCAGAACCGACCTCGAACCCGCCGAGAGCGCCGACATGGTCGACGAGACCGGCTTCGGCTTCTACTACCAGCCCGCGTTCAACCCCGGCGTCCACGACCTGCTCGAGCGACGCGATCAGATGGGTGTGCGCACGTTCGTCAACACGATCGAGACCGTCGCCAACCCCGCGAACGCCGACGTCCACCTCGGCTCGTTCTACCACCTCGCGTTCGCGAAGAAGCTGACCGACCTCATCCGGAACAGCGACCACCTCGACTACTCTCGAGCCATCTTCTTCCAGGGGATGGAAGGCTACGACGACATCCGCCCCGGTTACACGAAGGTCGCGGAATGGAGTGAGGGTGAGGATCTCGAGGACTACGAGATCGAGACCGCCGAGTACGGCATGGAGATGGAGAGCGAGGACCTCGCAGTCGACGACGTCGCCGCCGACTCGGCGTCGATCACCGAGGCCGTGCTGGCCGGGGAGCGCGACGACCACTTCGCCGACGCCATCGCGCTCAACGGCGCGTTCCGGATGTACGCCCGCGAGGACGTGAACAGTCTCGAGGAAGGACTCGAAACGGCCCGCGACGTCATCGCCGACGGCAGCGCCGGAGCGGTGCTCGACGAATTGCGAGCGTTCTGAACGGCGCCGGCCGGTGTCACCGCCCGACGGTCGCCCGATCCTCACTGTCCGGAACGGGTGACTACTTTCTTGTGTGACGCCGTAGCCCCGACGCGTATGGACGCGGGCCTCGCGACGACTGCGCTCGAGCGACTCCGGTCGAACGGAGCGACGGGACTGCTCGCCGACGCGCGGGACTTCCTCTCGTGGAAAACGCAGCGGGTCGGCCGCTACTACGCGCGGGCCCTCCGCTCGCGGCTGTCGGGCCGTCCCCATCCGTGGCGACCGATCGAGGTGCCGGCCCGTTCGATCGAGTGGACGATGAAGCGCGAACCGGTCCACGGCGGGGCTGACGTCGTGCGGTTCCACAACCGCCGCCACGCCGGCGCGGTCGTCGGCGGCGACTGGGACCGCCTCCTCTCGGTGCGGTTCGAGGAGATGCCCAAGTACCGGGCCGTCGCGGCGCGCTTCGAGGACGGCGTCCCCTGGGAGGAGACCGACATCTTCGCGGAACTCGCCGAGACGATCGCGGAACGCGGCCGGTTCGACGGCTGCGAGAGCCGCGCGGACCTCCGCGAGCGATACCGAGAGATCGACGAACTCTACGAGCGCATCCGGGAAGCGGGGTACCGGGGCCCCGACGAACTGGGCGGCCCGCTGGGCGTCGAGTCGCGACTGGACCTTCCGACCGTCAACGTCGGCCGCGACGGCCGACTCGTCTCCGCGCAGGGCGGCGGCTACCACCGGATCTCGATCGCGAAACTCCTCGACCTCGAGATTCCCGTTCGGGTCGTCGTCCGCCACGCGGAGTGGCAGGAAATCCGCGAGACCGTCGCGGCGGCGGAGTCGATCGTCGACGTTCCCGCCGACTACCGCCAGCATCTCGACCACCCGGACCTGCGGGCGGTCCGACCCGAACCCGAGCGAGCGGACCGCGTCGGCACGTTCGGCGATGACGATGCGTGCGGCGCGACCGACATCGGCACGTCCGACACCGGCACATCCGACACCGGCGCGTCCGACGGCAGTCGACTCGAAGAGCCGGCGGACGACTGAGCGTGCGGCACTCTCGAGATCGTCGGCCTCGAGCGAATCATCGAGTGAGACGGCGATTACGCTCGAGTCCGGTTTCGACCGACAGCGATACCAGTCGTTCGCTTACCGGGCGTCAAATGTTATCTCTGTTTTCTCAGACGACCACTTTCGTAAACAGTGGGGGCGTTCTACGCCAAAATAATGAACGAACTTATGTAATGGCCGTTCGATACCGCGAGTATGCGATTGGAAGACAAAACGGTCGTTATCACCGGTGCGGGTGCGGGGATCGGTCGCGAAACGGCTCGACTGTGCGCCGACGAGGGCGCGCGCGTCATCGTTACGGACGTCGACGTCGAGGGTGGCGAGGAAACCGTCGACCTGATCGAGGACGCCGGCGGCGAGGCGGAGTTCGCCGAACTCGACGTCACCGACAGCGAGCGGGTCCACACCGTCGTCGACGAGGTCGCTGAGGAGTACGGGCTCGACGTGATGATCAACAACGCCGGCACCGGTCACCCCGGCGGCCCGCTCGAGGAGCTGGACGACGAGGTCCGCGACTTCGTGGTCGATATCAACGTCAACGGCGTCTGGAACGGCTGTTCCGCCGCCCTGCCACACATGAAGGAGCAGGGACACGGCTCGATCGTCAACGTCGGCTCGCTGGCGAGCATTCTCGGCCTCCCGAAACAGGCCGCCTACTCGACGACCAAAGCCGCCGTGTTGAACATGACCCGGACGATCGCCGCCGAGGCCGGCCCCCACGGCGTCCGCGCCAACGCCGTCTGTCCCGGTTTCACGGAGACCCAGATGTTAGACGAGTACCTCGAGAAACGGGACGATCCGGAGCAAGCGCAGAAGGCGATGGCCGAACAGTACCCGCTCAAACGCCTCGGGAAACCCGACGAAATCGCGAACGCGATCCTGTTCCTCGCCAGCGACGAGGCCTCGTTCGTCACCGGCCACGGACTGGTCGTCGACGGCGGCTTCTCGGCCTGAGGACTGGACTCGGGAATCGCCCGGGGCCGAAACCGAAATCGTTTTTTCCACCGCCAGTAGTTTCTATCTACTAACACGTCCGTTCGGCGGACGACGGTCCCTATGACACTCGCTCCAGCACTCGCCGACGTCGGAAGCACCCTCGAGGGCGCGACCGGCGTCGGTCGATACCTCCTCGTGTTCGTCCTCGCGATGATTCCGGCGATCGAACCGTTCATCGTCATCCCGGTCGCGATCGGCCTCGGACTCGATCCGATCGCGACGGGGGTCGCCGCCTTCGCCGGCAGCCTCACCGGCGTCGCGGCGATCGTCCTCGCACACCGGCGAGTCGCCGCCTGGTTGGCGAACCGACGGGGCGGCGACGACATCGACTCGAGCGATCGCTACGGTCGCGCGCGGCGGGTCTGGAAGCGATACGGGCTCGCCGTCTGGACGGTCGGGCTCGTCGCCGCCTCGACGCTCGGGTTCTCGTTGCTGGGACTCGTCTGAGCCGCGTCGGTCGTCACTCTCGAGTCGCGCCGGTCGTCACACCTCGCGGACTAACGCGACGCTCGCGAGCTGATCGCCCGCGGTCACCGTCGCCTCCCGCGTGAGCGCGTAGAGGATCCCGTCGCGATCCGCGACCGCCTCGTGGCGCGGCTCGTACGTCCGCGGATCGTACACCGTTCCGAGGGGCGTTCCTTCGGTGACCGACTGCCCGACCTCGAGCGACGGCTCCGGGCGGAACAGTCCCGATTCCTCGGCGGTGACCTGTCCGAGGTGGTTCCGGGCGACGGTCCCCTCGTGTTCGGGGGGCTCACCGGGGAGGAGCCCGAGATACCGGCAGACGCCGAGGAGACCGTCGACACCCTCCTCGACGGCGTACTCGAGGATCTGTTTGTTGTGGGCGAGTTCGGGCGTGATCGACGGGATCCCCTCCTCGGCGGCGACGACGCGGAGTTTCCCCGAAAAGCCCCGCCGGTGCCACTCGTCGGGGGCGTCCTCGTCGGCCTGTTCGGACAGCAACAGATCGGTGCCGAAGGCTTCGGCGAGCGCGCGCGAGCGCTCGTCGCCCTCGCGGTAGACGACGTGGGGGAGCATGTCGGGACTCCCCGTGTGGAGGTCGACGATGGCGTCGGCGCGGCGGATCTCCGCCCAGAGGCGCGCGGCCATCTGCTGGTGGAGACTGCCGTTCTCGTCGCCGGGCCAGATCCGGTTCATGTTCGGATTGACGCTGTCGAACTCCTCGGGCGTGATGTAGGAGACGAGGTCGAAGGTCAGCGGGTTCGCGACGGGCACGGTGACGATCGTCCCCGACAACTCCTCGAGCGGGAGTCGCTCGTGAAACCGCCGGAGCGTCTCGGTACCGTTGATCTCGCGACCGTGCTGGGCGGCCTGTACGTACAGCGTCGGACCGTCGTCGTCGCCGCGATACGTGTGGATCGTCGTCGTGAGTTCGACGCCCGAGGGCAGTCGCGCGAGCGTCACCTCCTCGGTCGTGTGCGTCCCGGTCATGGATGGCCCTTCCACGTCCGGCGGTATGTACCTGCGGCCGCTCCTCGCCGATGTCGCACGGCCACTACTATCGAACCTGTCGCGGTTGAAATCAGTCGTGGACGTATTCTGAAAGCTGTGCCGTGGTCTCCTCGACGATACCGTCCCTGATTCGGCCCTGATACCTCTTGATCAGATCCTCGTCGATCGAATTGATGTACCATGACATGATCGAACTCGATTGTGGAGCACCTCCTTTCACCCAATCGTCTGGACTCAGCGATATTCGCTCCTCATACCACGTTTTCGTCGTAAGTGAAAGTGCAATATACTGCTCTTCGTGAAACGGCGTCTCCTCGTCGCTAACGATGAGGAACGGCCGCCCGCTCGAGTCCTTCTTGAACGGATCGAGAGCGATGACGACGTCGCCACGCCCGTAACTCACCGCGAGTCGCCCTCGGCAGCGTGTGCTCGCCACTCCTCGATGTCTTCTTCCCCGTATCGTTCGTTCAGCGACTCCATGATCCGATGCATTTCGTACGCGTTGCGGACCGTCTCCATATCCCCGATCGCCCAGTAGTCGCCCTTGTGGCGAACGAGGTCTCGATCCTCGAGGCGGCTCAGAACCGTTCCGAGCGAATTCCGCTTGACGTCGACCCGATCCGCGATTTCGGAGGGCGTGTACGCTTTGTCGTCGTTTGCGGCGAGGAAGCGGATCACCTTCTCGGCGTTCGTGACCGACTGCAGATCGTCACTGGATCGTTCGTCGAAGGTCTCGATATCGATGGGCACGGGTGTTACTATCGTACACTAAGTCATAATAGTTATTCTGTAACCGATGTAATTTATCTCCGTATCGCGCGGATTTCGACCGATCACTCCGAGGGCATCTGGTGCCGACGGAAGCAGCGGCCCAGACCACTACCGTTTTCCGTCAGCCCGCCGTCGTCGGAGACATGGGAGACGTTACTGCCACTTTGCACACCAACAAGGGCGACATCGAAGTCGAACTCTACGACGAGCGCGCGCCGCGGACCGTCGACAATTTCGTCGGGCTCGCGACCGGCGGCAAGACCTGGGAGGACCCCGAGACGGGCGAGGAGGTCGAGGGCGAACCGCTGTACGACGACGTCGCCTTTCACCGCGTCATCGAGGACTTCATGATTCAGGGCGGCGACCCGACCGAAACCGGGCGCGGCGGCCCCGGCTACCAGTTCGACGACGAGTTCCACGACGATCTGCGCCACGACGACGCGGGCATCCTGAGCATGGCCAACTCCGGCCCCGACACCAACGGCTCGCAGTTCTTCATCACGCTCGACGCCCAGCCCCACCTCGACGGCCGCCACTCCGTCTTCGGGGAAGTGATCGACGGCATGGACGTCGTCCGCGAGATCGGGAGCGTCGACACCGGTCCGAACGACCAGCCGCGCGAGGAGGTCGTCCTCGAGTCGGTCGACGTCGACTACGAGTGATCCTCTCGTAGCCGTCGATCACGAGTAACGGCCGCGCCACCGACCCACTCCGAGGACGGCTGAATCGCCGGCATGACCCGCCGGAGACTGCTCCCTTCGGAGTGGCTCCCGACCAAGATGTTTTACCCGATGCGCTACTGTGTATCGGTGAATGGGATCGTCGTCCACCGACGCGGACCACCGCGCGCAGATTCGCCGACAGGAGGTCGTCACCGACCTCAGCCAGCAGGCCCTCGAGACGGAGGACCTCGAGGGATTGCTCGGGAACGCAGCGACGGCCGTCGCGGAGACGCTCGACGTCGAGTACTGTGCCGTCTTCGAGCGACGAGGTGACGGTACGGAGGCCGTACTGCGAGGGAGCGCCGGCCCGTCGACGGACCGCGTCGGGTCGGCGACCGTCAGTACGGATCGGCCCTCGCTGGCGGGAGCCGCGCTTCGCGCCGAGGAGCCGGTCGTCGTCGACCGCAGCGACGAGTCGGGCGTTTCAGTCCCGGAACTGCTCGCCGATCGCGACGTCGACAGCGCCGTCGCCGTTCGCATCGGCCCGATCGACGATCCGTGGGGCGTCCTGAGCGCGTCCGCCGTCGAGAGCCGTTCGTTTTCCGGCGCCGACATCGACTTCCTCGAGCGCGTCGCGGACGTCCTCGGATCGGCGATCGAAAACGTCCGCACGCGGCGCGACCTCGAGCGAACCGAACGGCGGTTCGAGGCGATTTTCGAGGATCCCAACATTCTGGTGGGGCTGCTCGAGCCCGACGGAACCGTAGTCGACATCAACGGGACCGCCATGGAGTACATCGACGCCGACCTCGCGGACGTGACCGGCGAACTCTTCTGGGAGACGCCGTGGTGGGGCGAGGGCGACGACGTCCGGAACGACGTCAAGGAGTGGACGGAGCGGGCGGCGGCCGGCGAGTACGTCGAGTTCGAAACGGATCTCACTCGACCGGACGGCCAGCGGTACACGCTCGAGGGGGCGTTCCGCCCCGTGACCGACGACGCGGGCGAGGTCACGTCGGTCATCGTCTCGGATCGCGACGTCACCGAACGAACGGAACGCGAACGCGAACTCGAGGAGTCCGAGCAGCGCTACCGGACGCTGGTCGAACACTTCCCGAACGGCGCCGTCGCACTCGTCGACGAAGATCTGACCTACCGGACCGTCGGCGGGAGCCCGACGGACACGGCGGACGCCACGGCCGACGAGATCGAGGGGAAGCCGGTCGCCGAGGCCGTTCCGTCGGCGCTGGCGGACGAACTCGTTCCGCGCTACGAGGCCGCCCTCGAGGGCGATTCGAGCGCGTTCGAGACGACCATCGACGGGCGCGTCTTCGACATCCACGTCGTCCCGGTTCGCGACGACGACGGCGAGGTGTTCGCCGCGCTGGGGATGTCACAGGACGTCACCGAGCGCTACGAGTACGAGCGCCAGCTCGAGGAGTCCGAGCAGCGCTACCGGACGCTGATCGAACACTTCCCGAACGGTGCGGTCGGGCTGTTCGACGAAGACCTCCGGTATCAGATCGCCGGCGGCGCGGCCTTCGACGAGATCGGGGCCTCCGCGGAGGACGTCGTCGGAAAGACCCTCTGGGATCGGTATTCGCCGGAACAGGCCGAGCAGTTGGAGCCCCGGTTCCGGGCCGCGCTCGATGGCGAAACGAACGCCTTCGAGATGACGTTTCACGGCCGGGAGTGGATGGCGTACACGCTTCCGGTCGCGGACGACGACGGCGAGATCTTCGGGGGCATGATCATGGTCCAGGAGATCACCGAGCGCAAGGAGCGCGAGCGGAAACTGCGCGAACGCGAGCGCCGCCTCGAACAGTACAAGGAGTACGTCGACGCGATCCTCGACGCCATCGACGACGTGTTCTACGTCGTCGGCGAGGACGGATCGCTACGGCGGTGGAACCGGAGCGTGACCGAGGTGACCGGCTACACGGACGAAGAAATCGACGCGATAGCGACGACGGAGCTCTTTACGGCCGACGATCAGGAGGCCGTCGTCGACGCGGTTCTGGACGGGTTCGAGACCGGGTCGGTCAGTGCGGAACTGGAGCTCCGAACCAAGGACGGCGACGTGATCCCCTTCGAGTTCAACGCTTCGACGCTCGAGGACCCCTGGGGCAACACTGTGCTGGCCGGGATCGGCCGCGACGTCAGCGATCGAGTCGAGCGCGAGAAACACCTCGAGCGCTACGAGACGATCGTCGAGGTGGTCGACGACGGGGTCTACGTCGTCGACGCGGACGGTCACTTCACGATGGTCAACGAGACCTACGCGTCGATGCTCGGCTACGAGCCGGCGGAACTCGTCGGCGAGCACGTCTCGCGGATCGTCGCCGACGCGGCCGTCCTCGAGCGAGTCGGCGAACTCGAGGCGACCGCGGACAGCGACGACGAGTGGCCGACGATGGAGGCCGAACTCCGGACGGCCGACGGCGACACGATTCCCGTCGAAGCGAACTTCGCATTGTTGCCCGAAGACGACAGCGACTGGCACCGAGTCGGCGTCGCCCGGGACATCAGCGAGCGGAAGAAGCGAGAGCGCCAACTCGAGGAGTCAGAGCGCCGCTACCGGACGCTCGTCGAAAACTTCCCCGCCGGCGCGGTGGGGCTGTACGACGAGAATCTCGAGTACATCGTCGTCGGCGGCGAGGCGTTCGACGACCTCGAGATCTCGGAAGACGAGGTCGCCGGTGCGACCCTCGAGGAGCGGTATCCGGACGATCTCGTCGCGGAGATCGAACCGCACTTCCGAGCCGCCCTCGAGGGCGAGGCGAACACGTTCGAGTACCAGGCCCACGGACGGGACGTCTGGGCTCACACTCTCCCCGTTCGAAACGAGGACGACGAGATCTTCGCGGGCATGGTCATGGTCCAGGACGTCACGGAGCGCCGGGAGTACGAGCGCAAACTCGAGGAGTCCAACGAGCGCCTCGAGCGGTTCGCCTACGCCGCCTCCCACGACCTGCAGGAACCGCTGCGGATGGTCACGAGCTACCTCACGCTGCTCGAGAACCGGTACGCCGACGCTTTCGACGAGGACGGTCGGGAGTTCCTCGAGTTCGCGGTCGACGGCGCCGACCGGATGCGCGAGATGATCGACGGCTTGCTGGAGTACTCCCGAGTCGAGACCCGTGGCGACCCGTTCGAGCCGATGGATCTGAACGCCGTGCTCGAGGACGTTCTGGCGGATCTGCGGGTACGGATCGAGGAGACCGACGCCGAGGTCACGATCGAGGACCTCCCCCGCGTCGAGGGCGACGCCAGTCAGGTGCGGCAGGTGTTCCAGAACCTGTTGAGCAACGCGCTCACGTACAGCGGCGACGACCCGCCGCGGGTGCACGTCGGTGCCGAGCGATGCGAGGCGCCACGCGCCTCGGAACGAAGCGGCAACGCCGCGGAGAACGGTGGCGAGGAGTGGGTGCTCTCGGTCGAAGACGAGGGGGTCGGGATCGACCCCGAGGATCAGGATCGCGTCTTCACGATCTTCGATCGCCTCCACAGCCGCGAGGAGTACGCCGGCACCGGGATCGGGCTGGCGCTGTGCGAGCGGATCGTCGAGCGCCACGGCGGCGAGATCTGGGTCGAGTCCGAACCCGGCGAGGGGTCGACGTTCTTCCTGACGCTGCCGGCTCCGGGAGACGAGTAGGACCCCCGAACCGCCGAGAACCGGCGAATCCGACGGCGATCCCATCCGTTTACTCCCGCGAGTCCGTCCCGAGCGTATGGGCTGGACTGCCGAAGACGTCCCCGATCAGCACGGACGGACGGTCGTCGTCACGGGCGCCAACAGCGGCATCGGTCTCGAGGCGAGCCGCGAACTCGCGCGCAACGGCGCGACGGTGATCATGGCCTGCCGGAGCACCGAGCGCGGCGAGGACGCGGCCGACGAGATCCGAGAGGAGGTCCCCGACGCCGACCTCCGGGTCGAGGCGTGCGATCTGGCCGACCTCGACTCCGTTCGCGCGTTCGCCGACCGCCTCGCGGACGAGTCGATCGACGTCCTGCTCAACAACGCCGGCGTGATGGCGATCCCGCGCTCGGAGACCGCGGACGGGTTCGAGACCCAGTTCGGCGTCAACCACCTCGGCCACTTCGCGCTCACTGGACTGCTGCTCGAGAATCTCACGACCGACGAGGGCGACCCGGCGCGGGTCGTCACCGTCTCGAGCGGCGTCCACGAGCGCGGCGAGATCGACTTCGGCGACCTCCAGGGCGAGGAGTCCTACGACGAGTGGGACGCCTACGCCCAGTCGAAGCTGGCGAACGTGCTGTTCGCCTACGAACTCGAGCGGCGGTTCCTCACCGCCGAACTGAACGCCGAGAGCACGGCCGTCCATCCGGGTTACGCGAACACGCAGTTGCAGTTCCGCGGGCCCGAACAGCGGGAGAGTCGGCTTCGAATGGCGGCGATGAAGCTGCTGAACGCCGTGGTCGCCCAGTCGGCCGAGATGGGCGCGCTGCCGACGCTGTACGCCGCGACGTCGTCCGAGGCTGAGGGCGGCGCCTACTACGGTCCCGGCGGACTCGCGAACATGCGCGGCGCGCCCGAACGCCAGGCCTCCTCCGATCGCTCCTACGACGAGGAGACGGCGCGCCGACTGTGGTCGGTCTCGAGCGAGCTGACCGACGTAACGTACGATCTCCCGGAACCGAAGGCGGACGCGTCGGCGTCGACGTGAGTTCGGGCCGACGGCCGGTATCGCGGCGACCGTAACGCGAAAGGCGCCGCGGCCGAATCGTCGCGTAATGAGCGACGACGGTATCCAGCGTGCGAGCGACGTCGGGTCGTCCGACGCGCCCCCGGTCGAGGAGAAGCCCTACAAGATCGTCTTCGAGGCGAACAAGTGCTTCGGCGCGGGCAAGTGCGCCGAGGTCAGCGATAACTGGGAGATGTCCATCGTCTCGGGCATGGCCCAGCCCAACGAGTACTTCTTCGGCGAGGAGGACCTCGAGCACAACGTCCGCGCCGCGGAGGTTTGCCCGGCGAAGAAAGACGACGGCTGTATCCACGTCGTCGACCGCCGAACCGACGAGGAGATCGCCCCCGATCCCCACGGTGACGGCACGCTGAGCGTCGATTGGTAGCGATCCGGGAACGGGACCACGACCGAACGCACACCGAATCCCACATTTCGGGTGGGACGCTATCCTCGAGAATCCCCGGTCGCAACTGGGGACGTGCCACGTCTCATCGGCCCGAACATCGAAACGCACATTCCGGGGGGACGACTATCCTCGAATGCACTTCTCGCGAGGGTAGCCAAGCAGGCCAACGGCGGTGGGCTTAAGACCCGCTCCCGTAGGGGTCCGAGGGTTCAAATCCCTTCCCTCGCACTCGTCACGAACAGCCGTGAGTGACGAGTGTGAAGACGTGGGATTTGAATGAGACCGAGGTTCTGCGAGCACCGCGAGCAGGTTCTCGGGCGTTGTTCAAATCCCTTCCCTCGCCTCGTGCCGACCCGTTCCCCCCGGTCGATGCACTCCCGCGGTCCCTGCTGGTCGCCGTCGTCGTGACCCTACTCGTCTTCTGGAGCTAGAATCGTTGGTCTCGAGGTTCAGCGACCGGACTCCGGAAGCCGTGCGTTCGGCATCACGAACCCGGCGCCGAGATACACGACGCCGGCCGCGCCGAGCGCTGCGAGGAGGCCGACGGGACGTCCCATCTCGAGGAGCCCCGACGCGAACAACGCGATGCCCGCGGCGGAGAGCGCGTAGCCTGCGGCGAATCGGTGGAAGCTCCGGAGGTGTCCGGGGTCGTCGGCCGGTTCCAGATCCGCGAGTTTACCGTCCTCTCCCCGCGCCATCGACAGCGGATGGAACCAGTAGATGCCGATACCGACCATGAGACCGGCGATTCCGCCGATCGCGAGGTCGTCGAAGACGACGTAGCCGATCGCCGTGAAGACGACGACGTCCATCGCGCCCGCGGCTGCGCCGATCCGTCTCGGCGTGAGCGGTCCGTCTTCGAACGAGTCCGTCTTGGTGGCGTCGGTTTCGCGTGCAGACTCCATACTCGACGTATGATTCGAGACGAATATATATCTAACCATCACTTAGGGGGTGAAAGTATGGGGTGGCGTATTGATCGCGGAGGTCCACGGATTCTGCCGCGGGAGGCGGTCGACGGTGAGCGGATACGCCACTCCGTTCGACTCGCACTCGAGCGATGCTGCGCTGGCACAGTACCGGACGGTTCGTCTCTCGAGGCCGGGCCGATACCTGTGCCAACCTCGCCAATCGCCGTGACGCAACGCATTTTGTAATTCAGATATCACGTACGACTAATGACCGACCGAACGACCTGGACCGTGGATCACCGCGGACTCGCGCGGTTCCCGCTCCGCGTCGCGGTGACGCTCGTCGGCATGCCGTGGTCGGTACTGCTCGCGTTCTTCGTCGTCGCTCCCCTCGCCGTCACCGGAATCGTCGTCGCCGTCGGCCAACCCGCCCTCCGGTTCGCCGCCGTCGCGTGGGTCGTCGCCATCTTGTTCGTCTGGTTCACGTCCGCCGGCGCCGCGCGGACGGAGTACGCGCTCGACCCCGACGCTCGCCGACTCGAGATCGAGCAGGTCGGCGTCGAGACCGACCACCCGTTGCTCTCCGCGCTCGGCGCGACCCCGACGATCGACCTCGAGCGTGTCGACTCGGTCGGCGCGATCTCGCTCCCCGGAACGACCGTCGTCACCGTTTCCTCCCCTGGCGTGAACCTCTCGGAACCGACGGCGTTCGAGGTCCACGACGCGGACCGGGAACGCGTTCGGGCCGCGCTCGAGGCCGCCGGACTGGCGCTTCCGACCGGCGCCGACGGAACGCTCGCCGACCGCCGCAGCCAGTACGCCCGCGGCGCGGTGATCGTCGTCGGTCTCGGGGTGACGGTCGTCGGGCCCGGATTCGCGCTCGGCTATCACGCGATACGGGGACCGCTGGCGTCTGATCTCGGTGCGATCGGGCTCGCCCTCGCCGGCCTGATCGGCGCCACTGCGGCGTCCAGACTGGCGTCGGTCCCGTCGTCTGACGAGGCCGACGGACTGGGCGCCGGCATCCTGATCCGTGCGAAACGACGGCTCGTCGTGCTCGTCGGCGTCGCCGCCGGGATGGGCGCGTACCTCGGCGCCGTGGTCGGACTGGCGTCGCTCGTCTCGTAGTCAGCGCTCGCTCCCGGGGAAGCGGATGTAGTCGGGCGGGACGTCGTCCGTCGTGTACGTCTCTCGGCCGCGTTTCGTGATCCGACGACCGTCCGCGAGCATCGCCGCGGCGTCGACGGCGAGAACGACGGGGGCGCTCGCGTGGCGCTCTCCCACCTGCCGGGCCGCCTCGCGCGTCCCGGAGAGGTGGACGTGTTGCCGGGACATCGGCTGCAGCCCCTCCTCGCGGATCGAGGACAGGTTCGCCGGTGCGGTGCCGTGGTACAGTTCGTCGGGCACATCCGAGGCGCAAAGCGCCTCGCTCTCGAGGTCGACGTCGACGGAGTGGCCGTACGACGCCCGCACGCGACCGTCGTCCGTCCCGTCTGACTCCTCGGCGGTCCGCTCGAACCGCCCCTTCGGATCGGTCGCGATCACCGCCGCGACGTGGCTCGGCTCCGCCCAGTCGTAGTTCCGCTCGACCGCGTCGACCAAGTTCTCGTACTCGACCCAGCCGCGTTCGTCGAGTTCGAGGCCGACATCCCCGGGGAAGTGTCGGAGCGCGCCGCTCACGAACGTCGAGAGCCTGCGCCGCCGATCGCCGGACAGCAGTCGCTCGCCGCGCGCGTCACAGATAGGACACCGACCGTCGGCGCTCGAGAACGGCCCGTGGTCCGTGCAGGTTCGAATCGGATTCGTCACGGTCGACTGGTCTCGCTCGAGCGAAAACAACTGCTCGGTACCTCCGTCCGTCAGTCGCCCGTTCGGAACGACAGATCCAGCGTCGGTGCCGAGTGGGTCAGCGACCCCATCGAGATCGCGTCGACGCCGGTCGCGGCGTAGTCGGCGACGGTCTCGAGCGTGATCCCGCCGCTGGCCTCCGCGAGGACGCCGTCGTAGTCGGCGAGCGACTCGACGGCCTCGCGAGTCTCCTGGGGGGTCATGTTATCGAGCAGGACGATATCCGCGCCCGCTTCGGCGGCCCGCGGCGCGTCGTCGACCGTCTCGACCTCGACGTCGAGTTTCGTCGCGAACGACGTTCGCTCCCGGAAGTGCTCGACCGCGCCCTCGAGCCCCATTTCGGCGATGTGGTTGTCCTTGACCATTACCATGTGCGAGAGGTCGAGCCGGTGGGTATCTCCCCCGCCCGCGACGACGGCGCGTTTCTCGAGACCCCGGAGGCCGGGGGTGGTCTTGCGGGTCGCGGCGATGCGGACGTCCTCCGATTCGGTGCGGGCTCGTTCGACCACCTCGTTCGTTCGCGTGGCGATTCCCGACGCGTGGCCGGCGAGGTTGACGGCGACGCGCTCGCCCCGCAGGACCTCGCGTGCGGCTCCGTCAACGCGGAGGACCTCGTCACCCGGTTCGATCGCAGTGCCGTCCTCGAGCCGCTCGCGGGTCTCGACGCCGAGGTAGTCGAAGACGCTCGTTGCTGCCTCGAGGCCGGCGACGACGCCCGATTTCGTGGCGACGAGTCGCCCCGTCGTCTCGCCGGGCACCTGATTCGTCACGTCGTGGTGGCCGACGTCCTCGTGGAGCCAGCGTTCGACCTGCGCGTCGGTGATCATACGGGCCTCTGCGAGCGCTCGGCAGAAAAACGACCCGTTTACCGCGCGTTCGAATCCGCCATCGCCAGCCGCCGTCGCCGCACTGTGACTCTCGGTCTGTTCGCCCGTCAACTCGCGAGTCGGCCCGTTCGCTCGAGGGCGACGAGGGCGACGACCGCAGCGCCGAGGCAGAGCGCGGCGGCGGCGAACACCGCGTCGTAGGCGTAGCCGCGCTCGAGGACGGCGCCCAGGACCGACGACCCGACGGCTTGCGTCAGCATCCACGCGGAACTGAACACGGCGTAGGCGCTGCCCCGCGTCGAATCCGGCAACGTGTCGAGGAGGTACGTGTCGGTGGCCGGAAACAGCGTGTGGATGACGAAGCCGACGACCGCGGAGAGCGCGACCAGCGCGACCAAGCCGTCGACGACGGTGAGCGCGAGCAGGCACGCGGCGAAGGTGCCGACGATGCCGAGCAGCAGCGGAACATGGGGGAACCTGTCGGCCAGGTTGCCGCCGACGAAAAACGCCGGCACGCCGGCGGCGAAGACGATCGTGAGCATCGCTCCCGCCGCTCGATCGGAGAGCCCCTTCGACTGCATGTACAGTTCGTAGAAGTTGAAGACTCCCTGCCAGACGAACGAGACGGCGCCGACGACCGCCAGCGCCGTGAGGATGATCCGCCACTCCGAGAGCGCGCCGGCGACGAACTCGCGGTCGGCGCTCCCCGCCTCGGGCATCTCGACACCGCTCGCGGCGTACCACGCGTAGCCCGTCACGGCCGCCGCGCCGACGGCGATCGCCCACAGTGAGAGCCGCCAGTCGACGACGAGCGCGAGCGCGACGAACGGGGCGGCGATCACCGCGGCGATCTGGTTGGCCGCCCCGTGGATCCCCATGACGCGGCCGACCCGGGACGGATACAGTTCGCTCAACAGCGGATTCGCCGAGACGAAGTAGACGCCGGAGGCGATTCCCATGAGGAACGCGCCGATCATGAGGTGGCGAACCGTCGTCGCGGTCGCGGCGAGTCCCGAGGCGACCGCGAGGATCGTTCCGGAGCCGACCACGACGTGGTGTCTCGGTACCTTCGTGAGCAGCCATCCGGTCGGCAGCCGCGGGGAGGCGCTTCCGATCCACGCGAGCGTCACGATGAGTCCGGCGGTCCCCTCGCCGATCCCGAACTCGACGATGAACACGTCCAGCAGGGGCGCGAAGACGATTCTGGCGAGGTTGACGAAGAAGACGAGTCCACAGAGGGAGGCGAAGAGTCGGGCGCGGGCCACGCTCGTGATTTCCGACAGGTGGTCTCAAACGTTTCGAAGCGAAACGTCCTGCGCCGTACGGTACCGCACCGCGCGTCGGCGACGCACTCGTCGTACCGGTCTCGGAGTCGTCGGTCGCCATCGACGGCGGCCTGCGCGACCGCGATGTCAGGCCCGAGCCGGTCGCTCGTCCTCGACGACGTAGTGACAGCCCGTCGACTCGGTGTTCTCGCTGGCCGCCCGTGCGATCAGCAGGGCGACGACGCTGGCGTTCCGGAGTTCGTAGAGGTCTCGAGCCGTCCGCGTGCGAACGTAGGCGTCGACCTCGCCCTTGAGCCGCCGGAGGACGGCGCTCGCGCGGGCGATTTCGTCCGGGTCGCGCTCGAGGCCCAGATACTCGTCCATCGTCCGCTTCAGCCGGGTAAACTTCTCGGCGGCGAAGCGCTCGGGCAGGTCCGGGTCGCTGTCGCGGAGTTCGGGTGCCTCGACGATTTCGGGTTCGGCCGCAGCGTCGACGGCGTCCGCACCCGCCCGCAAGCCCCAGACGAGGCCCTCGAGCAGGCTCGTACTCGCCAGCCGGTTCGCGCCGTGGACGCCGGTCCGGGCGCACTCGCCGGCGGCGTACAGTCGGTCGAGCGACGTTCGCCCGTTCTCGTCGACCGCGATCCCGCCACACAGGAAGTGCTCGCAGGGCGCGACGGGGATCTCGTCGCCCTCGATCCCGCGGTCGCGACACTTCTCGGCGATGGCGGGGTACTCCGCGGCGACCTCGCCCTCGAGCGTGCTCACGTCCAGCACGACCTCGCCGGTCTCCTCGCGCTCGGTCTCGACGGCGCGGGCGACGACGTCGCGGGGCGCGAGGTCGCCCTGCGGGTGGTACTCCTCCATGAACCGCTCGCCGTTTCCGTTTCGGAGGACGGCGCCCTCGCCGCGGAGCGCTTCCGACAGGAGGAACGGATCCTCGCCCGCGTACGCGGTGGGGTGGAACTGCACGTACTCGAGGTCCTCGACGTCGGCCCCCGCGAGCGCGGCCATGGCGATGCCGTCGCCGGTCGCGTCGTCGGGATTGGTCGAGCGGCCGTAGAGCGCGCCGATGCCGCCGGTCGCGAGGATCGTCGCGCCGGCGAAGACGGGGTGGCCCTCGGGAGCTTCGTCCGTTACTACACCGTGGACGCGTCCCTCGTGAGTAATGAGCTCGAGCGCGGCGGTATCCTGTCGCACCTCGATATTTGCGTGGTCGTCGATGTGGTTCAGGAACGGCCGGAGGATGTGCGTCCCCGTCGCGGCGTCGACGTGGAGGATGCGGTAGTTCGAGTGGGCCGCCTCTCGGGTGTAGTCGAACTCGCCCTCGCTCGTCTCGTCGAACTCGATCTCGAGCGTGTCGAGTAACACGTCTTCGACGGCGTCGTCGGCGTCCTCGACCAGCACGTCGATCGCGTCCGGATCGGCCGTGCCGTCGCTGGCCTCGAGGATGTCTCGCTTGAGCGACTCGGGGTCGCCTCGAGTGGTCGAGATGCCGCCCTGCGCCCAGTCGGTGCTGGCGTCGTCGGGTTTCGTCGCCTTCGTCAACAGGAGCACGTCGCTTCCCTCCCGTGCAGCCGACAGGGCGGCTGCACAGCCCGCGATGCCGCTGCCGACGACGAGGACGTCCGCGGTTTCGTGGTCCGCCGTTGCGTCTGCGTCTGCTGTTGTATCGGTCATAGCTGTCTCAGATCTCGAGCATGCGGTCGAGCGCGACGCCCGCGAGTTCCTTCTCCTCGGGAGCGACCTCGATCACGTTGCGTTCGCGGCCCTCGACGAGTTCCTCGAGCACCCAAGTGAGGTAGTTCGGATCGATCTGGCGCATGGCGTTGCAGTCCATGCAGGCGTCGCCGCAGAGCGGGAGGACGTTCACCTCGGGGTGCCAGCGCTGCAGGTGATTCGTGAGGTGGATCTCGGTGCCGATCGCCCACGTCTCCCCGGGGTCAGCGTTTGCGACCGTCTCGCAGATCGTCGCCGTCGAGCCGGCCACGTCGGCCGCTTCGACGACTTCGCGACGGCACTCGGGGTGGACGATGACCTTCGCGTCGTCGTGTTCGGCCCGGATCTGCTCGATGTGGTCCTCGCGGAACCGCTCGTGGACCTGGCAGTAGCCGTCCCAGAGGACGATGTCGCTCTCGGCGACCTCGTCGGCGTCCTTGCCCTCTGGATCCCACGGGTCCCACTCGGTGATCTCGTCTTCCATGCCGAGCCGGTGGGCCGTGTTCTCCCCGAGGTGCTTGTCGGGGAGGAACAGGATCTTGTCCCCCTTCTCGAAGGCGTACTCGAACGCCTCGTGGGCGTTCGAGGACGTGCAGACGAGCCCGCCCTGGCTCGCACAGAACGCTTTCAGATCCGCGTAGGAGTTCATGTAGGTGATCGGGACGATGTCGGCGTCGGGCGCGGCCGCCGTTATTTCGGCCCACGCGCTATCGACCTGTAAGGCCTCGGCCATTCCGGCCATCGGACACGACGCCTCCATGCTCGGGAGGATCACGGACTGCTCGTCGTCGGTGATGATGTCCGCGCTCTCGGCCATGAACGTGACGCCGCCGAAGATCACGTACTCGGCGTCGGCCTCGGCGGCCTCCTTCGAGAGCTGGTAGGAGTCGCCGACGAAGTCGGCGTGCTCGACGATCTCGCGTCGCTGGTAGTTGTGTCCGAGGATCACGACGTCGTCGCCGAGTTCCTCGAGCGCCGCCTCGATGCGGTCGGTCCGTTCGTCCGCCTCGAGGTCCCGGTACCGGGGCGGCAACTGCTCGAGGTTGTCGTATTTGAACAGACTGAGATCGGTCTCCAGCTCCGCCGTTTCCATTTTGACCATATCACGTCACCTGTGGGTAACTCTACGTCACATGGCCCTATTGAAGAAATTTTCCCTTCGAAACATCGTACTGGGGGAATACCATCGAGGGATACAACGTTCGAAAACGAATGACCGGTTGTTTTCGAGGGCCGACAGGTACTCGACCGAGAGGGTCACTCGAGCCGTGACTGGCCTCTTTTCGCTCGAGCACCTAGAATCGGTATGGCACTCGAGGAGGCTCTCGCGAACTTCACGCGACGGGACTGGGAGACGGAGCCGCCCGGCGGGACGGTGCGGCTCGCGGTCGTCGGCGTCGGCGGATTCGCTCGGAATCGCGCGCTGCCGGGGATCGCCGACGGCGACTACTGCGAGACGACGGCCCTCGTGACGGGATCGCCCGACCGGACGCGAACGGTCGCCGAGTCGTTCGACGTCCAGCACGTCCTCGACTACGACTCGTTTCTGGCGGGCGACCACGCGGACACCTACGACGCGGTCTACGTCGCGACGCCCAACGCCACCCACGCCGAGTACGCCGTCGCCGCCGCCGAGCGCGGCAACCACGTCATCTGCGAGAAGCCGCTGGCGACGTCTCGCGAGACGGCCGCGGAGCTCGTCGACGCCTGCGAGGCGGCCGGCGTGACGCTGATGACCGCGTATCGACTCCAGACCGAACCGACGATCCGCCGGGCCCGCGAACTCGTCCGGAGCGACGTCGTCGGCGACGTCGTGCAGGTCCACGGCGGCTTCTCGCATCCGCTGCTCGAGCACGCCGGCCCCGATAGCTGGCGTCTCGACCCCGACGTCGCGGGCGGCGGCGCGCTGGTCGATCTCGGGGTCTACCCGCTCAATACGGTCCGGTTTCTCCTCGAGGACGACCTCGCGGGCGTCTACGCCACGACCCACTCGAGCGGCCCGCCGTTCGACGCGGTCGACGAACACGTGGCGTTCCAACTCGAGTTCGAATCCGGCGCGACGGCCTCGTGTACGGCCAGTTTCGACGCCCATGCCAGCAGCCAGCTCGAGCTGGTCGGCACCTCGGGAAAGATCCACGTCGAGTCCCCGTTCGGCGGCGTCGTCCCACAGGAGATGGTCGTCGAGAGCGGCGACGTCCGCATGGAGTACACCGGGCCGCCGGTCGACGAGGTCCGCGAGGAGTTCGACTACTTCGGCTACTGCGTGCTGACGGAAACGACGCCCGAACCCGACGGTGCCGACGGGCTGACGGACCTGCGCGCGATCGAGGCCGCCTACGAGTCCGCGGAGACGGGATGTCGGGTCGACCTCGAGTGAACGGATCGACGACGATCGACCCGTTTTCTTCGGCCGACTATCGACGCCCTGAGCGGCGCTGATCCGCGGCGCCGCGTGGCTACAACTTCTCGGGCGCTAGCGCCTCGATCGTCGACTCGATCGTCTCGCTCGAGGCCGGTTCCGGAACCACGACGATCGGGTGGTCGATCCCCGTCTCGGCGACGAGCGCTCGCAACTGGTCGCGGGCCTCGTCGGGCGTCCCGGCGACGCCGAGATCCTCGATCATCGCGTCGGTGACCGCCTCGGCGGCCCCGCGTTTGTCGCCGCCGCGCCACGCCTCGGCGATCCGGTCCGCGCGGTCGGGGTACGCCATCGCGACCGCTCGGCGGTACCCCTCGCCGCTGCCGACGTAGTAGGCGACGTGACGGCGCAGCGTCTCGCGTGCCTCGTCGGGGTCCTCGTTGACCGCCGACGGGACGTAGGGGGCGATCTCGATCTCGTCCGGGTCGCGGTCGCGTTCGCGGGCCGCGCTCGCGACCTCCTCGAAGGCCTCGTCCAGCGCGGAAAACGGGATGTTGTGCGGAATCCAGCCGTCGCAGAGCCGGCCGACGACGCGACGGTTCGCGGGGCCGAGACCCGCGTGGTAGATCGGGAGCGGCACGTCCAGCGCGGGGAAGTCCGCGGCCTCGAGCAGTTGGCCGTCGTAGTCGACCCGGCCGTCGCCCGCCGTGAACTCGCGGACGAGTTCGATCGTCTCGTGGGCCCGACGGACGGGCCGATCGAACGCCATCCCGTGGAGGCCCTCGACGGCTTTCGCCGTGCTCGTCCCGACGCCGAGCGTGAACCGGCCGTCCGCGGCCCGCTGCAGCGACGCGGCGGTCATCGCGAGGACGGCCGGCGACCGCGAGTAGACGTTCAGGATCGCGCTCCCCAGTTCGATCGCCTCGGTCCGACAGGCCATCTCGGTCAGCTGAACGACGCCGCTCTCGCCCCAGAGCTCGCCGACCCAGACGGCGTCGTAGGCCAGTTCTTCCGCCCGAACGGCGACGTCGGCTAGCTCGACGTCGCCGAACGATGTCACCATGAGTCCGACGTCCATGCACCAGACGACGGGATCCAGCGAGAAAAAATCGCGTTACTGTTCGTACTCGAACTCGACGCCGCTCTCGGACCCGGTGCCCTCATCCGGTTCGGGGTCGTCGCCGCAGTCGTACACCGAAATCCCGCCGTCGCCGGTGACGACGACCTCGAGGTCGTCGACGCTGAACTCGAGGCCGAACGCCGCCGCGTCGACCGTCGAGGTGGCCGCGTGCTCGAGCAGTCGCTCGAGGGCGTCGGGATCGATCGCTTCGTACAGCGGCGTGAGTTGCCCCGGAGACCGGTCCGTGGCGGTCACGATCGCGCGAACGATCGCACTCGAGAGCTGGCCGGAGCCGGTCGGGTCGAAGTGGGCGCGGTGAGCGGGCGGAGACGGGCGTTCGGAGCGGAGGCCGTTCATTACACACAGTAGGCTCGCCGGCGGGTTGAAGGGGCGGACGGTATATGCCCGGTTTTATAAGCGCGTCAGCGAATCACCGTGTGCTCGATCAGCGCCCCCAGGCCCCGACGGAGGCGACCGCTGACCGCCGAGGATGAGACGCCGAGCGCGTCCGCGAGGTCCTCGACCGAAGCGTCTCGCGGATCCTCGAAGTAGCCCCGCTCGTAGGCGGTGACGAGCGTCTCCCGCTGGACCGGCGTCAGGCCGTACCCCTGCCCCGCCTCGTAGTCGGCGTCCTCGGCGTGGTAGAGCCGCTCGACGGTAAACGAGACGTCCTTCGCCCGGCAGTGCTCTCGAAACTCCCGCAGCGCCTCGAGCGCCGGCACCTCGAGGGTCGCGACCCAGCCGCCGCGGCCGTTCGTGGCGTGGAGGACCCGCATCCCGAGTTCGGCGGCGCGCGGTAGCACCAGCCGTTCCGCCGAGGTCAGCCGCATGCGGTAGACGCGGAACTCGCCGCCGTCGATGACGACCGACGGTTCCGAAACGGTCGGATCGTCGGCGACGACGCGGTCGAACTCGTCGAAGTCGCCGCCGTAGGCCTCGAAGAAGAGGTAGTACTCCCCGGGCCCCGCGATCGTCTGGTACTCGAGGTCGGTGGTCATCTCGGGGATCGCCTGGATCGTCGGCGTGAGCACGAGCTCCGGGTGAACGAGCGTGATTTCGGCGATGACCCGCGTCTCGCTCATGTGGGATCCTTTGCTAGCCGTTGCCAAGAAGCTTGGAGCGGCCGTCCGGGGGGAGCCGTCGCCGCGACCGGGCGCCCCGTCCGGCCTCCTCGCGATCACTCGCGGCCGTCGTAGACGATCTCGCCGTCGACGATCGTCGTCGCGACGTCGATCTCGTCGATTCGATCGGACTCCTCCCACGGCGACTCTTCGAGCACCACCAGATCCGCGCGTTTGCCGACCTCGAGGGTGCCGAGTCGATCCTCGTCGAACCCGGCGGAGGCCGCGCCGCGCGTGTAGGCGCGCAGCGCCTCGGTGACCGTCAGCCGCTGGGCGTCGGTCGGGGCGGTGACGGCGTGGTGAATCCCGAGTAGCGGATCCAGTGGCATGCAGTCCGAGCCGAAGGCGAGCGGGGCGCCGGCCTCGAGCACCCGGCGGAACCGGTTCGTTCGATTCCGCCGTTCCCGCCCCAGCCGCCGGTCGTAGAGCCCTCCCTCTCGGGCCCAGCGGTGGAAGTTCGGCTGCATCGAGGCGACGATTCCCGCGTCGGCCATGCGCTCGAGTTGGTCGTCGGTCGCCAGTTCCGCGTGCTCGATCCGGTGGCGCCGGCCGCCAGGGTTGGCGGTATTCTCGAGCGCCGATAGCGTCTCCTCGATCGCCTCGTCGCCGATGGCGTGGACGCAGACCTGATAGCCCGCGCCGTCGGCGCGGTCGACGAGCGCGGCGAGGTCGTCGGGGTCGACGACCCACTGACCGCGGTCGTCGCCGGATTCGGCTTCGGATTCGTCGTCGCCGTCGCCGTCGGCCTCGCGCTCGTCCGTGCCCGCATCCGCGTACGGCTCCCGGAGCCGTGCCGTCCGGCTCCCGAAACTCCCGTCGGAGAAGGACTTGATCGCCCCCGTTCGCACGCGGTCGTCGCCCGCGTTCGTCCCCAGTCCGACCTCGCGCAGGGCCTCGAGGTGATCGCTCCAGTAGTCGATCCTGACGCGCAGCGGCAGGTCGCCGTCGGCGGCCAGCTCGCGGTAGACCCGCGGCGCCGTCGAGCCCCGGACCTTGTCGTGGACCCCGGTGACCCCCAGTTCGACCGCGCGGGCCGTCGCCGCCGCGAGGACTTCGCGCATCTCCTCGCGGCCGGCCGTCAGGTCTCGCCGGACGGCCTCCGCGGCGTCCTCGACGACGACGCCGTTCGGTTCACCGTTCGAATAGCGGAGGTCGTCGTCGGGCAGCTCGTCCCGGAACCGCTCGAGGGCGACCGAGTTCAGCGACGCGGTGTGGAGGTCGACTCGCATGGCGACGACGGGGCGCTCCTCGCTGACGCGGTCGAGGTCCGCGCGCGTGAGCGGTTCCGTACGCCCGTCGTCCCACTCGCTCTCGTCGTAGCCGAACCCGAGGACACGTTCGCGATCGGTCTCCGCGGCCCGCGCTTCCAGCAGCGACACGCACTCCGCCGCGCTCCCGGCGCTCGAGAGGTCGGCGTGAACCAGGTGCTGGCCCAGTTGCTCCATGTGCGTGTGCGCGTCGACGAACCCGGGCAGGACCACCCGGCCCTCGCAGTCGATCACGTCGGTCTCGACTCCCTCGAGAAATCCGATCCCGTACTCGTCGCCCAGACGGACGATCTCGCCGTCGCGCACGGCGATCGCCTCGTGAACGACATCGGGATCGGCGAGGGAGTGGACCGCCGCGTTCGTCAGCAACAGGTCGGCAGCGTCGGTCATGCGGAAGTCAGCGTCGGCGAGGCGCAAAACAGTTGGGTCGAAAGCCCCTGCTCCGCTCGCCCTGCGGCACGAGCGAACAGCCCCTTTCAGTCCCGCCCGGGGTGGTTCGTCCGGCCGGCCGAATCTGCGTGGATCGTCTACCTGCTGGATACCTGGTGGATCGTCCGCCTGCTGGATACCCGGGGGTCTGGCCGACCGGCGGTCGGCGGTGTCCCGGTCGTCGGCCGGCCGACTCGAGTACGCCGAGCGTGCAATGTGGCACAAGGTTAACCTGCCCGCTCGTGGACCGACCCGATATGATCGACCGCGACGGCCGCATCGTCTTCGGCTCGCTACTGGCGTTCGTCTTCGTCCTGACCGGTTCGGTCGTCGCCGAACGCCAGTTGGGGGTCGGGCTCCGCGAGTATCCGGTCCTCGCCTTCGTCGTCTTCTCCGGCGTGGCGATCGTCGCGCCCCAGTTGTACCTCGCCGCGACCGACGACGAGGTACCCCCGCGCGCTCGCATCCAGTTCGCGGCGGTCGGCACGGCGGTCCTCGCGGTCGCCTTCGCCGGCGAGGCCACCGGGATTCGATACCTGCTGATCGCGGGCGCCGGCGCCTGTTCGGTCCTGGGGCTCGTCTGGTACGAACTCGTCACGTGGTATCGCTCCTCGAGCGAGGGAACCGCGCCGGGAGTGTGACCGCGAGCGAGAAAATCAGCAACTGTTAGGACGCCCCGCCGTCTCGACCCACGCATGACCGACCCCGAGGACCTCGCCGAACGAGTACGCGAGGGCGACCTTCGCCTGCACGAACTCGAGGACCACGCCGACAACGACACCGCGGCCAGGGCCCGCCGGCTGTTGCTCGAGCGCGAGACCGGGACGGAACTCGAGGCGATCGGCGACTACACCTTCCCCGCGGCAGCCGCGGAGCCGAACATCGAGAACATGATCGGCGCCGCGCAGGTGCCGATGGGCGTCGTCGGCCCCGTCGACGTCGCGGGCGGCGCGGCCGACGGCGAGCACTACCTGCCGCTGGCGACGACCGAGGGCGCCCTGCTCGCCTCGGTCAACCGCGGGCTGGGCGTCATTCGCTCCGCGGGCGGCGCGGACGCCCGCGTGACGAAAAACGGGATGACCCGCGCCCCGGTGTTTCGCGTCGAGGGCGTCGCGGAGGCCGCCGAGACCGTCGAGTGGGTCAACGACAACACCGAGGCGCTGGCCGAAGCCGCCGAGTCCACCACGAGCCACGGCGAACTGCTCGACGTCGAACCGTACGTCGTCGGCGACTCCGTTTACCTGCGCTTCGCCTACGACACCAAGGACGCGATGGGGATGAACATGGCCACCATCGCGACCGGCGAGGCCTGCGAGATCGTCGAACGCGAGACTCCCGCCTCGCTCGTCGCGCTCTCGGGCAACCTCTGCTCGGACAAGAAACCCGCCGCCATCAACGCCGTCGAGGGCCGCGGGCGCTCCGTCACCGCCGACGCCGTGATCCCCGGCGAACTCGTCGAGGACCGACTGCACACCACTCCCGAGGCCATCGCGGAGGCGAACACCCGCAAGAACCTCACCGGGAGCGCCAAGGCGGGCAGTTTAGGGTTCAACGCCCACGCCGCGAACGTCGTCGCCGCGGCCTTCCTCGCGACCGGCCAGGACGAGGCCCAGGTCGTCGAGGCCGCAAATACGATTACGACCATGGACGCTCGCGAGCGCGAGGACGGCACCACCGACCTCTACGCCAGCGTCTCGCTGGCCTCGCTCGAGGTCGGCACCGTCGGCGGCGGCACGAAACTGCCGACGCAGTCCGAGGCGCTCGAGGTCCTCGGCCTCCGCGGCGGCGGCGATCCGCCGGGGTCGAACGCCGACGCGCTCGCCGAGATCATCGCCGTCGGCGCGCTGGCCGGCGAACTCTCCCTGCTCGGGGCGCTCTCCTCGCGACACCTCGCGAGCGCCCACGAGGACCTCGGGCGCTAGCCGTCCGACCTCCCGAGGTGGAAATCCGTTCCGGGAGAGACGATTTCCGGCCGGTCGGTGACGACCGCTGTGGCGCTCCTCGTTGCCCGTTCGAACATCCCGACAGTAATTAATACGGCCGCGACGTTCACCCGCTCGGTAAATGCCCGAAAAAGAGAGCCTACTCCGGACGTCGCGCCGCGGGATGCTGTCGGCGTTCGCGGGAACCGGCGTCGCCGCCGCGTTCGGGACGATCGCGTCGAACCACGCGAGCGCCGATTTGACCGCCGACTCGATCGACGAACTGCTGCTCGGCACGTTCGAGTCGACGCTCGACGGGTGGGGCGCCGACGGTGACGTCGCACTGTCGAGGGTCGCCCGACGCGACCGTCCCGTCGCGGTCACCGAGGGCGAGTACGCCCTCGAGGTCGCGGTCGATGACGATCCATCGCCGACGATTTCGCGGCCGATCACCGACCTCGACCTCTCGGCGCACCCCTACTTCGTCGCCGACGTCACGCCGGGTCGGGTCGACGGGACCGACGCACCGATCGCGTTCCAGTTCCGACTCTATCGCTCGACGGACCTCCTCGACGACTCGACGCGGGACCCGGTCGCCGAGTCCGATCCGGTGACGGTTCCGCAGGCCACGCCGGGGCAGGTCTACTGGGACGCGAGCGACGTCGAACACGATCTCCTCGACGTGGCGTCCCGCCTCGAGATCGGCTGGTACCCGGCCGACCGCGACCCCGAGTCGTCGGACGGGTCGTTCGCGTACCGTGGCGGGGTCGTCTTCGACGCCGTCCGGGCGACCGACTCGGTCGACCCCGCGGGACGGGCCCGACTCGCGGCGACGATGCGGGACCTCCAGTTCGATCACGGCGCGTACGTCCGGACCGAGGTGACCGAGGAGTTCGAGGACGGTGAGGCGGGTACGTTCTACTTCGCCGACGGCGCGACCGAGCCCTATCGGTTCGAAGTCCTCGCCGCGGACCGGTTCCTGCTCACGGTCGCCGACACCGAGATCGAATTCGGCGGGGGGTGGTCCTGATGGTCGAGCGCTCGACGTCGGCGACGACCGTCACGTTGCTCCCCGGCCACAGCGAGAACAGTTCGGCGGACGGCGACGCCCTCGACAGCGCGATGCCCGACTACGACGGCAAGAGCCTCGACGCGTGGTTCGTCGCCGACGCCGTGACCGATCTCCCCGACGACCTGGAGACGGTCCGCGAGATGCGAAAGCACCTCCCGGAGTACGACGAGGGCCTTCGCCAGTACCGCCTCGCGAACGAGATCGAACTCTCGTTCTCCACGCCCGACGGACGGACCCTCGTGGAGCCGAGCGTCGCCCTCGAGACGAACGCCGACGAGCGGCCGTCGTACGTCGGCGTCGAAGGGGAACCTGGAGAGGAGAACGTCGTCAGGGACATCATCGAGCGCGACGACCTCGACTGGTTCGACGGGAAGGACAAACTCCCCGCCGACGTCTCGAACAAGCGATTCGAGAGCGACGCCGTGCGCGAGGAAGTCGACGGCGTCGAGGGCGTGCGCGCCTCCGTCGTCTTCGGCGGGACCGACACGTACATCGAGATCATGCGCGAGAAGTTCTACGAACTCGGGCCGGTCGAGTTCCTCGAGACGACGGGGATGGACGTCGAGGCGGTGCCCGCGTTCGTCGTTCAGCCGCCGACCATGTACACGTTCCTCGAGCTCGCGGCGATGGCCGACGGAACGACGCTCGCCCGGGCCTGGGACGCGAGCCCGTACCCAAAGCACTACCTCTACGTCGACGAGCGAAAGCGCGACGAGACCGAGTTCGAGGAAGGCAGTCGGCTCTCGGGCGGCGAGTGGCGGCAAAACGAGAACGCCAACGAGCGGTTCGGCCAGTGGGCGCTGGAGGAGCAGGATCTCCGAACGCCGTTCTCCCCGCACACGAGGGCGGGCTACGAGCAGTACGTCGACCACGCCTCCTCGTTCGGCCCCTTCCCGGCGATGGCCCACGGCGAAGACGGTGACGAACTGACCGCGTCGGACGTCGCGTCCGAGCTACCGCCGCTGTTCCCCTGGTAGGCCGCCGTCCGCTCCGCCGCAGGGGCTCGCGAAACCGTTCTCCTCGCTCCCGTTACGCTGGTTGTTCGTCGACCGCGGCGTCGTCTCGAGCGCGAACCGTCGCGACCGCGACGTAGGCGCCGCCGGCGATCAGTAGGGCCAGCCCGCCCAGCATCTGGAGTCCGGTCGCGGCCACGGTGACCAGCAGCAGTCCGACCGCGGCGACGCCGTGGGCGACGGCGAAGTCGCGGCGACCGTACGCGCCGTGGAGGAGGGCGACCGCGGCGAAGGTCGCGGCGAACGCGCCCGTCGCCAGCGCCGTCGCGTCGAATCCGAGAACGGTCTCGTCGATGAACCGCCCGTACGCGGCGAACGCGAGCGCGACTATCGATCCGGCACCGATCGCCTGCCCCTGGACGTCGACCGTCTCTTCCATTCACTCGCCGTTGGCTCCCGCAGTGGAAAGCCTTGCCGTTCTCGCCCGTCGTCGCCGACCGCCCGTCTCGCCGCTCGAGCGCGAGCGACCGCTACAGTCGTCGGTACCGACCGCGACTCTCGCTCACCTCGCCGCGTCCGACGAGTTTCTCGAGGGCGTTCCGGACGTACTCCGCCGACACGCCGCGCTCGCCGGCGTAGTCGACCACCTCGTCCTCGGTCGGCCGCTCGAGTTCCTCGAGCGCCTGCTCGACGATTTCCTTCTTGCTGCCGCTGCGATTCGGCCCGCGCGGGTCGCGGTCGCCCGCGGCGTCGACCTCGCCGACGTCGAGGCCGGACTCCTCGAGGTACTCGTCGTCGTCGACGACGCCGTCGGCGACCTGCTCCTCGAGGGCATCGAAGGAGTCCAGTTCGGCGAACGCCTCGCCCTCGCCCTGTCGGTTGGCGAGCATCGAGGCGCGGACGTCGCGGGCGTGGGCCGCGTCGTCGGTCTCGACGAACTTCTTGCGCTTCTCGTAGGCCTTGCGCGAGCCACAGCGGGGACACTGGGTCGTCTCGGAGCGTCCCTCGATGATCCAGAGGTTCGAACACTCGCTACAGCCGACGACGGCGTACATGGCTCGCAGTGGGGCCGCCCGGTAGTTCAAGGTTCGGCACGCGGGGCGGACGTAGAGGGGCGTCTCACCTGCCCGTCTCGGCTCGACCTCGAGAACTATGCGTCGTCGCGTCCTCTCGAGTCGTATGGAACGCGTGTCACTCGACGACCTCGAGCCGTCGGAAGCCGCCGACGGCGTCCACCTCGCACTGATGGCCGGCACCGATTCGATGAACGTCCAGCACTTCGAGATCGAACCCGAAGCCGTCGTCGAGGAGCACAGCCACCCCCACGAGCAGACGGGATTCGTTTACGAGGGCGAACTGGTCTTCTTCCTCGAGGGAAAGGAGATCGTCTGCGGCCCCGGCGACTCGTTCGCGATTCCGGGCGACCAGCCCCACGCGGCCGAGAACCGCGGCGACGAGGCCGTCCGCGGCGTCGACATCTTCAGCCCGCCGCGGGAGAATCCGAGCTGGCAGGAGGAGTAGCCGGCCCAACGAGAGGGGACGCCACGACGGCTCGAGTCGCGCCACCCGTCGTACCGCGACGCCGAGATTGAAGTCGACAGCGACCGAACCTCGGTGCATGTCGACGCTAGACGAGGACGTAATCGTGGTAACGGGCGCAAGTCGGGGCCTCGGCCGCGCGATGGTCGAACGGTTCGCCGAGGAGGGAGCGCGGGTCGTGCTCACCGCCCGCGACGAGGACCGGATGAACGAAATCGCCGCCGAACTACCCGGCGAATCGCTCGTCGTTCCCGCGGACGTCCGCGATAGCGAGGCCGTCGAGCAGGTGATCGACCGGACCATCGACGAGTTCGGCCGCATCGACACGCTGGTCAACAACGCCGGCGTCAGCCTGCTCGGCATGTACGACGAGCGGAACCGACTCGAGGACATCTCCGAGGAAGACTGGGACACCGTCCTCGAGGTCAACCTGAAGGGCGTCTTCCTGTTCACCCGCGCCGTCCTCCCCCACATGTACGAGCAGGAGCACGGGAACGTCATCAACATCTCCTCCGGACTCGGTCGCCACGCCATCGGCGGCGCTGCTCCCTACGTCAGTTCGAAGTGGGGCCTCGAGGGGCTGACGCGGACGACCGCGCTCGAGGGCGAAGAGCACGGCGTCACCGCCAACGCGCTCGACCCCGGCGGACGGGTCGACACCGACATCTGGGCGCACCTCCCCGACGAGGAGCGCGAGCAGATCCTCGACCCCGACGTGATGAACGACGCCGCTGTCCTCCTCGCTTCGCAGGGACCCGACGGCGTCAGCGGCGAGTCGATGCCGGCCGAGGAGTGGGAGCAGCGGCTCGGGTAGTCACTCGTAGTAATCGAGGCGCTCGATGACGTCGGCGAAGGCGACGTTTTCCTGCACCTGGGTGATCTCGATCCGGACCCGCTCGCCGGTGTCCGCACCCGACACGATGACGACGAAGCCGCGTTCGACGCGGGTGATCCCGTCGCCTTGCTCGCCGACGTCCTCGATTTCGACCGTCCGCGTCTCGCCGGCTTCGACGGGCGGTTCCAGTCGGTGGTCCGCTGGCGTCGATTCTCGTTCCGGTTCCGTCCCCGTCTCCGCGTCCGGTTTCGCGTCTTCCGTCTCTTCTTCGGGGGGAGACACCAGCGCGACCCGGTACGTCCGGCCGTCGTCTACGTCCCCTAACTCGAGTTCTCGTTCGGGAATCTCGACGACGTACGAGCCGTCTCGTTCCTCGATTCGTCCGGAAAACAGGCACAGAAGCTGATCAGAAACCTTCATCGAATATCCTTACCGTCCAGAATCAGGACACGTGCCCTTGAATCTACTGAATACCTCGTCTCGGCTTCGGCCCTCGTCTCTCCCGCCCTCGAGTCACTCCAGGGACTTCCGCATCTCGACGTGGGGGATCCCCGCCTCGGTAAACTCCTCGCCGCGGCGTTCGTAGCCGAGTCGTCGGTAGAAGTCGGCGGCGCGGGTCTGCGAGTGGAGTTTCAGCGCCTCGAGCCCCGTTTCGCGGGCGCGGTTCTCGACGGCGACCATCAGCTCCCGGCCGACCCCCTCTTCGCGGCGCGACTCGAGGACGGCGACCCGTTCGACCTTGCCGACGCCGTCCTCGTACTCCCGCAACCGGGCGGCGCCGATCGGGTCGTCGCCGTCGGTCGCGACGAAGTGCGTCGCCGTCTCGTCGTGCTCGTCGTACTCGAGGTCCTCGTCGACGCCTTGCTCCTCGACGAACACCGTCCGTCGGACGGCGAAGGCGTCCGCGCGTTCGTCCTCGGTGTCGGCGATGCGAACGTCGATGTCGTCCATCACGCGTCGCTAGGTGATTCGACCGTGAGAACGTTATCGATCGGGGACCGCCAGCCGTCCTCTGTCGCCCGACACCCCCACCAAGGCCGAGAGAACGCATATCGCGACCGGCGTCGGAATCAGTACCGCGTCTGGATTTGTCGAACCTCGTCGATGCGCTCCCGGCGCTCGCGATCGAGGACGACGACGTGCGTCACGCCCGCCGTCAGTCCGACGACCGCTCGAGGACCGATCGAACGTCGGCCGCGAGGCCGTCCGACACGCCCTCGGGGACCCGATCGAGCCAGATGAGGTCCGCGACGTCGTCGTCCCCGATCGTCGGTTCCTCCGCGACGGGGCGGCCGGAGACCGGGGTCGTCCGGACGAGGACGTCGTACGTCCGTCGCTGCCGGTCAGACTCGCCTTCTTCTCGGAACGCGACCTCCCGGACGCGAATCGGCTCGTCGACCTCGGCCTCGAGGCCGGTCAGCGATTCGATCGCGCGGCGAGCGGCGTCGCCCCACTCCGCGTTCGCCCCGACGGAAACGCCGGGCAGCGTCCAGTCGCGGGCGCCGTCGGCGACGAGGAGCACCTCGCCCGCGGCGTTGATGATACCGACCGTCACGCGACTCTCGAGGCTCTGTGCGGTCTCGAACTCCGGCGCGGAGAGGGTGCGCGTCTCCGTCTGAAACTCGACGTCGTCGCGGTCGCGCAGGGTATCCGGCTCGAGGGAAGGGTCCATACCCGACCCTCGTGGCTACCGGGTCGAAAAACCACTGATCGACCCCGAGGCGACCCTTGTCGCGCGTCCGCCGCAGCTACTCGAAGTCGGTAGTCGAAAGAAATGGAGCGTAGATCGCGGCCGCGGTCCGAGTTCGAAGTCCGCTTTGTCAAAGTTTCTCGAAAGCGTCAGGCCGCGAAGCGGTCTGACTGTCCGAAAAACTGTCGACGACAGTTTTTCGATGTTGTCGCGGCGGTGCCGCGAGAGTGCGAGAAACTTTCTACGAAAGTTTCTCGATATTGTCGACGACTTCCTCCGCGAACTCGCTGGTGGCGAGCTTCTCGGCGTCCTCGAGGTTGCGCTCGAGGTCGTAGGTGACCTTGCCGGAGGAGATGGTCTCTTCGACGGCGTCGCGGACGAGGTCGGCGGCGTCGGACCAGCCGATGTGTTCGAGCATCATGCGGCCCGAGAGGATCATGGCGGTCGGGTTGACCTTGTCCTGGCCCTCGTACTTGGGTGCGGAGCCGTGGACCGGCTCGGCGAGCAGGCGACCGTCGCCGAAGTTGGCGCCGGGCGCGATACCGAGACCGCCGATCTGGGCACCACAGGCGTCGGACATGTAGTCCCCGTTCAGGTTCATCGTCGCGACGACGTCGTAGTTGTCGGTGCGGGTGAGGATCTGCTGGAGCATGTTGTCCGCGATGCGGTCGTTGACGACGACCGCGTCGTCGGGTGCTTCGCCGTCTTTCTCCTCCCAGAGCGTGTCCTCGGTGATGACCTCGTCACCGTACTCTTCCTCGGCGACCTCGTAGCCCCAGTCGCGGAACTGGCCCTCGGTGAACTTCATGATGTTACCCTTGTGGACCAGCGTGACCGAGTCGCGGTCGTGCTCGAGGGCGTAGTCGATGGCACGGCGGATCAGCCGCTTGGAGCCGAACTCCGTGATCGGCTTGATGCCGATGCCGACGGGGCCGTCGTGGATGGTGTTGTCGAAGCCCATGTCCTCTTCGACGAACTCCTTGACTTCCTGGACCTCGTCGGTGCCTTCCTCCCACTCGATGCCGGCGTAGACGTCTTCCGTGTTTTCACGGAAGGTGACCATGTCCATCTCGCCGGGGTTCTTGACCGGCGACGGGACGCCGTCGAGGTGGTAGGTCGGTCGCACGTTCGCGTAGAGGTCGAGCTTCTTCCGCAGGGCGACGTTCAGCGAGCGGAAGCCGGCGCCGACGGGCGTCGTCAGCGGGCCCTTGATCGCGACGCGGTGTTCCTTGATCGCTTCGACCGTCTCGTCCGGCAGGTTCTCGTCGTATTTTTCGCGTGCGGACCCGCCCGCGTAGAGGCGCATCCAGTTGATCTCGCGGCCGGTCTCGTCCGCGGCGGCCTCGAGAACCTTCTGTGCGGCCGGGCCGACGTCGCTCCCGACGCCGTCGCCGTAGATGATCGGGATGATCGGGTTGTCGGGTACCTCGAGTTCGTCCTCGGTACCCTCTTTCAGCGTGATCTTCTCCCCCTCCTCGGGGACCTCGATCTTGTCGTAGCTCATCTCGTCTATACGGTTCTTCGACGCGGGTAAAAGGTCTACCATTTCCATCGACGCACCGGCAAAAGTTGAACGATACTCAGACGGAGAATTGCCGGTTATTTCTCCTCTACTGGCTTTCGACGGCCGGGTACCGCTCGTCTGCCCTTCCGGCCCGGATAAACGTTCGTCGTATGACTGGTCCGCTCGCGGCAAAACCACAACTTCGCCCGGCGTAACGGGATGGCTCGACCCCGCACACGAGCAGAACCGGCCGTCTCGAGGGGGAGCCACCCGCTGAATCCGCAGTCGCCCGACGCGTTCGGCGTCGGCGGCGCCTCCCAGTAGCCGAGCGTCACCGTCACGCCGCCACCGACGAGCGCCGTGCCGATATCGGCGGGATCCCGCTCGTCCGCGATCGCCAGTCGCCCGACCGCAACCGCTGCCATCGCCGCACAGAACACGACGAGCAGGACGACTGGCGTCATCGTCGTCGCTACACAGGCCGCTCTCGAACGTGTCGGGGATACCGTCTCCGACGGCCCCATCGCGAAACCTCTTCCCGCAGCCGATCCGTCGGGACGGGTATGCAGGTACTCGTCCACGGCGGCGCAGGCAGCGCCCCCGACGATCCCGAGGGCAGGCAGGAACGGCTCGAGCGGGCCGCCGACTCCGGCGCAGCGGAGACGGACCCCGTCGATGCGGTCGAATCGGCGGTGCGCGTCCTCGAGTCCGATCCTCGATTCAACGCGGGAATCGGGAGCGCCGTCCAGAGCGACGGCGCGATCCGCACCGACGCCGGACTGATGACCGACGATCGATCGGTCGGCGCGGCCTGCTCGATGCCGGGGGTCGAACGCGCGGTCAGCGTCGCCCGACTCGTGCTCGAGGAGACGCCACACGGATTCGTCTCCGGCGAGCACGCCGTCGCGCTGGCCGACGCGTACGGGATCGAGACGGGGGTCGACCTCTGGTCCGATCGGACACGAGAGCGGTGGGCCGACCTCGAAACACCGCCGGCCGACGATCCCCGGGCGCAACTCGAGTGGATTCGCGAGCGGTACGGTCAATCGGATTCGGGCGGTCGAACGAATTCTGACGCTGATTCCACGGAGCCGCCGGCGGATCACGACAACGCTGGACGGGGTCCAGCGAGCCGTGGTCCAACGGACCACGACACGGTCGGCGCCGTCGCGTTCGACGGCGAGGCCCTCGCGGCGGCGACCTCGACCGGCGGCCGGTGGCTCGCGCTCGCGGGCCGCGTCGGGGACGTTCCGCAGGTCGGGTCGGGATTCTACTGTTCGCCCGCGGCCGCGGTCAGCGCGACCGGCGCCGGCGAGGATATCGCTCGCGTGACGCTCTCGAGGCGCGTCGCCCGCCACGTCGAACGGGGCCGCGACGCCGACGCGGCCGCGGAACTCGCGCTCGAGGAGTTCGCGGAGCTGACCGGCTCGACGGCGGGCGTCATCGCTATCGACGCGCGTGGAACCCTCGGCTCGGCGTACAACAGTGTCGCGATGCAGACGGCGAGCGCGACTCGCCGGTCGTGACCGGACTCGAGATCGGCGCCACCCGCCGGGTTCGTTCACTGCCGATCTCGAGTGGGTCGTCGGCCGGTGGACCGGAAGTGCCCAGTCGTGGCGTCTCTCACGCCGAGTGAGGGGACTCTCGGAACCGATAAAACGACGGTGACCGTTTCGGACAGCGTGCTGACGTTAGGCTCCGTTTGTCCCGACGCGATGCCGTCTTCGTGGACGGAAGACGCGGAACTGAACTCACGATGACTGATACTATCCCGGATGTTTCGACGATTGACGTCAGATACCTTTAACATCGTCGTGATCGTGGTCCGAGACGATGCTGGAATCGCCTTTCCACGGGGCTCGAAACTGCCCCCGATGTGCGGCGACGCTGTCGAACGTCCAGGGCGTCGAGGCCTGTCCGCAGTGCAACTGGGTCGACGCCGATCGGCGGTCGGGATCGATATAGTCCGGTTCCTCGCCGACGGAATCGGCCGCGTCATCGCCGATGGGGTCTCGAGGGCGGCCGTCGGTCGGAGACGGAACCTCTTTTTGTCGACCGGTACAACGCCGGTGCATGGCCGAATCCGAGGTGGACTTGGAGTCCGAGAAGTACGAGAAGCACCGCGAGGCGGGCGAGATCCTCGCGCAGGTGCGCGAAGAGACAGCCGAGCGCGTCGAGGTCGGCGCGAGCCACCTCGAGGTCGCCGAGTACGCGGAGGATCGGATCCGGGAGCTCGGCGGCGAACCCGCCTTCCCGGTCAACATCTCGGTCGACGAGGAGGCGGCCCACGCGACGCCGTCGATCGACGACGAGGAGACCTTCGGCGAGGAGATGATCAATCTCGACATCGGGGTGCACATCGACGGCTGGCTGGCCGACACCGCGATCACCGTAGACCTCTCGGGGAATCCCGAACTCGCCGAGGCCTCCGAACAGGCGCTGGAGGCCGCCCTCGAGGTCGTCGAACCGGGCGTCGACACCGGCGACATCGGCGCCGAAATCGAGGACGTCATCGACGGCTACGGCTACAACCCCGTCGTCAACCTCACCGGGCACGGACTCGGCCACTGGGAACAACACACCAGTCCGAACATCCCCAATCGGGCCGTTTCGCAGGGCGCGACGCTCGAGGTCGGCGACGTCGTCGCCATCGAACCGTTCGCGACCGACGGCGGCGGCAAGGTCAGCGAGGGCGCCAGCGAGGAGATTTTCGCGCTCGAGCGCGAGGGCTCGGTCCGCAACCGGCAGGCCCGCGAGGCCCTCGAGCAGATCACCGAGGAGTTCCGGACGCTGCCCTTCGCGACGCGGTGGCTCGAGACCGACCGCGCGGAGATGGCGCTGCGCCGGCTCAAACGCAACGACATCGTGCACGGCTACCCGGTGCTCAAGGAGGACGACGGCTCCCTCGTCAGCCAGAAGGAGCACACGATCATCGTCACCGAAGACGGCTGCGAAGTGACGACGGAACGATAGACGACCGCGTTCCCGGAAGCGGGTTGTTTTCCGATATTCGCATCGGTCTCGAGAATCGGTTCGGTTCGAAGCGAGTGCGCGCTACCCGTGAAAGACGAAGAGAGCGGGAGACCGGGTACCGAGGGCGTTCGCGCTCGGTCGCTCGACTCGACGCCGTTCTCAAGCGTTGTTCATCCGCTGGCTGGAGCGGTTCCCACACTGCTGGCACTCGGCCACGCGGTAGGGCTCGCGGGAGAACTGGGCGTTCTCTTTCTTGAGGCTCTCGGTGCGGATCTGGACCGAGACTTCGTGGAGGGTGTCCAGGTCGCATTCTGTGCAGTGTTCGGTCATCCCGTTGAAGGAGTCGTCAGTCGTTGCCATTACCGAGACCTTTCGGTAGTGTGGGCTTAAATCCCTGCTTCATTTCGAGCCGTGAGTCGAAAAATCGCAAGACGCCGTTACTCTCCGCCTATGA
Source organism: Haloterrigena alkaliphila (assembly GCF_017352155.2). NCBI lineage: Archaea > Methanobacteriati > Methanobacteriota > Halobacteria > Halobacteriales > Natrialbaceae > Haloterrigena > Haloterrigena alkaliphila. The sequence goes on from NZ_CP071462.1 coordinate 2,112,730, forward strand.
CGCCGCGAGAGCGTTCCATATCGTTCACGGGCTTCGCTCCGCGTTCCGTTGGAAAATAATCTCGATTTCTGACTGTGAAGAGACGTTGTTTTGTCCGAACGGGTGACCGAACGCTCGAACTGAAACCCTTTAGGCGCGCCCTGTGTGGGCTCACGTATGGAACAGGTCTTCGCACCGTGGCGAATCGAGTGGATCAGACGCGAGGAGAAGAACCCCGATATCGACGACTGCGTCTTCTGTGAACTCCCGGATCTGGACGCCGACGCCGAGAACCTGATCGTCGCGCGAAGCGATCACGCCTTCGCGATGCTGAACAACTACCCGTACAATCCGGGGCACGTGATGGTGATCCCTCAGGCCCACACCGGTGCGTACGGCGACCTCACCGACGCACAACTGCTCGATCACGCCCGCCTGAAACAGCGCACCTTCGACGCGCTCGAGACGGCCCTCGAGCCGGACGGCTTCAACGCCGGCCTGAACCTCGGTGACGGGGCCGGCGGCTCGATCGACGACCACCTCCACACTCACGTCGTCCCCCGCTGGCAGGGCGACACCAACTTCATGCCCGTTCTGAGCGACACCTCGGTGATCGTCGAGGCGCTCGCGGACACCTACGAGCGCGTCCGCGAAGCCTTCGCCGAGCAGGCTGGTGCGACCGTTCCCGACGAGGGGAGCGCGGTCGTCTTCGATTTCGAGTAGCGGCGCCGAGGTCGCGCTGCGACCTCGCCTCCGGCGCGCCTGCCGGCCGAATCCTTGTGCGCGTTCCCGACGAAGTCCGACCACGTGTACGTGCTGACCCGCCTCGAGGAACTGCTCGCGACGTATCTCTCCCTGTTCGACAACGTCGCGACCTTCCTGCTGACGTTCGCGCTGGTGTACGCGTTCGGCCGCGTCGTCGTCCGGCCGGTCGTGAGCGCTGCGCTGGACTACCGAGGGACGGAACGAACCCTGAAACGGGGGCTCGAGCGCCTCGTGGCCTTCGGCGTGGTCGCCGCGGCAGTCGTGGTCGGCCTCTCGATCGCCGGGCTCAGCTTCGTCCTCGAACGGGCGGCGATCCTCGTCGCGGCGCTGACGGTCGCGCTCGGGTTCGCCGCGCAGAACGTCGTCGGCAACTTCGTCAGCGGCGCGTTCATCGTCACCGATCCGAGCTTCAACATCGGCGACTGGATTCGGTGGTCGGATCAGGAAGGGATCATCGAGGACATCAGCTTCCGGTCGACGCGGGTTCGGACGTTCAACAACGAGATCATCACGGTGCCGAACTCGGAACTGACCGCGAACGCGGTCACCAACGCCGTTCTCAACGACCAGCTCCGGCTGACCCTCCCGATCGCGGTCGGGTACGACGACGACCTCGACGCCGTCGCTCGGATCCTGACCGACGCGGCGGTCGACCACCCCGATATCCTCGCGGAACCGGAGCCGACCGCCCGAATCGCGGCCCTCGACGATGCGGTGCAGGTCGTCGCCTCGTTCTGGATCGCCGATCCCGATCGCACCACCTTCGGTCGGGTCCGCTCGGAGTACGCCCGCGAGATCGTCGACCGCCTCGAGCGCGAGGGGATCGACCTCGCCGCCGCGAGTCCGCAGGCGCTCGAGCGATCCGTCACCGTCGGGCCGGGACCGCCGTCTCGAGTGCGGGACGACGACACTGGCGGCGGCCGCGCGGAGTAAGACTCGGACGGCGCCCCGGTCGGGACGTTTTTGGTGCCCGTCGTCGTGCGGGACGGTAGCATGGAGTACGAAGTCGTACACGCCGACGACGTGCCGACGACCGACCTCTCCGAGAGCGACGACGTTCCGCCGGACCTGCGGATCCGCGCGCTCGACGAGGTCCTGGGAACCGACGACGTCCACCTCAAACTCTGGTACTTCGACCCCGGCGAGGAAATTCGGTACCACGCCCACGCCGAACAGGAGGAGATCTACTACGTCCTCGAGGGCGAGTTCTCGCTGAAACTCGGCCGTTCGGGCGAGGAGGAGTACGTCGATGCCGGGCCGGGGACGTTCTGGATCGCCAAACCCGAGGTCGGCCACGGCCACCGCAACGTCGGCGACGAGGAGGGCGTCGTGCTCGCCATCGGCGCGCCCGCCGTCGAGGACCCGGGGCTGGATCCCCACGGACTCGAGGAGGACGACGAGTAGCTGGCGACCTCTCTCCGCGACGGCTCAGGCGTTCGCGGCTGATCAGGCGTACGTCTGATCGAGATAGTCGATGATCCGTTCGGACTCGGCCATCGTGACGCCGTACTCGTCGTCGATGATCACCGGTACCTGCCGCTGGCCGGAGATGCGCTTGACCTCGTCACGCTTCGAGTGGAGCCCCTCCACCCAGACGCTGTCGTAGTCGACCTCGAGTTCATCGAGGCGGTCGGCGACCAGTTCGCAGTACGGGCAGCCCTCGAGCTGATAGAGCGTAACCATACACGACCGTTCGACCCGAATCGCCAAAAGGGTGGGTGGCCGTCCGCTCGCGGTCCGTGGATGGACCCGTCGTCGACAGCGTCCTGCCGGAGCACGGACCCTTTTGTCGCTCCGCGGAACACTCGGGGTATGCCACCGACAGAGGGCGACGAACTCCCCGACTTCGAGGCGCTGCTGTGCGACGGCGAGACGTTTCGCTCGACGGCGCTCTCCGAGGCGCTCGGCGAGCGGGGCGGCGTCGTGATCTGTACCGGCTTCGCGTTCAGCGCGATCGCACAGAACTGGTGGAAGCAGTTCGTCCGCGCCGGCTGGGGCGAGTTCGAGGACGTCGCCGTCCTCGGCGTCAGCCGGGACGGCCCGTACGCGCAAAACGAGTTCCTCCGCTGGCTGGACGAACCCGCGTTCCGCTTCTTCGCCGACGTGAACGGCGAGGTGAGCGAGTCGCTGGACCTGCTGGCCGACCGCGATCACATGGCGAACGTCTCGACGCCGTGGCGCTCGGCGTTCGTGGTCGACGCCGACCGTGAGGTGCAGTACGCGTTCGTCGCGGACGACTGGATCTCGCCGCTGCCTCGAGAGGAAATCGAAAACGCCGTTGCGGACCTCTAGAACGGTCGTCGGACGAACTGAAGCGCGAACTCAGACCGGCTCTCCGAACGCGTACATCGTCTCGTGGGCCGTCACCTCGAGATCGACGAAGTCGCCGGGCTCGATGCCGTGGTCGCTCGCATTTTGCACGATGATTTGGCGATACGCGGAGTCGCGACACTTCACGGAGTCGGCGGTGCCCGCCTCGACGACGAGACAGTCCTCGCGGGTCTCGCCGACCATGTCCGCGTAGGCCTCGCGGACGATCTCGCGCTTGACCGCGCTCATCTCCTTCGAGCGCTCCTTCTTGACCGTGCCGCCCAGACCCTTCAGCTCGGCGGCATCGGTACCGGGGCGCTTCGAGAAGCGGGTGACGTTGATCTTCTCGGGCCGGGTCTCACGCAGGAGCGCCATCGACTGCTCGTGGTCGCGCTCGGTCTCGGTGGGGAAACCGACGATGAAGTCCGTCGAGAGCGTCCAGTACTCGAGCGCGTCGTCGAACGTCTCGACGACCTCGACGTACTCTTCGACCTGGTGCTGGCGGCGCATGTCGCCGAGCACGTCGTTCGAGCCGGACTGGACCGGCGCGTGGAGGAAGTCGTACAGTTCCTCGTGTTCCGCGAAGACCGCGGCCAGTTCCTCGCGGATGCCGTGGACGCCCTTCGGATTCGCCATCCCGACGCGGACGCGGAACTCGCCGTCGATCTCGCAGATCTCCTCGAGCAGCCGGTGCAACTTGCGCTCGCCGTCGTCCCAGCCGTAGACGCCGGTGTCCTGGCCCGTGATGCGGAGCTCCTTCGCACCGGCGTGGATCAGCGCGCGGGCCTTCTCGACGTTCTTCTCGATCGACGGCGAGTCGATCTTGCCGGTCGCCTGCTTCGTGATGCAGTACGAGCAGTCGGACATACAGCCCCGCGCGATGGGGAGGATGCCGACGACGCCGTCGAGGATCGGTTCGGCGTCGGGGGTCGTCGTCGGACACTCGCCGTTGGTGACCGCCTCCGGCACCTCGTCCCAGTGGAGTACCTGTCCGTCGACGTCGGCCTGTGCGAACGCTTCGCCCTGCGCGAGGGCCATACAGCCCGTGATAAAGAGGTCCGCGGTCTCCGCGGAGAGTTCCTCGGCCCGGCGGAGCATGTTGCGCTCGGTCTTCTCGACGACGGTACAGGTGTTGAGGATGGCGACGTCGGCATCCTCGGCCCCGTCGACCCGGTAGTGGCCCGCGTCGCGGAGCCGTCGCTCGATCTCGCGGCTCTCCCCGCGGTTGGACGTACAGCCGTACGTTTCGATGTGATACCGGGCCATTCGCTCACCACAGTGTCGGATCTCGTAGGGCAAAAGCGCGACGGATCCGCGGCGCAACGGCCGTGACAACGGGTCTCGAGGGGCGGTCGGTTCGGCTCGCGGGCCACGGCGGCTGATAGCTTCTGCCCCTCGTGGAATGACCCACTCGAGCCTTACGCCGATTCCTCGAGCGCCGCGAGCGCGTCTTCGCCGACGTGAATACGCCGCCGTCCGGTCGGTTCCTGCGTGATGAGGACGCCGGCCGAGAAGTCGGGATCGCCCGCGTCGTCGTAGAGGCCGTCGGGTGTCGTTCCGATTCGAACCGACTCGCGGATCGCGAACGTCGCCTCCCGGACGGCGTCGGCCCGACGCTCCGCGGCGGCGACGTCCAGACACTCGATCTCCCCGTCGCGATCGGCCAGCCGCTCGCGGACGCGGTCGACGTGATCGGCGGCGGTCTCGCCGTCGTAGATGTAGGTCCGGACGCGCATGCTCGGACCTACGGACTCGACGGACGAGGAACGCCCGCTCGACCGATACTACCGATCGGACGCGGTCTCGTGGTTGCCGTCGAACGGGAGCCAGCGCCCGAATCGCTCACCGCCGGCGATCAGGTCTCGGTCGTTCCCGACTCGCCCTCGAGTCGGTCGTAGTTCTCGTCGACGACCCGGACGACCGTGAGCAGGGCGCCGAGGACGACGGGGCCGAAGAACAGCCCCATGACGCCGAAGGCGTAGACCCCGCCGAGGACGCCGAGGATGATGACGGCGGGGTTGATCTGGGCGTAGCGGTCGACGACGATCGGACGCAGGTAGTCGTCCGAGATGCCGACGATGATGGTGCTGTAAACCGCCAGCGCGACCGCGAGGGCCGGTTCGCCGGTCACCACGAGGTAGGCGACGGCGGGGCCCCAGATGAGGAACGTCCCGATCAGCGGGATGAGCGCGAGGATTATCATGATGAACGTCCAGAACGCGGCGCTGGGGATTCCGGTGGCGAACAGTCCTAGGCCGGCGATAGCTCCCTGAACGATCGCGATCAGGACGTGACCGGCCAGCACCGCCCACATTACCTCGGAGAGTTCGGTGTAGAGTTCGTCCTGCACGTCCGCTGGCAGCGGCGACATCTTCCGCAGCCAGGCCATCAGTTCGTCGCCGTCCTTGAGCAGGTAGTAGATGAGAAAGAACGCCAGTCCCAGCCCGATGATCGCGTGGGTGAGCGCGCCGAACCACGCGGTCGATCGCTCGAGCACGGCCGTTCCGACCCCCTGTGCGGCGTCCGTCAGCGAGGACACGAGATCGACGCTCACGCCGGTTTGCGACTGGATCGCCTCCTCGAGTTCGGCGATGCCGAGCGAGCCGGTGTTTCCGTCCTCGAGGATCCGGGCGGCGTCCTCGGCGACGAGTGCGACGATCACGGCGAACGGCAGGAGGAAGGCGATGAATGCGAATATGAGCAGCAGGAACGACGCGATCGTCGGCGACACGCGCCGCTCGAGCCGTTTCTGAAGGGGATAGAGCACGAATGCGAGGAGAACTGCTGCGAGCACGTACTGCACGAAGGGTTCGACTAGCAGCCACGAGAGATACGTGAATACGCCGACGAGCGTCAGGAGATACCCCTTGCTGAGGTTCACGGTCGTCCTGTCCACGCAGTGACTGATAAAACCGGGGCCGGAGTTGTCCGGCGGAGAGACTGTCGCCCTCACTCTCACACGGCTTCAAGGTGCTGGTAGGCTTACGTTGGATGGAATGTCGACCCAGCTCGACCCCCTCTCCCTCTCGGCCGATCTGCTCTACGCGGTCAAGACTGGGGGCGATACCGACTGGTTGCGCGAGCACCTCGCGACGCTCGATCGGTCGAAACTCGCCAGGGCGCTCGCCAGCCGCGAGGGGAAACTCGCGTTCTGGCTCAACTGCTACAACGCCTACATCCAGTTGCTACTGGAGGCGGAGCCGACGTCCGTCGAGGGCGGCGCGCTCGAGCGCTGGAAGTTCGTCTCCCGCGATCGGATCCCGATCGGCGGCGTCTGGCTCAGCCTCACCGACGTCCAGCACGGTCTCCTCCGGTGTTCGAAACACCCCTGGGGCTTCGGCTACGTTCCGCGCCCGTTCCCCTCGTCGTTCGAACGCCGCTTTCGCCTCCCCGAGTGCGATCCCCGGATCCACTTCGCGCTCAGTCGCGTCGACGGCCACGGCCCGCCGGTGACGGTCTACTCGCCGCCGGACGTCGACGCGGAACTCGACATCGCCGTCGAGTGGTTCCTCGAGGAGACGGTCACGTACGACGCGGCCGACGACGTCGCGACGGTGCCGCGACTCTTCCACCGGTACCGCGGCGATTTCGGCGGCAAACGCGGGGTCGTCTCGTTCCTGCGGCAGTACAACGCCGTTTCTCCGGGCACGCGGCCGACCCTCGAGTACGAGTCGGCGACGCGGGCCCCCGACGTGGACTTCGACGGCGAACCGGCGGAGTTTCGCCCCTAGTTCGTCGCGTCGTGGCTCCAGTACCGGTCAGTCGTCGCGGTCCGTGAGCGCCGCGTTCGGCGCGGACCGCATGACGCTTCGCGCGGCGCGTCTGGCGTTCGACCGCGACGTGTACCCCTCGCCGCTGTCGGCGACGATGTTCCCGTTCCAGTGGACGAGCCGCCAGCGCCACTCCTCGGCGCGGTCCTCGTAGACCTCGAACCGGCTGGTTCGCCCGTCGGTCCCCCCTTCACCCTCGGCGGCTGCCGAATCGGCCGGCTCCTGGCCCGTCTCCCCGCCGCCCGTTTCGCCTGCGTCGCTCGCTTCCCCACCATCCTCGTCGCCCCCCTCGATCGAGATTCCCGGCTCGTCGCCCTCGCTCTCCGCGATCCGGAGTGTCGAGCCGTCCGGATCGTCCCACTCGAGTTCGAGTTCCAGTTCGGCGACCGGCGGATCGTCGGTCTCGCGTTCCGCTTCGAACTCCGCGACGACCCGTTCGGGGACCGTGACCGTGGCGGTTCGCTCGCCGTCGTCGATTCGAATCGGGTGATCGTCTGCCAGTGCGCCCGCGAACTCGCGGAAGACGTCGGCGAGTTCCTCGCGGTCGTACGCGCGCTCGAGTTCGATCTCGTCGAATTCGCTCGGTGAATCGTCCATACGTCCCCTACGACGTCCAGCGAGTTATGGTTGATGTGGAACCGACCGACGCCGCCCGTTCGCGGAGCCGGTGCGTTTTTGCCCCCGCGCTGTCTTCGCTCGGCCGTGACTTCCCGCGACTGGCAGGCCGACCGCCGCGCCGTCTTCGAGCGCGACGACCACACGTGTCGACGCTGCGAGACGGCCGGTGACGCCGCCGATCCGACCGCCCTCCGAACGTACCCCGTCGGCGCCGTCCCGCTCGAGGGGGCGGTCCACGAGAGCGCCCTCGTAACCGTCTGTACCGACTGCTTCGAGCTGGTGCGGTCGGACTCCGGTGGCGCGGTCTCGGGGCCGACCGCCAGAGACGACCTGTTCCAGCTCGTCCGCGCGACCACTCGCCTTCAGGGCGGCGCCATCTCCGACGTTGCCTCGTTCGCCTCGCTCGCGACGTCGCTGCCGACGACGCTCGAGGAGGCCGATGCCGGGGCCGAACCGACCGCCGACGAGACCGCCGCGAACTACTGCGACACCCGCCGCGGGGTGCTGCTCGCGCTCGACGTCGTCGACGCGCGCCTCGAGCGCCTCGCGGCGGTCGAGGAGACGGCGTTCGACGCCGACGTCCACTCGTCGCTCGCGGCGGTCGTCGAGACCGCCGGCGACCTCCAGTCGAGCCTGCGCGAGGTCGTGATCCTCGCCGAGACCGTTCCCGCCGGTCTCGACCGCTGCTACGGCTGCTTCGACGAACTCGAGGACGGTACCTGTCCGACCTGCGGCCTCGAGGCCCGCGAAACCGCCGACTGGCGGAGCGGCGACGGGCGCCTCGCGTTCGAACGGCTCTTCTCGGCGATCAACGACGGACTGCAGGCGGCGTCCGGGACGACGGAGACGCTGACCGATCGGACGATGACGCTGGCGGAGCAGTTGACGGAGTCCTGAACGGCATCGGACGGGTGGATGCCGTCGCCGGCAGTCGATCGCCGTCGCGCTCGGTCGGGATCGTTACTCGTCGTCGTCCGCGCGAAACACGGCGATCGTCTCCTCGGCGACCCCGTTTCGGGAGAAGAGCGTGATGATGTCGTCGGGTCGGACGACCGTGTCGCCGTGGGGCGTCAGGACGGCGTCGTCCCGCTCGATGGCGACGACGAGCGCGTCGTCGTCGAGCACCTCGTAGCGAGCCGCTTCCTGCAGGTTCATGCCGGCGATCCGGGCGTCCTCGTCGACGGTCACCTCGGCGACTTCCGCGTCGCCGGAGAGGCTGATGAAGTCCGTCAGCATGGCCTCGCGCGTCTCGTCGGAGGGGCCGAACGGCGCGTACGCTCGCGTCGTCTCGTTCTGGACGAGCACCTCGTCCTCGATTTCGATCCCGAGATCCGAGAGCGCGCGGGCGATCCGACGGAGATCCGCGGTGTCTTCCCCCACCGCGAGCACGTGCAGGTTCCGCCGACCGGTTAGCAGCTCCCGAACGTTAGTCACGCCGGGGATCACCTGCGCCCGTCTGGCCATCGATTCCCGCTCGGAGACGGGCGCGTTACACATGAAGAGGTTGGTGAGATGCCCCGCCGCCCGCTCGAAGTCCACGTCGGCGTGATAGCCGGTGATGATCCCCCGCTCCTCGAGTTGGGCGATCCGGTTTCGGATCGTCCCGGGGGAGACGCTCACGTCTTCCGCGATCGCCGGCGCCGCGGTGTTCCGGGCGTCGTCCATCAGCGCGTGGATGATTCGACGATCGATCTCGTCGAGCCGGTGGTCCATGCTGGCCCATAGTGGGTCACCACTATACACGGTTCTGATCCGTCGCGCCCCACAATGGTAACTAAAAAGATATCACTACGGATTCAGAAATTTTCATGCGCATAAAGTAAGCAATCGTCAATACTATCGGATGGTTTATGATCTAGCCGGCTAAAGACGGCATCTGATGATCGATCGTACCTTCGGGGAGGACGCCCAGTACGGCCGAGCGAACGCCGGCGCGTGCGAACCGCCGGTCACCGACGGAGGGGTCGATCGATGACTGATTCCTTCCTCGAGACGGTGCTCGTGCCAATCGCGAACGAGCGGGACGCCGAGCAGACGTGCGAGGCGATTCTGGGGAAGCTCGGCGACGACAGCGCGACGGTTCACGTCGTCCACGTCATCGAGAAGGCGGGCGGCGCCCCTGACAAAGCGAGCGTCACCCAGCGCGAGGAGCGCGCCGAACGCATCTTCGAACTCGTCGAATCGACGCTCGCGGGGACGAACACCGACGTCGACACGGAAATCCTGTACGGCACCGACGTCGCCGGGACGATTCTGGATCGCGCTCGGGACCTCGAGGCGACGTCGATCGTCTTCACGCCTCGCGGCGCGAGCCGGTGGGTGAAGCTTCTGACCGGTGACGTCGCGCAGAAACTGCTCACGAACACCGATCGTCCGCTGGTAATCCTGCCCCGACCCGACCATGAGTGACGAAGAACTCGCCAAGGACCTCGGCCTGCTCTCGGCGCTGGCGATCGGGATGGGGACGATGATCGGCGCCGGCATCTTCGTGTTGCCCGGCGTCGCGGCCCAGGAGGCCGGCCCGATCGTCGTCGTCTCGTTCGTGATCGGCGGCCTGATCGCGATGGTCAACGCCTTAGCGGTGAGCGAACTCGGGACGGCGATGCCGAAAGCCGGCGGCGGCTACTACTACATCAACCGCGGGCTCGGGCCGCTGTTCGGCTCGATTGCCGGCATGGGCGACTGGATGGGGCTGGCCTTCGCGTCGGCGTTCTACTGCATCGGTTTCGGCGGCTACCTCACCGACCTGCTGGCCGGAACGATGCTCGCGCTGCCGACCCTCGAGTTGGGCCTGTTCGCGTTGACCGACATCCAACTCGGCGCGCTGGTCGCCGGCCTGCTGTTCGTCGGCGTCAACTACATGGGCGCCAAGGAGACCGGCGGCGTCCAGACGGTGATCGTCACGATCCTGCTGGGCATTCTGACCGTCTTCGCCGCCTCCGGCTTCCTCCACTTCGAGTGGTCGACGCTGACGACCGACGGCCTCGCGCCGACCGACGCGGGGTACGGTGCGATCCTGCCGGGGACCGCCCTCGTGTTCGTCTCCTTCCTCGGCTACGCGAAGATCGCGACGGTCGCCGAAGAACTGCAAAACCCCGGCCGAAACCTGCCGATCGCGGTCATCGGCAGCGTCGGCGTCGTCACCGTGATCTACGGCGTTCTCGTCGCCACGATGGTCGGCATCGTCCCGTGGCACTCGCTGGACGACAGCGTCCCCGTCTCGCAGGTCGCGGAGATCACGTTCGCCGGCATCCCCGTCCTCGACGCCGTCGGCGTGACGCTGATCTCGCTGGCCGCGATGCTGGCGACCGCCTCGAGCGCCAACGCGTCGATCCTCTCCTCGGCCCGGATCAACTTCGCGATGGGTCGGGACAAGATCGTCACGGACGAACTCAACGAGATTCACCCCCGGTACGCGACGCCGTACCGGTCGATCCTGCTGACCGGTGGCGTCATCATCGTCTTCATCGTCGCGCTCGGACAGGACCTCGAGATCCTCTCGAAGGCCGCCAGCGTGCTCCACCTGATCGTCTACGCGCTGATGAACGTCGCGCTGATCGCGTTCCGGCAGGCCGACGTCCCCGAGTACGATCCCGACTTCCGGGTGCCGTTCTACCCGGTGACGCCGATCCTCGGCGCGATCCTCTCGTTCGGGCTCGTCGCCTTCATGGAGACGATCGAGATCGCGCTGAGCCTCGCGTTCGTCTCCGTCGCGGTGCTGTGGTACGCGTTCTACGCCCGCTCGAAGACGCCCCGGCAGGGCGTGCTCGGCGAGTACATCCTCGACCGCTCCGAGGAGATGCCCGACGTCGCGGTCTCGGCGGCCAGCGCGGCCCGCCCCGACGGCTCGAGCGAGTATCGCGTCATGGTTCCGCTGGCCAACCCGCGTACCGAGCAGCACCTGATCGAACTGGCCAGCACGCTCGCCGCCGAAAACGACGGCGTCGTCCACGCGGTCCACATCGTACAGGTGCCCGATCAGACGCCGCTAGAGGGCGCCACCGACTACGTCGACCGGATCGACGCCGAGTCCGCGAAGTTGCTCGAGCGGGCCCGCGAACACGCCGAAGACCGCGGTGCTCCGATCGAGACGACGACGATCGTCTCCCACCGCTCGTTCGAGGAAGTGTTCGACGCGGCCCGTCAGCACGACGCCGATCGGGTCGTGATGGGGTGGGGCGGCGACCGCCCGTGGACCGCGGGCCGCGCCGAGCGCCCGCTGGACGAACTCGCCGCCGACCTGCCGTGTGACTTCCTCGTCCTGAAGGACCGCGGCTACGATCCGTCGCGGATCCTCCTGCCGACGGCCGGCGGTCCCGACTCCGATCTCAGCGCCGAAGTCGCGAAGACGCTGCGTTCGGCGACGGGATCGACGATTCAGCTACTCCACGTCGTCGACGACGAGAACGAGCGCGAGGCCGGCGAGCAGTTCCTCGCGAACTGGGCGGCCGAACACGGCTTCGGCGACGCCGTGTTGACCGTCGACGATAGCGGCGACGTCGAGGGCGCGATCGCCCGCGAGGCCGCGGACAAATCGCTCGTGATCATCGGCGCGACCGAGCGCGGCCTCCTCTCGCGGCTCGTCCGCGGCTCGCTCGTGCTCGACGTCGTCGACGACGTCGATTGCTCGGTCCTGCTCGCCGAGCGGCCGGCGGAGCGCTCGCTCCGGGAGCGACTGTTCGGACGCTCGGAGTAGAAGTCGGGGAAGTGGCCCGGTTACAGTCGGGTCACGGCCTCGAGCGAGATGTCGATCGCGCGGCCGACGTTGTTCTTCGCCTTGTCGGGGAGTTCGTCGTCTTCGGTGTCGGTGCCCTTCTGGGTGCCCTCGACGAGGTTCCCGTCGACGGTACAGATCGCACCGGCGCGCAGGCCCTTGCGGCGGGCCAGCGAGAAGACGGCGGCGGCCTCCATCTCGACGCAGAGCAGACCCGCGTCTTCCCAGTCGGCGACGTGTTCGTCGGTCTCGGCGTAGTAGGCGTCGTCGGAGACGATGGGACCGACGTGGACCTCCTCGTCGTTAGCTTCCGCGGAATCGACGAGCGAGGAGAGCACGTCGTAGTCCGGGACGGCGGGGTACTCGACGTCCTCGTAGCGCTTCGAGGTTCCCTCGTTCTTCGCGGCGCCGGTGGCGACGATCATGTCGCCGATCTCGATCTCCGACTGCAGCGCGCCGGTCGTCCCGACGCGGATGAAGTTCTCGACGCCGACCGCGGCTAGTTCCTCGACGGCGATGGCCGCAGACGGACAGCCGATCCCGGTCGAGCAGATCGTCAGTTCCTGCCCCCCGTAGGTCGCGTTGACGACCTTGTACTCTCGGTTCTGTGCGATCGTCTCGGACTCGTCGCAGCGGTCGGCGATGCGGTCGACGCGACCGGGGTCGCCCGGAATGAGCGCCCGATCGGTCAGGTCTCCGTCGTCGACCAGCAGGTGCGGTTGCGTTGCCATACCCCCCGATTCCGGCGGCGGCGAGAAAAAAGGTTCGAGGACGGATCCCGACGGTCCGTCGGGTCAGTACCCTGGAAACTGTCCCATTCCCCCAGTTTGCGATGCGTCGACTGCGAGTCGCGTGATTCAGTTACGTCTCCGGGGTGACCTCCACCCGATCGGGTGTCACCGTCACCGTGACCCCCTCGACGGTGAATTCGACGGTTCCCGACGCCCGACTCCGCCCGGCGTGGGTGTCGGCGAAGAGGGCGTCGAGGGCGTCCGGATCGACGTAGTCGTACAACTGTCTGGTAGTCGCACTCGCATCCTCGTCGTAGTACTCTGCTAACGCCGTTGCGGCGGCGATACTCGGTGGTTCATTCCTGCCTCTCTCGTACTGGACGCGGCGTTTGAGCTCGCACCCATGGGACTCGCTGATCCTTCGTTCCGTCATGTCTCTCCGTCACGTCTCCGTGACTGTATAGAAAAATGACCAACGGCGTCTCCCATATAATTACCGCCGGATAGCAGGGGCTGAGAATTACCCCGTCACAGCACCGTCGCTCGAGACCGTACCCGTGTCCCCCCGATCACTCGTCCCGCTCGCTGAGAAAGCGGTCGACCTCCGCGGCCGTCGGGGCGTTCCGGGCCCCCTCTCGACTCGCGGTCAGCGCCCCGCAGGCGTTCGCGTACGCGAGGGCGTCCTCGAGGTCAGTGCCCTCGAGTCGGGTGGCGAGAAAGCCCGCCGCGAACGCGTCGCCGGCGCCGGCCGCGTCGACGGCCTCGACGTCGAAGCCGGGGTGCGTGTAGGTCCCCTCGGGGGTTCGGAGTTCCGCGCCGTCGGCGCCTGACGTGACGGCGACGATTCGATCCGCCGGGCGGCGATCCAGTCCGTCGGACTCGCCCAGCGCCGCGGCCTCTCGCTCGGTGAGAAACAGCACGTCGGCCGCCGCGAGCACCGCGTCGTACTCGCGGTCGCCGAACCGCCGGCCGGGGTCGAAACTGACGGTGATCCCGGCGTCGGCCGCGAGCGACGCGATCCTCGCGGCGGTCTCGGGGTGCTGGCTCGTGAGGTGGACGTGGTCGACCGACCGGACGTGGTCGGCGTCGACGTCCGCCGGCCGGACGGCCTCGTTGACGCCGTCGTTGCCGAGGATCGAGACTTCTCCCGAGTCGTCGACCAGGAGGTACTTGACGGCCGTCTGGGCGTCCTCGACGACCCGAAGCCCCGACAGCGAGACGCCCGCCTCCTCGAGGCCCCGTCTCGCGAGCAGCCCGTTATCGTCGTCGCCGACGCTGCCGATCAGGCCGGTCTCGACCTCGAGCCCGGCGAGCGCGGCGGCGACGTTGGCGGCGCTGCCGCCGCCGGACTGGCGCTGGGAGCGGATCGTCGCCTCGCCGTCGGGGACGGGGAGGCGGTCGACGCGCAGCGTCACGTCCCAGTTGACGTGGCCGGCGGTGAGTACGGTGGGGGGCATTCGATACGACAGGAAAGACGACGGCGCCCGAAAAAACTCTAGGTGGCGATAAAGAGCAAGACGTTGTGGATGCCCGGCCCGAGTCCGACCGCGGCGACGCCGGCGAGCAGGATCCGCGCCTGACGGGGCGCCTCGTCGACGAATTCCTTGAAGAGGCCGAGGATCACCAGCGCGAGGACGACCTTCACAAGGATGAAGAGCCAGCCGGCGCCGATGTAGTCGGCGGTCGGCAGCGACTCGCCGGCCTCGAGGATCAGCGCCGAGAGGGGGACCGTCTCGGCGACGCCGATGACGTCGTAGCCGACGGCCGTCGAGACGCCGTCGATGGCGTGGCCGAAGACCACGAGCGCCCCGGTGTAACTCGTCGTCGCGGCGACGTCGGTGAACCAGAGGCTGAGCGCGACCCAGGCGATGGCGGTGACGATGCCGGCGACGACGACGCAGATGACGGGCCAGAACAGGTCGAACGTCTCCTGACTCCAGCCGGCGTTGATGATGACCATCGCGAAGACCGTGAAAAAGGCCGTCCCCGCGACGCCGAGGAAACGCGGGATGGTCGGCTGTAACCCCCCGGCGTAGAGGAATATCGCGACGATCCAGCAGAGCCCCGCCGCGATCGCCGTGATCAGATAGACGGTCGGCGTCGCGAACAGTATCTCGAAACGATCCGGGTAGGCTGACAGCTGATAGAGGACGTGAAGGGCCGAACCGAGCATCATCCACGGCGCGAACGCCAGCACTGTCCGGTCGGTCACCGGCGGCTCGAGGGCCCACAGCAGTGCGACGGTCCCCGCCAGCACCACGAGGATCGGGACGAGGAGATACCACGGTGGAAGGGCGAACCCCTCGGGTAATACCATACCGTATGTCGCACACACCAGTGCCAAACACTTTCCGGTCGACAATCATTCACTCGCGTGAACGATCGGACCGGGTCGGCGGAAACGGCGGTAACGGCGGTCACGCGGGACGACCGCGCCGGTCGCCGCTCAGCGTTCCCACGGTTCGCCGGTCGTCTCGCCGAACAGCTCTCGCATGAGTGTCACGATACTCTCCGGCGGGAACTGACCGCGCTCGGTGACGATCGCGTCGACGTAGCGCGGCGGGGTCACGTCGAACGCGGGGTTCTCGACCGAGAGCCCGTCGTCGGTGGAGTCCCCGTCGTCCGCTGCGATCTCGGCCCGTCCATCGTCCGCCGCGATCTCGGCCCGCTCGTCGTCCGCGAGCACCTCGCGTTCGTCGCGCATCTCGATTTCGACGGTGTGGCCCGTCATCGTGTCCGGGTGGAGTTTGATCGTCTGGGCGGCGACCATCACCGGCACGCCCCGCTCGCGGGCGGTGACCGCCAGTCCGCTGGTCCCGACCTTGTTGACGACGCTGCCGTCGGCGGCGATGCTGTCCGCGCCGACCAGCACGTGGTCGGCTCGATCCAGGTACCGGCGGGCCGCGCTGTCGACGATCAGCGTCACCGGAACGCCCCACTCGCGCAACTGCCGGGCCGTGATGTGGCCCTGCTTCCGGGGCCGCGTCTCCTTGACGATCGCCTCGATCTCCGTGCCGTCCTCGAGGGCGGCCTCGATACAGGCCAGCGCGTCCGTCGAGTGGCAGTGGGTCATCACGACGTCGCCGTCGCGCAACCGGTTCGAGCCGACCGCCCCGAGCGTCGACTGCGCCTGCGCGAGGTCCCGCTGGAACTCCTCGGCGCGGGCGATTGTCGAGGCGCGCAGTTCGGCGACGGTCTCGCCGTCCATCCCGCGCAGGACGTACCGGAGCGCGTTCGGGAGGCTCACCGCGGTCGGACGGGTCTCGTAGAGGGTCTTCGCCGCTTCCCGCAACTGATCCCGGAAGGCCGCGGGCGTCTCGGCATCGGAGCGATCGGCCTGCGTGGCGAGGGCGCCGGCGGCCGCGTCGGCGATCGTCGCCGCCCCGCGGACGTCCATCGCGGCGATGTCCGCGGCGGTGGCTTCGACGGCCGGATCGACGTTTCTCCCAGGATCGTCCATGACCCCCGTTTGCAGTTCGGACGGCAAAAGTGATCGGGCGGGTTTTTGCCCGTCGACCGACTCCGTGTCCGTATGAACCGCAGCGAACTCGCGCCCCTGATCGATCACACCGTTCTCGGTCCCGAAACCGCGTTCGCCGACGTCTGCCGGGTACTCGACGAGGCCGCGGACCACGGGATGAACGCCTGCATCCCGCCGTTCGCCCTCGAGGAGGCCGCCGACTACGCGCCCGACGTCACGCTCGCGACGGTCGTCGGCTTCCCCCACGGGCAGAACGCGGCCGACGTGAAGCGACGCGAGGGCGTCGCCGCCTGGAAGGCCGGCGCCGACGAACTCGACGTGGTGCTCAACGTCGGCCGACTGCAGGCCGGCGAGGACGACGTCGTCAGAGCGGAACTCGCCGAAGTCGTCGCCGCGGTTCCGATCCCGGTGAAGGTGATCATCGAGACCGCGCTGCTCTCCGAGGAGGAAAAACACCGCGCCTGCGAGGCCGCGGAGGCAGCCGACGCGGCGATGGTCAAGACCTCGACCGGCTTCGAAGACGGCGGCGCCACGGTTCCGGACGTCGAACTCATGAGCGAGTATCTGCCCGTCAAGGCCAGCGGCGGCGTCGGCAGTTACGACGAGGCGATGGCGATGGTCGAGGCCGGCGCCGAGCGAATCGGTGCCTCGAGCGGCGTCGCGATCCTCGAGGGCGCGCCGGAATAACACGACGACGGAGTGAGCGGTGGCCGCGACGGGAGATCGAGAGCCGAGACAGCGCGATCGGCGCAACGAACGCCCAGTCGACCCCTCGTCGTCGACGACAGTACCGTAACCCGAACGCTTTTCGTCGCCGATCGTTCAACGGGGCCTATGCTCGAGTCGGTCCGAACGCGGATTCGCTCGCTTCGTCGCCGCCTTCGTCGACTGGAGCGCCGCGAACTCGACGCGTTCTCACGCTGGCTCGAACACACGGGAAACCTCCTGCACCTCTCGGTGCTCGTCTTCGTCCCGCTGTTGCTCGCCGCGGTGACGTGGCTGGCGAACGTGACGGCCGCCGTCTCCTTCCTCCTGTTCCCGCCGCTGGCGTCGGGGACGTACACCCTCTTCGCCGATCCCGAGGGCCGCTACTCCACGCCGACGAAGTTCGTCGGCGGGATGACCGCCGGCGCGTGTTGTGGGTGGCTCGCGCTCGCACTCGCGGACACGGCGGGGCTGACCGGCCCCGGCGTCAGCGCGTCCGGCGCCGCGCTCGCGATCCTGTTCACCGGGATCGCCACCTGGGTGCTGGATCTCGAGGAGCCGACGGCGTTCTCGACCGCGCTGCTCGTACTGGTCAGCGGCAACGCCCAACTGGCCTACGTGCTCGGGATCGTCGTCTCGAGTTCGTTCGTCGCGGCGGCGTTCGTCGTCTGGCGCGACCGCTTCTACGAACGCCGGGCGCGGTACCTCTACCAGACGACCAACGGCGACGATCACGTCCTCGTTTCGATGGACGACGATTGGGACGGCGACGGGGACGCGGCGCCGGTCGTTCACTTCGCCGCCGAACTCGCCAGCGCACACGACGCCGGGAAGATCGTCCTCTTCGACACCGTCGACGACGGTGACGAGATCGCCACGAGCGAACCGGGACCCGCGGCCCGTCGTCTCGAGTCGTTCGCGGCCGATCTCGCGGCCGAGTACGGCGTTCCCTGCGAGGTCGTCGTCGCGGCCGGCGAGCGCTCATCGGGACAGGTCCTTCGCACCGCCCGGGAGCACAACTGCGACCTGATCGTCACGCCGTACGCCGAGCGCGACGGCGGCGGCCTCTCGCCGTTCATCGTCGGGCTGTTCGACAGCGAGATCGACGTCATCGCGTTCCGCGCCGCGAACGGCCGCCGCCGGTGGCGCCACGCCATGGTCGCGGTTCGGGGCGCCGGCGACACCGCCCGCGCGATGGTCGACTTCGCCAAGCGGGTCTCCGGCTCCTGGCAGCCCACCAGCGTCTGTACCTGCATCGACCGCGAATCCGAGCGCCGCGGCGCGGAGAACACCGTCGCGGATCTCGTCGACGCCTTCGACGGTCGCTTCGAGACCCACGTCGTCACCGAACCGGTCGAGTCCTACCTCGAGCGCGTCTCCCCCCAGTACGACGTGGTCTTCGTCGGCTCGAGCACCGACCGCTCGGCCGCCTCACGGTTCGTCTCACCGCCGACGTTCGAGCGACTCAGCGACCTCGAGGCCGACGTGGCGATCGTTCACCGCGGCCGCCATCGGTGACGCGACCGACGTAGGGTCGTCCGCTCACGCGTGCCAGCGGAGCACACGACCGTCCCGGTCGCGAGTTCCGCCCGCGACGTCGAAGCCGAATCCCGGGTCGAGCGTTGCTGTCCGGGCCGCGTCCACGGCTGAATCGCCATCGAGGCGGATTCGCGTCGGCGATTCAGACGGCGACAATACTCAGTCGCTGCGCATGATGTGCTTGATCAGTTCGTTCTCGTCTTCGCCCAGCGCCGACTGGACGAGGAGGTGGCCGCCGAGCATCGCTGGACTGATCACCGCGTCCGCGCCCGCACGCTCGAGTTTCGTCGTGTTCTCGCGGTCGGTCGCGGCGGCGACGATGCGGGTCTCCGGGGCCAACTGGCGCGCGGTGAGGATCGCGAGCGCGTCCTCCGCGTCGTGGTTCGTGGCGACGAGGATGGCGCTCGCGCGCTCGATCTTCGCCCGCTCGAGGGGCTCCTCGTCGCTCGGATCGCCCGAAACCACGGAGATGTCCCGATCGGAGAGCTCCGAGGCCGCCTCGCGGTCGTTCGTCACGACGACGAACTGCCGGTCGTTGGCGGCGAGTTCGTCGACGATCGGTTCAGTCAGTTCGCCGTATCCCAGCACGAGGACGTGATCCTCGAGCAGTTCGAGTTGCGTATCGGTCATCTTTCCGAGTGTCTTCGTGATGCGGGTCTGGATCGCCGGCCCGACGAGCGCCCCGATGGCGATACCGAAACTGGCCACGCCCAGCACGAGCACGGACATCGTGAACAGCATCGCCTCCGTCGACCCCGAGTCCGGCGTGACGTCGCCGTAGCCCACCGTGCTCGAGGTGATCAGCGTGAAGTAGAACGCGTCGAGGATGGTCGTGATGCCCTCGAAATCCTCCCGGAGCGCGTACGCGCCGATGGTGCCGTAGGCCTGGACGCCCAGCAGCGCGAAGCCGGCGGCGATCTGGGTCGTCCCAAGCGAGAGCGACTTGTCGAACCGGCGGTAGTTGAGCAACACCACCGGGATCGCGATCAGCGACAGAACGACAAGCGGCAGCGAGAACTGACTCGACTGGAGCAGGCCCTGCGCGGCGGTCAGCGGGAGCAACAGCAGCGTCGCCCACCACCCCGCTCGCAGCCCGCGCCGGAGCGCGAGCGCGCTGCCGACCATCAGAAACCCCGTCAGGGCGCCGGTGAAGCCGGCCGCGTCCCGGACGGGGTCGGGGACGTACTCCGCGAGCGGCCCGCCGACGAAATCGAAGCCGATGTTGACGACGGCCGTCCCGACCGAGAGGATCGCGACGCTCAACGCGAGCATCACGGCCGCCTGAATCGAGAGGAGCCGCCGCCAGTTGTCCGGCAGCCGCGCTCGTATCCACCCTTCCTCGGCCATACAGCCCGTCCGCGACGGTGTCAGTTAAACGTCTCCGTTTTCGAACGTTCACACCCGTCGATGGACGGCCGCCCGTCCGAGCGACGACGGACAGCCGCTCGTTCGGACGGGTCCCGTTTCGACTCGAGGACGCGAGCGCGGCCGCGACCGCGAATCGCGGCCGCGGTTCGCGGTCGGTGGTGATTTAACCGTCCCGGACAACTCGCCGACAATGACGCCCGGTGGAAGTCTCCCGGTCGAAGTCCTGTTCGGTCTCTATCTCGGTCTCCTGACCGGCATCGTCCCCGCGTTCGTCGCCGGTTCGCTCGGCTTTCTCGTTCGCTACTTTACCGGAGTTACGCTGCCCGGTTTCGGTGTCGTCGTCCTCGCGCTGTCGATCGCCAGCGTGCAGGGCGGGCTGCTCGGCCTCGTCGAACCGAACATCGCCCAGTCGCCGCGGTTGCTGATCGCCGTCCTCGTCGTCCTCATGCTCGCGCTCTACGCCCACAGCCAGGGCGACAAACTCGGCGCCGAACTCCCACGGCACCTTTCCCTCACCTCGATCCGCCAGCGGACCCTGTCGGCCGACGTCGTCGAACTCGTCGGCACCATGGGACAGGTCACGGTCCGTCCGACCGGCGAAATCCACGACATGGAGGGCTACCCGCCGCTATCGCCGGCCCTCCGCCGATCGCTGAAGAACGGCTCGTGGCGGCTCCCCGCCGATCTGCCGCTGTCGGAACTCGAATCCCGCCTCGAGGAGCGACTGCGGACCGACCACGACCTGGGCGACGTCAGCGTGACGATCGACGAGCGGGCACGCGCGACGATCACCGCGGCCCCGCCGTCGGGCGGGCTCTCCAAGCGGATCCCCGACGGCCGCCGCGCCGTCTCGATCGCGACGCTGGTCCCGACCGGGCTCGCGCGCGGCGACGAGGTGTCGATCCGCGCCGAAGCGCGGACGCTCTCCGGAACGGTGCTGAGCGCCCGGACGGCGGTCGACGACGAACACGCGGCCGACGAGTCGCCCGTCGACGACGGGACGCCCGTCCCCGACGGCGGCGACGCGGAGGCCGACCCCGACCCCGCGCCCAAACCGAACGCGGCCAGCGCCGGCGGCATCGGTCGCGTTACCGTCGCCGTCGCCCGCCGGGACGTCAAGGCGTTGCTCGAGACCGAGACGCCGCGGCTGGTCGTCCGCTCCCGAGGAACCAGCCGGGAGTTCGAGGCCTTCACGCTGGTCAAGCGGGCCGGGCACGTGATCCGACGGTTCACCGTCGGCCCGAACGCGGACGCCGACCTCCGCGCCGCGGCGGACGTGACGGTCCTGGCCGCCCGTCGACAGGGCAGCGAGACCGGCGGTCGTCGCAGCGGCTGGGTGTTCGCGCCCGGCATCGAACGGTCGCTCGAGCCCGGCGACGAGGTGTTCGTCGCGGGGCCGGAGGCGGCGACCGACGAGTTCGTGGAGGCGGTCGCCCGATGACGGCGTCGATCGCCGCCGGACTCGAGCCGATGCTCGCCCAGACGATCACCTCGGAGACGCTGCTCGACTCGCTCCTCGGAATTCTGGGCTTCGCGCTGCTGGCGGGGGGAACCGCCGCGGGCATCGCCTTCGTCTTCCGCTGGTACAGCGCGGACGCGATCCCCGAGGGCGTCGCGATTCTGCTCGGCGTCTCGATGGTCGCCATCTGGCTCAACGCCGAGTCGGCGCTCCAGCAGGTGATCAGCGGCGACGCGGAACTGCTCGAGTTGAGTACGGTGGTCTTCACGGTCGCCGCGTTCGCCGCGAGCGCGATGGCCGCCGACGGCGGCCGACGACTCGGTGACCACCTCGCGACGGACGTCTTCTCGATCGCGACGCCGCGGACGATCACCGAGGTCGGCCAACTGGTCCGATCGGCCGGCCGCGTCGTCGCCGTCGAACTCCCCGAGGAGATCGCGGACGTCGACGGTTACGACCCGGTCGACGAGCCCACCAAGACCGAACTGGCCGGCCACACGCTGCTGTTCCCGCGGCGCCTCTCGGTCGACGACCTGCGCGAGCGATTGATCGACCGCCTCGAGCGCGACTACGGGATCGGCCACGTCGACGTCGAGTTCGGGGCCGATCGGACGATCGACTACCTGGCCCTCGGCAGCCGCCCGTCGGGAATCGGCTCGACGCTCGCGCCGGGGACCGTCGCCGTCGCGATCCGCGGCGATCCGGCGCCGGACGCCACACCCGGAGACGCCGTCCGGATCTGGCGTCGCGACGGCGATTCGCTCCGACGGGCCACGGGCGGAGAACTCCGCGGAGTCGCCGACGACGTGGCCACCGTCGCCGTCGACGCCGACGACGCGGGATCGCTCCCGTCCGAGGAGGAGTACCGGCTGGTAACGCTGCCTCGCGACCCCGGCGCCGAGCGGGACCTCGTCTCCCTGCTCCGGGCGGCCGACGAGACCGTGACCACGCTCCCCGTCGCGGCCGGTGACGCGCTCGAGGGCGCGACCGTCGGCTCGCTGCCGGTTCTCGTCCTCGCGGTCGACCGCGACGCGGACGCCGCCGCCCCCCTCGCGCTGCCGGCGGCCGACGCGCGCCTCGAGGCCGGCGACGTCGCCTACGTTCTCGGCCGCCCGGACGCCCTGCGGCGGATCGGCGACCTCGAGCGGCCCGGCGAGGCCCTGCTCGAGGAGGCCGCGGAGTCGGACGGAGCGGAAGCCGATTCGGAACCCACGGACCCGCCGGCCGACCCCGCGCGGGAGCGGTAGCTACTTGCCGTCGGCACCGATACCGCCACGTATGCCCACCGAGTGGAAGCTCTTCGCCGACCTCGCGGAACGCGCGGGCGATAAACACGTCACCGTCGACGCGGGCGCCGGCGACACCGTCGGGGACGCCCTCGAGCAACTGCTCGAGGAGCGGTCCGACCTCGAGGGACGCGTCCTCGACGACGACGGCGAGTTGCGCTCCCAGATCAACGTTCTGCGAAATGGGACGAACGTCCTCGTCGAGGAGGAGGGGATGAAGACGGAACTCGAGGAGGGCGACGAACTGGCGCTCTTCCCGCCCGTCAGCGGCGGATAGCGCCCCTCGAGTCCGTCTCTCGCCCGCTCCCTCGCCTCCTCACTCGTCGCCGGTCGTCTCGCCCGCTTCGTCCGCGACGACTTCGACCGTCACGCCGTTCGGTTCGTACGCGTTGGCGGCGTAGCCGCCCTCGTTCCACGGGTACTCGTCGTCCTCGAGGGCGTCGCGCCAGGCGTCGGGCTCGGAGATCCGCGCCGGCTGCCGCCGGTCCAGTTCGTCGGTCGCCCGCGACAGCAGCGCGTGCGTTCCGGGTCCGGCGTCCCAGTCGTAGCGGAACAGTCGCCACGCGCCGGCGTAGTCGGGGCCGAACAGGTCCGCGTCGTTCCACGTCTCGCCGCCGTCGGTCGAGATATCTACGCGGTCGACGGCGTCGTCGCCCGCCCAGGCGACGCCGCGCACCTCGATCGTTCCGTCCGAGTCGGGCGTCGCCGGCGACTCCCCGTCCGGCGTGCCGATCACCGACATCACGTTCGCGTCGAACGTGTAGGGGGAGTCGACCGCGCCCTCGAGCTGGGTCCACGTGTCGACGGAATCGATCGTCTCGTTCGGATCGGGTTCGACGCCTTCGGGGTGGATTCGGTACGACTCCTGCTGCCAGACGGCGTGCTCGCCCGGCCGGTCGAGCGCCCCGTCGACGACCATCGAGTCCGCCACCCGGAGCTCCTCGAGCCACTTGACGTTGTTGACCCCGTACCAGCCGGGGACGATCAGTCGGACCGGATACCCGTGCTCCGGCGGGAGCGGGTCGCCGTTCATCTCGTAGGCGAGGACGCAGTCGTCGAGCGCCTTCTCGAGCGGAATCGACCGCGCGAAGACGTCGTCGCCGTCGGATCGATCGCCGCCGACTGCGGTCAGCCACCGGCCCTCGGCCGCGTCCGCGCCGAAATCGCGCAGCACCGAACTGAGGGGCGTCCCGGTCCAGACCGCGGTGGCGGCGGCGTCGAACTCCCACTGCACGCTGCCCGTCTCGGGTCGGTGCTGGCCGCGACCGTTGCCGGCGCACTCCATCGTGTGCGCGACCGCCACCGTCGGGTACTCGGTTTCGATCGCCGCCATCGAGAGGGTCCCCTCGAGCTGCCCGGCGAGCGAGACGGACCATCCGTCGGCCGCCACCCGCGGAATGTCGTTTCGATGGCAGACGAAGTGTTCCTCGACGGGCGTCAGCCAGCTCGCGTAGGTGCGACGCTCCGCGGCGCCGACGACCGTGTACTTGTCCGCCTCGTCTCGAACCGGACGCACGCCGCCGTCTTTCCGTTCCAGTATCGCCTCGATCTCCCCGTGTCGGTTCTCTCGCGGCCCTTCGGCGACCATAGCGTCTCACTCCACACTGCCGCGTGGTAAATAGTGGCACGGTCGTGTCGGCCCCGGTGTCCGCGCCGCGATACCGCTCCTCGGCTCGATGGCGCCGCGTCAGTCGGCCGTCAGATCGATCCCGAGCACGAAGTCCGGCTCGTCGGAGACGCCGACCCCAGCGGCCGGCGCGTCGGTGACGTAGCGCGCTGTTTCGGGAATCAGAACCCGCGTCTCGTCGGCGCCGCGGTCGGCGGCGTCGCGGGCGATCGCGGCGAACAGCGCGCGGGCGGCGTCGACGTCATCCCACGCGCCCACGCCGTACTCGGCCCACGTCTCGGTCCGCGTTTCCGGCTCTGCGTTCGCGCCGCCGCTATCGCTCGAGTCCTCGTCCTCGACGTCGACCTCCTGGTCGTACGTCCGCGACCGGTAGGCGGCTCCCGCGAGGCCGTCCGATCCCTCGACGGCGAAGACGGCCGTCTCGTCGGCGAGTCGCTCGAGGTCCCCTCGCCTCAGTTCTCGGACGGCCCACGACTCCTCCGGTGACAGGGCCAGCCCGTTCAGGTGCTCGCGCGCGTCGCTGTGGGTCCAGTAGCGCCACGCCGCGGTAGGGTCGCTCGAGACCCGATACGAGCCGTCGGCCTCGGACTCGAGGTCGGCGGCGTCGGGATCGGGATGCGCGAACCGGAACTCGGTGAGCGGTTCGTAACCGCTCGCTCGCGCGGCGCCGAAGGAGGCCGTGTTCCACGAGAAGATCATCACGCGACCGACGGCCGCGCCCCGCTCGCGGGCCCACTCGAACAGCGCCTCGTTGAGCCGGCGGCTGACGCCCTTTCGACGGTGTTCGGCCGCGACCCGCATGCTCTGGAACCAGGCCTCGTCGTCGGAGAGCAGCACGCCCTGGACGATGCCCGCGGCCTCGCCGTCGACCGTCGCGAGGAAGGTCTTCTTCCCCTGGCCGGGGTCGTCCTCGAGCCAGTCGTGGTAGATTCGCGGAATGTAGTCGCCGCCGCGATCCGCCCAGATGTCGCCCGTGAAGTCCGCGACGGCCTCGTAGTCGTCGTGGGTCGCCCGACGGATCTCGAGTGTGGAGTCGATGTCTGAATCGGGTGCCATCGTCAGTTGAACAGCCCCATCTGAGGACGTCGTGCGAGAAAGCACTTTACAGATCGATCAACTCGTAGCGGTTTCGTCCAATTACTGCGGTGGCGCGCGCTGGTGCGCGGCGAACGAAGTGTGAGCCGCGCTCCAACGCTGCGCGAGGGATGAGCGAGCGGAGCGCGGCGCATCGCGCCGCGGAAGGGCGAACGGCACAGCCGTGAGCCGAGAGCGAGCGAATCGGCTGGGGAGGGTGTGGAAATCCCCGTTGTCAGCGCGAGCGAAGTGTTCTACTTCGGATTCTTACTCCATACGAAGATCAGCCGTGACAGGCTTGCCACAGGAGAGATCGGGCAAAAATTGTTCGCTGTGCTCCGTCTCGCCTACTCCCAGGGAACCGACCGCTCCTGAATCTCGCCGGCCAGCGAGGTTCCCATCGCCTCCTCGACGTCCTCGCTGTGCTCGAGCGCCCACATCAGCTTCACCTTCGCCGTTCCCGGCAGCGTGTCGCCGGCCTCGATCACGCCGGCCTCGAGCAGGTCCCGACCCGTATCGTAGACCCGGTCGCAGACCCGTCCCTCGAGACACTGGCTGGTCATGACGACGGTCGTGCCGTCGTCGATCAGGTCCTCGATGCGGGGGATGAGGTCGGTGTGGACGTGGCCGAGGCCGGTCCCCTCGATGATCAGTCCCTCGCTCCCTTCGACCACGTCGAGGAAGGCGGGATCCATCCCCGGCGTGAACTTGAGGAGTTCGACGTCGCTCTCGAGGTCGTCGCGCAGCTCGAGGTCTGCCTTCCCCCGCTGCTGGTAGTCGCCTTGGAACTCGACCGCCTCAGTCTCGTAGTCGACGGTCCCCAGCGGCTCCGCGCCGACCGTTTCGAACGCGTCCCGGCGCGAGGTGTGGTTCTTCCGCACGCGCGTCCCGCGGTGGAGCGCGCAGACGTCGTCCGATTCGGAGGCGTGCATGCAGACCAGCACCTCCGCGCAGTCGCTCTTGGCGGCCTCGACGGCCGACACGGCGTTCATCACGTTGTCCGAGGACGGCCGATCCGCCGAGCGCTGGGAGCCGGTGAAGACGATCGGCACGGGCGTCTCGAGCATGAAGGCGAGCGCCGACGCGGAGTACTGCATCGTGTCGGTGCCGTGCATGACGACGACGCCGTCGGCTCCCGCGTCGATCTCCTCGCGCACCGCTCGCGCGAGGTCCTGCCAGATCGGCGGCTCCATGTTCTCCGAGAGGATGTTGGCGACGACTCTCCCGCGGTAGTTCGCGCGACCCGCGAGGTCCGGAACCGCGCGCAGGACGTCCTCGGCGTCGAACTGCGCGGTCACCGCGCCCGTGCGGTAGTCGACCGTCGAGGCGATCGTTCCGCCGGTCGAGATCAGCGAGATGGTCGGCAGGTCGTCGTCGAACTCGATCTCGGACGCGCCCTCGTCACCGGCGTCGTCCTCGTCGGCGCCCGTCGCGTCGGTGCCGTCGATCTCGTAGACGTCCTCCGCGAGCACCTCGACGTTCGCCTCGGCGCGGTCGACGCCGACGTTGTAGCCGCCCTCGAGTTTCACCACGAGGTGGTCGTCCGTGCTCGAGGGGAGCAACACGCCTTCGTACGTGCGATCCGCGCGGTCGACGCGAACGCGATCGCCTGGATTCATGGGTGGGCGTTGCGCACCGGCGGACTTGAAGCCACGCATTCGGACCCGGGGCGCTCGAGAACGCTCGCGTATCGAACACGCTCTCGTATCGAACGGGTGCCGGACGCGCGATGGACGTCGCTGCCGTGCCACCGATCGAACACGCCCCCGAAGCCGGCCTCAGGTGAACAACCCGAGCAGAATCAGCCCCAGTCCCGTCAGTAGTAGGATGCCCGCGATCATCGACGTCAGCGCCTGCAGCGAGGACTCGACGTCCTCGGGAACGTCGAGTCGGGGGTAGAACCGGCGGGTCGCCACCAGCACCCCGATCCCCAGTGCGAGCGCGCTGATACCGAACGCGAGCAGTTCGGTGCTCATCCCGCGTTGGTAGCGGGGCCAGCGTGAAAAGGAAGCCCCCGCAACTCGAGATGAGAGAATCACCGCTCCGAGCGGCGAGCGCGACTCACGCGAGGCCCGCTGCGGCGCGGAGGAAGACCGCGCCGATCGCGAGTCCACAGAGCGCGATGCCCAACCCGAGCAGCCGGGCCAGATCGGTCATCAACTCCGGATACTCCGGCTGGGGCTCGAGGTTCGCGACGAGGACGTAACAGAAGACGCCGCCGCCGGCGGCGAGGAAGCCGAACGTCGCCGCCGGAAGCCAGTCCATGGATTCGGTGGGACGGCCGCGGTCGTATATCCTGTGGCCGATGGGGAAAGATCCATGCTGTCGGCTGCCCAACGAGAACCCATGAGCGACCGCTCGGACGAGGTCACCGAGAGCCGGGACACCGAGGACCTCCTCGAGGAGACCGAGAACCTGCTCTCGGAGTCGGGCGCCGGAGCGGAACCGGGGGCCGGGACGCCGTCGACGCCGGCGGACCGACCGGCGTCGGATCGGGAACCTCCGACCGTCGACGAATCGACCGGGCGCGAACCGAGCGGCGACGACTCGTGGTGGTCGTCCGCCGACTCGCGGTCCGGGACCGACGCGGACTCCGGAGCCGGGACCGACGCGGACTCGAGGACCGGATCGCTGCGCTCCCGACTCACGCCGGGGCTCTCGCCCCAGAAGTACTTCTCGCCGCGGGCGTTTCTCGCGTTCGTCCTGCTGGTCGGCGCGGGGCTGTTCGCCGGCGGGCTGGTGATTCCGATCGCCGGCCGTATCGTCGGGATGTTCGGCGTCGCCTTCGCCGTGGGCCTGCTCTCCTCGAAGCGTCGATACCTCGAGATGGGCGCCGCGGGGACCGCCGTCGGCGGGGTCTCGGCCGTAGTTAGCAACGCCGTGATCGCGTTCGCCGGCTCCGTTCGGGCGGTCGTCGCCGTCGGCGTCGCGGCCGGGCTGGTCGGCTGTCTGCTCGGCTACTACTTCGGACGCGATCTGCGAAACGGACTGTCCCAGGATATCGAATGATCGAGGGCCGTCGGCGCTAACTCGGCGTCAGTTCCCAGCCCCGTTCGGTCCGGCGGACGACACCCTCGTCGGCCATCGACTCGAGCAACTCGGCGACGAGTTCCCGCGGGGCGTCGACGTCCTCGCTGAGTTCGTCCACGGACTTGGGCTCGGAGCGGATGCTCGCCAGAACGTCGGCGTAGATCCGGCTCTCGGGACCGGCGCCGACGTCCTCCGAAATCCGATCGAGGACGTCACAGAGCCGGCCCTGGACCCACCGCTGGGCCAGCGACAGTTCGTTCTCGAGTTGCTCCAGGTCCTCGAGGGCGCGCAGGAGATCGTCGAGGTCGTCGCTCTCGTCCCAGGCGACGTCCAGCGTGAGGTGGCGGCAGGTCGTGATGTCGAAACTGCTGTTGGCGGGATAGGCGCTCTTGCTCGCGAACCCGTACGGCGAGACGTTCACCTCGAGACGGACGTTGCGAGCGATGTGAAAGTACTTCCGGCGCTGGTCGTCGACTCGACTTTCGATCAGGCCGGCCTCCTCGAGTTTCCGCAAGTGTTCGATGACCGCCTTCGGACTCACGCCCAGATACTCGGAAATTTCCGTGACGTAACAGGGTTTGCGGGCGAGCAACCGGAGGATTCGTCTCCGGTTTTCGTTACCCAACAAATCCAGCAATGCGGCGGAGTCCATCGAGAGATGGTTGGGGGTCGGCGCTGAAAAGCGTGTCTGCTCGGTGCGGGACAGCGATACCCGTCTCGCTCGCCCGCGTCACTCGAGTCGCGGCTTCCTCAGGCGTCCGTCTCCGCGCTGCCGTCCGAGTCGGCGCCCGGTCCGCTTCCGTTCCCGTTCCTGGGGTTCGTACCGTCTCTCGAGTCTGCCCCGTTCCCCTGTCCGTTCCCGTTTCTCGAATCGGCGCCGTTCTCCGACCCGGATCCGTTACCGGGGGACCCCTTCTTCTCGGAGCCGCTCCCGTTGCCGTTCCCCATCCCTGGACCGGAGCCGTTTTCCCGGCCGGGTATCGTGGCGTTGTTCGACTCGTCGTTCGGCGGTCC
This sequence comes from Haloterrigena alkaliphila, assembly GCF_017352155.2. Classification (NCBI taxonomy): domain Archaea; kingdom Methanobacteriati; phylum Methanobacteriota; class Halobacteria; order Halobacteriales; family Natrialbaceae; genus Haloterrigena; species Haloterrigena alkaliphila. The sequence continues at coordinate 2,142,200 of NZ_CP071462.1, forward strand.
GCGATCAGAATTGCCCGGCGAGCGATCGTTACCCTGCCCGTTCCCGTTGCCGCGCGACTGATTTCCGGGGTCGTCCGGCGGTCCGTTTCCGGGCGTTCCATCGACGCCGAGGCCCCGCGCCATTTCGGCGACTTCGGGGCCGGACAGCTTCGAGGCGTTCGATCTGAGCGCGTCGACGCGCTCCTTGCCGACGCCGCTCTCGACGGCCCGGTCCTCGACCCGATCGATTGCGCGCTCGAGGGACGTGATCTCGACGGAGAGTTTGGCCAGTCGCGACCGGTACTCACCGGGGTGGAGATCGTCTTTCCGCTCGCGAAGCTCCTCGCGTTCGGCCTCGAGTTCCTCGAGTCGCTGCTCGATGTCGCCCGTGCGGTCGCGGACGATCGCTTGCCGACTGTCGTTGTCGGCGGCCTCGTATTTCGCCTCGAACAGTTCTTCGTCGACCGTGCTCTCGACGTCGGCCGCACTGGCCTGCATGAGCGTCGACACGGTGGTGTTCGACGTCGACTCGTTGGTCTCGTCGGCGGCAACCGTTCCGACGGCAGCACCGCTCGCGACCGGGGCGACCGTTAGCCCGACGACGGCGACGAACACCAGTAGGACAACCGACCGAGTGGTCATTGCTCTCTCGTAGGAGAGAACATACTAAAAAGCCGAACTTTCGTTCGAACCGTTCAATCCAGTCCACGACCCCCTCAGCGATAGTTCAATCGTTCACGGACGGGAGCAACGCCGTGGCTGCGATTCAACGGCGCCTTGAATCCGCTTCCAGGTGTTTCGCCGCCACACGCCTCTCCGGGTGAATACCGATGAGACGCGCCGCGGGACCCCCGGAACGCGTTCTCCCGGGAATCGTTCACACTGTGTGCGTCCGTTCATCGATGCCTGTTTGATGTATTACTACTCGACAAACTATCCAATCGGTCGGTAGTGTGTGGGACAGATTGAACTTCTCCTCTGATAGTCCTCCGGTTTAAATCTATCCGGAAATAGTTATATCTCGCCGGTCCATGTGTCCTGATACCAATGTTCGAGGTGTTTACGCGGAGCTACTATCTCGGACGGCTCTACGTGACCCCGACCGACCGGGATCACGCCCTCATGCACAGCGAGCAACACGAGCGGATCAACGAGGAGGTCTACGCGACCGGGGACGGTCTCGAGCGCCTCGATGCGCCGCTCGTGATGAAACTCGACTCTCAGCACTTCCCGGTTCACGGCGACGACGCCGTTCCGGCGAACACGCTCGCGCTGCCCGAATCGATGCTCGAGAACACCGACGTTCGCAATCCGCCCTCGCTCCACGAGGTGTTGCTGGCCAGACGCGAGCGCGCCGAGCAGTTGCTCTCCCTGGCCGGCGGCTGGTCCGCGCCCGGGGACGACCTCCCCAGTGCCGGAACCTAAAAGTACTCGCGCTTCGCCGTTTCGTCCACACGCAGATGCTCGACCAGTTGCTCGGCCGCGCCTCGCTCAAGGATCGCATCGACGAACTCGAGGCGGAAACCGAGCGTTTGCAAGCGCGCTACGAGGCCGAATCCGAGCGCCGCGCCGAGGCGGCTACCGCCCGGCAGGAGGCCGAGAAGAAAGTCAACCGACTCGAGGACCGCATCGCCCAGCTCGAGGGCGAACTCGAGCGAACGGACGCGGTCGAAACAGACGTCGCCCCCCGCCGTCGCGAACGGCTCCGGGGGACTCGTCTCGAGACCGTGATCGATCGACTGACCGCGTTCGAGACCGGCCCCGAGGGCGCGCTGACGGCGGTCCTCAGCGACGACGAGGGCGTCGCGACCCTCGCGGACGCACACGACGTCGACTTCCAGGCGTTGCTCGGTGACCGAGCCGCACTCGTCGACGCCGCCGCGCCCTGCGTGCTGTGTCTCGACGACGCCGGCCTCGTCGCCGTCGCGCTCGAGCCGCCGGCGATGCCCGACCCCGACCCCCGGGTCGGCTGGGACGACCGGTTCGCCCTCGAGCGGGAGTGGTTCCTCCCGACCGGCCGGTACGCGCTCGCGCTCGTCCGGACCGATCTCTTCGCCCTCGGGACCTACGACGACGGCGACCGCGTCGACTACCGGGGCTTCGAGAGCGACGTCAAGGGGAGCCACTCCAAGGGCGGCTTCTCGCAGGCCCGGTTCGAACGGATCCGCGACGATCAGATCGACGACCACCTCGAGCGCTGCCGGGAGGCCCTCGCCGAGCGCGTCGGAAGCGATACCGACCGACTGTACCTGGTCGGCCAGCGCGGCGTCGTCGAGACGCTCGCCGACGAGAGCGGCCTCGAGCCCGCCGGGACCGCCGCCGTCGACGCGACGGGGGATCCGGAACCGGCGCTCGAGGACGCCCACCGATCGTTCTGGACGACCGAACTGCGGGTGTTCTGAGGGGGCCGCGTGCGGTGTGCCGGCGGTTAGGAGGTCGGGCAGTCGGGCGGTCGTCGCTCGAGGCGAATCGCAGAAATTTTTGGCCGCGGCGGACGACTAGCCGCGTGAGCGATGTCCGACTTCGAAACCGTCACGTGCGACAGCTGTGGTGACGATTTCAAGGCATTCCCGGACGCCAACGCGGCCCAGCGCGGGTTCTGTTCGCCCGCGTGCGCGCTTGAGGCGAACTGAGAACCGGCGTTGAAAACTGGCGTCGAACTGCTGCGCTCGAGGACGCGACTCGAGCGCGTTCGATTCCGGCTTTTTCGCTCGAGCGAACGAGTTGGTGACTAGCCAATGGTCTCTCCGTCTCACCGCGTTCCATGGAAGCAGGTCGAGCGTCCTCCTCGTGCTGGCAACTGGGAATCGCCACGCCCTCCCCAACCGATTCGTTCGCTCCTGATAGTCGCTCACTCATCCCTCGCACGGTGTCGTCGGCCGCCCTCACTAGCGTTCGGTCGTCCGACAGCGCGCGCCACCGCACGTTGTTCGATCGCTCTTGGCACGCGATATCGACCGTTTAAGTGCTCCGTCGGCATTGATCCGATATGCGCGTCGCCATTCTCGCCCACGAGAAGTTTCCCGACCGGGCCAAGACCGCTCTCGGCGTCCTGCGGTACGCCGACGACGAGGTCGTCGCCGTCCTCGACCGCGAGACGGCCGGCCGGCGGGTGAACGACTTCGTCCCGGACGTCCAGGACGCACCGATCGTCGAGGGGATGGCCGCCCTCGAGTCCCCCGTCGACGCCCTGCTGATCGGCATCGCGCCCATCGGCGGCGGCTTCGACGAGCGCTGGCGCGACGACGTCCGAACGGCCCTCGAGAACGGCTGCGACGTCGTCGCGGGACTGCACTACTTCCTGAGCGAGGACGAGGAGTTCGCCCGCCTCGCCGACGAACACGACTGCGAACTGCGGGACGTCCGGAAGCCACCGGAGGACCTGACCGTCGCCGAGGGGGTCGCCGGCGAGGTCGACGCCGAGATCGTGCTCACCGTCGGCACCGACTGCTCGGTCGGCAAGATGACGACCACGATGGAACTGGCGCGGGCGGCCCGGGAGGCCGGCCACGACGCCGCCGTGATCCCGACCGGCCAGACGGGGATCATGATCGAGGGCTGGGGCAACCCGATCGACCGCGTCGTCAGCGACTTTACCGCGGGCGCGGTCGAGGAGATGATCCTCGAGATCGGCGACGAGCGCGACTACCTCTTCGTCGAGGGGCAGGGCAGCATCGTCCACCCCGCGTACTCGGCGGTCACCTGCGGCATCCTCCACGGTGCGATGCCCGACAAACTCGTCCTCTGTCACGCGGCCGGCCGGGAGACGATCCACGGCTACGAGTCCTTCGCGCTGCCCGACCGCTCGACCTACGTCGACCTCTACGAGTCGCTATCTGCACCGGTCTCGGGCGGCGCGGTCGTCGCCGGCGCGCTGAACACGGCTTCCCTCGAGGCCGACGACGACGCCCGCGAGGCGGTCGACGAGTACGCGACCGAAATCGACGCCCCCGCGACGGACGTCATCCGCTTCGGAGCCGATGACGTCCTCGAGACTCTGCTCGAGTGATCGCCATGGTACTCGAGACATCCTTCGAACGCCACGCGCTGCCCCTCGAGTACCCGTTCGGGATCGCCCGCGGGACGACGACCGAGCGAGAGGTCGTCACGGTCCGCATCGAGGACGACGACGCCGTCGGCGTTGGCGCCGCTGCGCCCGCGTCCCACTACGGCGAGACCGTCGACACGGTGACCGCCGTCCTGCCGGACCTGCTCGCCGTCGTCGAGGATGAGGTGACGGATGCGGACGATCTCCACCGACTCGAGACCGTCGAACGGCGCATGCGCGAGACCGTCCGCGGGAATCCGGCGGCCCGCTGCGCCGTCAGCATCGCCTGCCACGACCTCGTCGCGAAACGGCTCGACGTGCCGCTCTACCGCTACTGGGGACTCGATCCGGACCGAACGCTCGAGACGTCCTACACCATCGGCCTCGACGACCTCGAGACGATGCGCGAGAAGACCGAAACCGCACTCGAGCGGGGCTACGGAACGCTGAAAATCAAACTCGGCACCGATCGGGACCTCGAGATCGTCGAGACGATCCGATCGGTCGCCCCCGACGTCGACCTGTTCGTCGACGCCAACGAGGCCTGGGAACCGAAAGAAGCCGTCCGGAAGATCGACCACCTCGCCGAGTACGACCTCTCGTTCGTCGAACAGCCAGTGCCCGCCGAGAATCCCGAGGGACTGCGGTTCGTCTACGAACGCTCGCCGTTGCCGATCGCGGCCGACGAGTCCTGCGTGACGCTCGCGGACGTCCCGCAGGTTGCGGATCGGTGCGATATCGCGAACCTGAAACTCATGAAGTGCGGCGGCCTCCGGGAAGCGAAGCGGATGATCCACGCCGCCCGGGCCCACGGTCTCGAGGTCATGCTGGGTTGTATGACCGAGTCCAACGCCTCGATCGCCGCGGCCTGTCACCTCGCGCCGCTGCTGGACTACGCCGACCTCGACGGCTCGCTGTTGCTCGCCGACGATCCCTACGACGGCGTCCCGCTGCCCGACGGCCGGATCGATCTGGCGGGCCTCGAGCGGTCTGGCACCGGCGCGGTCCGCGAGTAATCGTTCGTCGGGGTCGGTCGAACTCTTCACGCGACGCGACTATTCGACCGATCGCCAACATGGCTTTACAACGGTCGTCGGTGTGGAACCGGTGGTATGCACGACGGTGACGACAGCGTGAACGTGTCTCGCCGGAGACTCTTGCGGGCCTCGGCGGGCACGGTCGCTGTTTCGGCGGTGGGTACTGGAACGGCAACTGCGAGCGGACGCGACGGCGGCGGAACGGCGCCGTGGTTCGACGACTGTCCCGACGCGAGCCTCGAGCCGACGAAGGGTCACTGCGTCGAGGACGGGATGGAGGGGTGCGCGGACGATCATCCGGCGACGGTCGAGCTTCGATCGGCGGTCCAGACCGCCCTCGAGGAGCGGTATCCGGACGCGGGCGCGCTGATCGACGCCGGATACAAGCCGTACTTCGACTCCCTCGACCGGGAGGACGACAGCTACTCCCACTGGCTCAATCCGGAGTACATCGGTGACGACGCCCTGCTGGATCCCGAGCGACCGGAGTCGGTCCTCGTCGACGACGAGACGTGGCGCTCGATCGGCGTGATGTTCGTCGCGACGCGCAACGGGGACGCGGTCGATCCGCCGGCGGTCTACGGCGGCAGCGACGGCGACGCGACGACGGACGACCGTCCCATAGACGGCACCGCGGACCCGGCCGCCCCCTGCTCCCCGTGGCACTCCCACGAGGGCCTCCCCGGGCGGTTCGCGTGGTGGTACTACCAGCAGGCCTACGAGCGGGAGTTCGCCGACGGCGGGATCGGCATCCCCTGTCGGACGCCCTGCATGCTCCACGTCTGGGCGGTCGACCACCCCGAGAGCGTCTACGCCCACCACGCGCCGCCGCCGGAGTACCGCGACCGAGACCCCGCGGCCGAGGTCGGGTTCGAGACCGACGCCGAACCGGGCAGCGACGAACTCGGCTGGGACGTCCTCCCCGACGAACTCGTCCCCGAGCGGCGACCGGACGAATTCGCGGCGCTGGTGCCGGGGCTGTAGCGCCCGCTACCGATTTCGTATAGCGTATATCGATTCACCGGCGTGTCGTCCCCGACTCGAGGTGTGTAGCAACCGGCTCGAGTCCGATCGTCGCGCGCTCGGCGATGCCGCTCACGTCGTCGAGTCTGGGACCGCGTTCCACGCCTCGAGCGCCCCCAGCACTCGATCGACGGCCGCCTCGAGGCTCGCCTCCTCGGTGTCGATCACGAGCGCGTCCTCGGGCGCGTCGAACTCCCGGTAGATCACGTGGACGCCCTGCTCCTCGATCGGATCCGCACGCGCTCGATTCCGCTCGAGGCAGGTCTCGAGGCTCGCGGTCGCGTGGACGAACCGGATGTCCTCGCCGAGGGTCCGAAACTGCGTCTGCCACTCGCGCTGATAGAACGTGCCGTCGACGACCGTGATCGCCTCGTTCGGGTCGTCGCGGGCCCGCTCGTACAGTCGCTCGTGGGTGCGACTCGAGCGGTCGTCGGAGTGGTGGACGCGGACGGGGACGCCGCGGGCCTCGAGGCGGTCCCGAACCCGGGTCGCGATGGTGGTCTTGCCGGCGCCCGGTGGGCCGCAGTCGGCGAGGATCACGGCCGCCGTAGGGGCTGGGCGCCTAACGGTCGTCGGATTCCTGCTCGCAGTATTCTGCAAACGGGCCGACTAGTCGCACACGGACTCGAACCCGTGTCCAGTGCACAACGGCGCTTGTGACAGAGGTTGGTGATAGCCTCAAGAACGTTGTGGGAGGTGGTTTGGAGTCGATGTGTGGCTCCACTTGAGACCGAGTAACCCCGGGAGTTGAGAGTCTGATGTGGGGGTCTGTGCATATGTAAGCGGCGGGGTTCGCGAGATGCGCCGTCAGGACTCGCGCCACTTGTGGCCGCACTCGACGCAGGTGAACAGCCGAACCTCGTAGGAGCCGCCCGGCTTCGGCATCATCTCGGAGTAGGCCCGGTCGCTGTCGCAGTCGTCCGCCGGACAGGGCTCCTGCATCGTCTCGGTGGAGCCCTGGGTCGCGTCGGCCACGGCGGGTGCCCCGTCGTCCCGCTGTCCATCCTGGGTCGCCATCGCCGCTTCTGCTTGCGAGTCCCGCGACTCCTCGTTCTCACAGGAGCGACACACCCACGTGTCGCCCTCCGTGTGCATCATCGAACCACACTCGTCACAGAATTGCATATAACGGAGGAATACACGGTTGCGGATATATGTGTTAACTTTCGATCCGTCGTGGATTTCAGGCGACTGCTCATGCTGACTGTACTGAGTTATCGAAGCGGCAACAGGCAACGGTTGATCTTGCCTGACAGCTATCAACTGGCCACGGGGTGCAGTAGATATGGCTCAGAATCTCGGGGCGAACGTGGACGCCGGTGTCGGAGTCATCGGAATTATAGCGGGAATACTCGTCATCATACAATTACCAGCCGCTCATCAGTATCACGAAACGACACTCTCAGACGTTGTCATCGGAATTTTACTGGCGCTATTCGGAATAAAACCACTAGCGGAGTTACAGCGGTAGAGCGGTAGTGTACTTCGTGTTTACTCTCCACTGACCGCTTTTCACTGGCGCAAATCAAGCCGAATCTCGTGCAACATTCGCGCCCTCTATTCAGCACGACTTGCTCACCACTATCGATATTTGAGACCAACCGTCGCGTTCCATTCGTAAGGCAACTGTTCGGCTTCCGCTTCCCCCATGGCTTTACCGCTCACCATCGAACGAGCGCGCATGGGCTACGACACCGCCAGCAAGACCGATCCGGAATCAGTCATCGACGAGGAGTGGGGCGGCATGTGGTTCCTCAAGGAGGAACTCGACAGCGACCACGTCGGGATCTCCGTCCTCGAGCTCGAGCCCGACGGGAAGGGGATGGAACACGACGAAGCCGATCGCGGTCAGGAGGAGATCTACTACGTCGTCAGCGGCACCGCGGAGGTCGAACTGGCCGATCGGGACGAGACGGTCTCCCTCGAGGAAGACGACCTGATCCGACTCGATCCCGAGGAGACCCGTCAGATCTTCAACCGGGGCGACGAGCGTTCGAAGCTGGTTCTCGTGGGCGCGCCGCTGTAGGTTCGCGACGACGGAATCGGGCCGCCGTCCCGTCTCACTCCCACTCGATTTCTTCGCCGCGACTCGAGTCCCGCAGGATGAACGGACCGATCGCCAGCGTCCGCTTCGCCATCGTCGCGATCCGCAGGATGAACGCGATCAACAGCAGGAACGGGGTGACGGTGACGGTCGCGGCCGCCGCGACGGCCCAGACGACGGCGTCGATACCGAAGGCGGCTCCCCTCACAGCGCTCGGATCGAAAAAGAGGATCATCGCAATCGTGACGATCAGCGCGGGGACGGCGACGTACATCATCGCCCGCGAGAGGTTGATCAGCTCCCACTGGAAGTACAGCGTCTTGAAGTGCTCCCGGGCGAGGCCGAACAGCTTCAGCGACTCGAGCAAGTCGTCGTAGGCGTCGTGGGCCTCGTCGGTAAACGAGTCCGCGTGGGTGTTTCGGATCCGGCGGAGTCGGAAGATCTTCCAGGAGTAGTTGTAGTCCAACGCGGCCTTGACCACGTCGTACGTCCCGAAGTCCGCGTCCTCGAGGTCGTCGCGGATCGAATCGGCGTGGGTCGTGACGTTGTCGACGAAGTCGTCGACGCGCTCCCTGAGTTCCTCGTCCTGGCTCTCCGAGACGGCCTCGCGGAAGTCGGTCGCCCGGTCCTCGGAGGCCGCGATGATCGCCTGAAAGAACGACGACGGTTCCGGCGGGCTGATCGGCGCGTCGATCGACGACTCGACGTCTTCCCTGAAATCCATCGCACCGGAGAACCGCTCGCGCTGATCCTCGACGGCGCCGAGCTCCTGTGAGAGCACCAGCGAGTTGATGGTGACGACGAGCGCGACGACGGTGATCAGTGCTGTCGTCAGCGCCTGAAAGAGCGTATCGACCGGGTCGGCGGTCCCCATGATCGCGCGCAGCGAGACGGGGCTGAGCCGGGCGGCGACGAGCAGGCCGACGAAGATGAACAGCATGAGTCCCGCGGTGATCAGCCACCGATTCGCGTTCAACAGGAGGGTGTGTTTCAGCGTCGGAGACTCGCTGCGCTCGGCCATCGTGTCGCTGGGCTGGGAGCCGTCGCCACTCATCGCTCGAGTCGGCCGATACCAGCCCCGCCGGGAAATAGCTACGGCAGGCGCCGGGGAATCGAACGCGGCGCGTCGACCGAGTTACCCCAGATCCTCGTCGCGCTCGGACTCCCGCAGGATGAACGGCCCCATCGCGAGGGTTCGCTTCGCGACGGTGGCGATTCGCAGGATGTAGACGATGAAGACGATGAACGGGGAGATACCGACGACGAACCCCGCGCTGGTCAGCCAGACGAGGTTGTCGATCCCCAGGAACGTGCCCGGGAGCGCAGAGCCGTCGATGTACATCATCAGCAGTCCCATCACCGCGAGCGCGGGAACCGAGACGTACAGCAGCGCCCGCGAGAGGTTGATCAGTTCCCACTGGAAGTACAGCGTCTTGAAGTGCTCGCGGGCGGGTCCGAAGAACTTCAGAATTTGGATCATCTCGTCGAGTTCGTTGTCGGCCTCGTCCGACAGGTCCTCGCTGTGATCCGCGCGGATCTTTCGCGCGTCGTAGATCTTCCGCGAGTAGTTGAAGTTCAGCGCGTTCCAGATCACGTCGAACGTGCCGAACTGGGCGTCCTCGAGGTCGTCCTTGACGACCTCGGCGTTTTCGACCGCGTCGTCGACGTAGCCGGAGACCTTCTCCTGAATTTCGTCGCCGTGGTGGTCCGCCACCGTCTCCTCGAGTTGTTGCGCTTCCTCCTCGACGCCGTCGACGAGTTCGTAGAGGAACGCCGCGGGTTCGGGCGGCGTCACGTCCTCGTACTCGAGCGTCTCCTCGATGTCTTTACGAAAATCCATCGCGTTCTGCATCCGCTCGCGTTGATCGCCGACCGCGCCGAGTTCCTGGGAGAGCACGAGCTGATTGATCGTGACGACGATCGACGTCCCCGTGATGATCGCCCCGATGAACCCCGAGAAGATCCAGAAGGTCGCGTTGTGTCGTTCGACGAGTACCCGGTGGGGTGCGAGATCGAACAGACTGGTGCCGACCAGCACGATGAACACGATCACCAGCACGGCCGCCGTGAAGAGCCAGCGGTTCAGCCGGAGCAACACCCACAGCCGCGGGCCGCCGACGCCGGCCCGCTGACTCAACACGCCGCTCGAGTCCGAGTCGCTCATTGCCTGTTCGAAGGGACCACGGCGGCGGGTAAAAGAGTCATCCGGGCGAAAGCAACCCCGACGTCGACCACCGCATCCCCGTTCTCCCGGAAGAGACTACCGTTGACGGCCAAAGGCTTGTAGGCAGGGCCATGGTACGATCGCTCGCATGAGCGAGCCCGGCGAGAGTGCCAGCGAGGAGACGTCGAATACGATGGTCGACCGCGTTCGCGGCGGCCGACCGATGTTGTGGTTTCTGGTCGAGGGGAATCGCGTTCTCGTCGCCAGCGTGATGCTCACCGTTTCCTACGCCCTCCTCGTCGTTCTCGGTACGTTCGGCCCCGGTTCCATCTCGAAGCTGTTCGACCCCGCGCCGATCGCCTCGACGTTCACCCCGACCATCATCGGGATCATCATGGGCGTCACGCTCGTGTTGACGTTCAACCAGTTCGTCCTCGCCGAGGAACTCGGCCCCGTCGGCGATCAGCGCCAGCGCATGGCGGAAGCGATGGAGTTCCGGCGGGATACCGAAGACGCCGTCGGCCGGACTACCAGTCCCCCCGAGCCCTCCGCGTTCCTCCGCGGGCTCGTCGAAGCGACCGGGGACCGGGCCGACGAACTCATCGACGCGCTCGAGTCCGACCCGGACCTCGACGAGGCGGTCCGTCAGGACGTCCGCGAGTACGCCGAGGGGATCGCCGCCGACGCCGAACGGGTCGCCGACAAACTCGAGGGTAAACAGTTCGGTCGGTTCGAGGTCGTCAAGGCCGCACTGGAGTACAACTACTCCTGGAAGATTTACACCGGCAATCGGGTCCGAAACCGCCACGAGGAGACGCTTCCCGACGACATCGACGACCAACTCGACGAACTGCTCGAGGTTCTCGGGTTCTTCGGGCCCGCCCGCGAGCACTTCAAGACGCTGTACTTCCGGTGGGAGATCATCACCCTCTCGCGGTCGCTGGCGTACCTCGCCCTGCCGGCGCTGGCGGTTTCGGCGTACATGATCCTCGTCTTCGAGGTGGGCGACGTGGCCGGAGTGGTGGCGGGACTCGATCAGGGACTGTTGTTCGTCGGCCTCGCCTTCGCCGTCGGCGTGACGCCCTTCGCGATCTTTCTGTCGTACATCCTCCGGGTCGTTACGGTCGCGAAGTGGACGCTCGCGATCGGCCCGTTCATCCTCCGAGAGACCGACCGGGGGGAGGACGTCGGCTGGGAATAGTCACCGGTCCTCGCCGTAGGACACGTCGAACGGCCCCTCGTCGGGATCCTTCTGGGGGATCATCGGCCCGATAGACGCGGTTCGGCGCGTGACGGTCGCGGTCCGGAGGATGAAGGAGACGAGGAGGAACAGCGGCGTCAGCCCCACGAGGATCAGGGTGATCGTCGCGTAGGGAAGCGCGGCGATGTTGACGGTCGGCCCGGCGAAGTCGGCGTACAGGAGCCCGATGGTGATCGCCGATAGGATCGACGGCACGCCGCAGTAGATCGTCAGCTGCGAGAACCGGGTGAGCTCCCGCTGCAGGTAGGTCGTTTTGAACTGCTCGCGTGCCACGTTGAACAGCTTCAGCGTCCCGACCAGTTCGTCGAGTCGCTCGGTCGCCTCCGGCGATAGCGAGTCGGCGTACTCGCCACGCAGGTGTGAGGCGACGTACAGCTGCCAGGCCTCGTCGTAGTTGATCGTCGCCGAGACGGCCGCGAACGTGCCGACACTCGTCTCCTCGAGCGTCTCGTCGACCCGGTCGGCCCGCTCCTCGATGCTGTTCGTGTACCGGATGACGACGTCGCGAACCTCGTCGTCGTGATCCGCGACGGCGTCGGCGAGTTCGACGGCGTCGTGTCGGATCGCCTCGATCAACAGCTCGAGCATTCTCGTGGGCGCGGCCGGACTCGCGGGGATGCCCGCCTCGTCGGCGACGTCCTCCCGGAACTCTATCACGCCGTCGAGCCGGTCGCGGGCCTTCGAGGCGGTGGTGAACTCTTGGGAGAGGATGAGCTGATTGACCGAGACGACCAGCGTCACCAGCGAGAACGTGCCGGCGATCATCCCGCTGGCCACGCGCGTCACGGAGTTCGGATTGGTGAACGCGACGACGTCGAGCTCGTACGCCGCGACGAGCGCGGCGAGGACGGCGAGTGCGAGGACCGCAGCGACGGCGAGACGGCTCCCTTGGATCAGGAACCACTCCTGAAACCGCGTCGCCGTCTCGCCCCCTTTCCCGACGTCGGCTCCGAATGACTCGAGCGTCTCGTCGCTCTCGGAGGGACTCATGGCGCCACGTTCCACCCACCCGACAATAAGGACCTGCGTTGCACACTGCCGGCACCGCGACCGGACCGTAACGGGCACCGCGTGAGCGCAAGCGCCATCACCGGATCGTCTTCGCTGCCGACACGTCGTCCGAGCGCGGGAACCCGGACTCGGGGAACCCGGACTCGAGAACTGTCGCTTCAGGGCCTACACTGAAATGCGTTCGCGGTGTCGCTTCGATATATGCTCGGTGACGAACCTGACTCGAGGACGGGGGATCGACGACGATGACCCGACCGGAGTCGACCAGCCGACGTCGACTCCTCGCGTCGCTCGGCGCGGGGCTCGGGGTCGCGGCCGCCGGCTGTACCGGTAGCGGCGGGAGTCTCAGCGGCGAAGCCACCTACGAGGACGGTAACGGCGTCGAGGTAAACGCCAGTAACGTCTCCAGTCGGAACACCTCGGAGATGTCGACGGCGGCGTCGCTCGCCAATCAACAGCCGTCTCAATCCGTGACTCCCCTCGACCCGATCTCGTTGACCGACCACCAGTTCGTCGTCGAAGGAGGGTATCTCGGCTCGACGATTCAGGGGACCGTCGAGAACACGGGCACCGATCGGATCCAGATCGTCGAAGTGCGAACGCGCGTCTACGACGACGCCGGCAACGTGCTCGGCCGCTACCTCGCCACCACCGGCGACCTCGACGGCGGCGACACCTGGGAGTTTCAGGTGATCGTCCTCGAGGCGCCGTCCGCCGTCGCCGACTACGACATCGCGGTGCTGGGAACGCCCTCGTGACGGTCGTCGGCCGTCTCGCGCCGATCGCCGCGATTCGTCGGTCCGTCCTCAGCCGTCGCCCTTAAGGAGTTCGTCGTCGACGCCCGCGTAGAGCGCTTCGACATCGATGGCGAGCGTGTACGCCGGTCGCCCCTTTCCGGTCGGCGAGGTCCCCTCGAGGTCCCGTTCCTCGACGAACCCCTCGTCCTCCAGTCGGTACAGCGACCGCATCACGTCCGCCTCGGTGATCGTTCCGACGACGGTCGTCTCGACCCCCTCGAGTTGCGTCTTGCAGACCCGGCGCAGGTCGTGGGTCTGAACCGGCGTCTCGCCGCGCTGTTGTAACTCGGCGACGCCGAGCAGAACGACCTGATTGGTCAGCGAAATTTCCTCGAACGAGGGCTCCGTATCGATGGCCATACCGATACTTTGCCCTCGACCGTGGTAGTCGTTACTCCGACACCCAACGAGCGAAAACGGCGACTCGCGTCGCGGAGTGCAGTGGCGACTCGTCGCGGTGAGTACGGCCTGACGACGTGGAAAATAGCTCGCCGCCGGTGAGTACGCCCGGGTAGCCCGATCAGGCGTTTTCCTCGTCCTGTAGCTCCGCGAGTTCGGCCTCGACCTCGCTGTCGTCGACCTCGGCTTCCATGTCCTCGACCGCCGACTCCGCCTCCTCGAGTTCCTCCTCGTCGATGTCGCCCTCCACGTCCGTCGCCGGTTCGGACTCGGTCTCGCCCTGGCCCATCTCGGATTTGAGCGTCTCGAGTTCGGCCTCGACGCCGCTGTCGGTCTCCATCTGCTCGAGTTCGCGGTCGATGTCGTCCTTGTCCGAGAGGACGTCGTCGAACGCGCCGGACTCCTGGAGTTCGTCCATCGCGGCGGCCCGTGCCTCCATGTCCTCGGTCTTCTCCTCGGCGCGCTCGATGGCGCGGCCGACGTCCTCGAACTCCTCGCCGGTGGCCGTCATCGCCTCCGAGACGGTCGAACTGGCCTTCGCGGCCTCGTGGCGGGCCTTCATCGTCTCCTTCTTGGTGCGGAACTCCTCGATGCGGCTCTGCAGCGTGTTCTTCTGCTCGACCAGCTTGTCCTGCTGGTTCTGCAAGTCCGAGATCTGACGCTCCAGATCCTCGATCTGGTTCATCTTCGTCTTCTTCTTCTCGAGGGCGCGTCGCGCCAGATCCTCCCGTCCCTGCTGGACGGCGGTGCGGGCCTGGTCGTTGTGCTTGTCGACGTTCTCCTCGAGGCGCCGTTTCTGCATCTCGAGGCGCTTCTTCTGGGTCGTGAGGTCGGCGATACCCCGTTTGACCTGCTGGAGCTGATCGCGCATCTGCTCGTAGGAGTAATCCAACGTCTCCGTCGGATCCTCGGCGCGGTTGAGCACCGAGTTGATCTTCGACCGGATGATGTAGGAGGTCCGAGAGAGGATGCCCATACTCGTACGTATCGCTCGTTGCCCTTAAAAACATCACTTCGTCAACAGACTGTGACGAACGCGACCGGTCGCGGACGGGGGTGACCGGGCGGAGGTGGCCGGACGGGGACGGTCGAACGCGACACGCGGACTAACGGTCGACGCTAATCGAGCAGACGTCGAACGCCTCGTCACCGTCCCGTCGTCGCCCACGACCTCGTGACGGTGTCCACGGCGGCGACGCTCCAGTGACGAGCCTTGATTACCGTTCGGGCGAAACGACCGCCCATGAGCGACGTCCTGCTCCCCGGCGGACGCGACGTTCGCGGGACGCTCGAGGAACCGACCGACGACCCCGACGCGATCGTCGTCGCCGCGCCGCCCCATCCCCAGCACGGCGGGTCGCGCAGCGACGGCCGTCTCGTCGCGGTGGCGGAAGCGCTCGTCGAGTCCGGCATCGCCTGCCTGCGATTCGATTACGGCGCGTGGGACGAGAGCGAGGCGCAACGCGCCTCGGAAGACGCGAGCGGCGATGAGCCGCGAGCGGGCTACGGCGAGCGCAAAGACGTGCGCAACGCCGTCCGCTGGGCGCGCGAGGAGTACGGCGACGCCGACGGAGCGAGCGTCGCGACCGATCTGCCCGTCGGCGTCTTCGGCTACAGTTTCGGCGCGTCGCTGGCGCTGCTCGCGGCGGCGGACGTCGACCCCGACGCCGTCGCCGTCCTCGCCCCCGCGGCGGATCTCGGCGAAGACCTCGACGCGCACGCGGCGCTCGAGGACATCGAATCTCCCGTTCACGTACTCTACGGCGAACGCGACGCGACCGTCGACTGGGAGCCGGTGATCGAGCGGGCGCGAGAGCGCGGCGACGCCGTCACCGCCCTGTCGGGCGATCACTTCTTCCTCGGCGAGCGCGACGCTATCGCGGACGAGGTGGCGACGTTTTTCGAGGGGGCGCTGCTCGAGTCGACGTAACGACGCTCCGGTCCGGCCTCTCGGAGCAGCGGACGTGACTCGAGTAGTACTACAACTTGATGGGCTGAGGCGAGAACTTCCGTCCGTCAGTCTCGGCCGTGCCGGGTCAGACACTTCGAGAGGCCGATCAACTCGACGGGTTCGGAGTTGTCCGGCGAGTAGACGACCATCTGCCCCTTCTCCATGTAGGGTACTTTGGACTCGAGGTTGCTCGGGATGTTGACGCTCTTGATGGCGTCCTCGTCGCCGAGGTTGAGGACGACGGTGGTGTTGATCTGCTTGAAAACGGCGTCGTGAATGTCCTGCGGGTCCTGCGTGATGAGGAAGAGACCGAGTCGCTCCTTGCGGCCCTGTTTGGCGGCCTCGGTGAACTTTGCGATCACTTTCCCGGCCTGCACGCTGTCGGCGTCGGTCAGGAAGTTGTGGGCCTCGTCCATCCCGAGCACGACCGGCGTTTCCTTGATCCGGTCGTAGTTGGGGTCGTTCGAGAGCTTCTGGTCGATGAGCAGCGAGGAGACCGCGAGCACGATGGCCTCGGTCGCCCGGCTATCGTTGATGTGGTAGGTCGGCACGACGGTCAGCCCGCCCGGGCGGACGAACTCGTGGACGAGGTCGGTGATCGGCCGCGCGTCCTGATCGAAGACGTGGCCGAAGCCGAGTACGCGCCGGCGGACGGCGTCGAAGGTCGCCTCGTGGACCCGGCCGGACTCGTCGAGTTCCTCGCGCAGCGCGGGGTCGTCGAGGAACGTCGTGAACTCCTCGTAGGTGCCGTCGTCGCCGTACTGCTTCCTGAATCTGGGCAGAAGGACGCTGACGAGCGCGCCGTACTGGTTGTCGTTCAGCCCGCTGCCCGCGACCAGCCACGGGTTCTCGTAGACCATCGAGAACGGAATCGTGAACTCGACTTGCTCCGCGCGGTGGTGGCCCGCCGCGTACGACGCCGACCCCACCTTCGGGACGAAGGCGATCGTGTCGTCGTGGCCGCCGTAGGCGACGCCCTCGCGCTTGAGCCGGCGCGCGAACTCGTCGTCGAGGTCGGGGTTGTCGTCGTGCATCTGGGCGTACTCGTCCTGCGGATCGAACTGGACGACCGCCGGCCGGACCTCGCGGCCGTCGTCCATCGGGTAGGCGCGGTCCTCGGCGAGGTACTGGCGCAGGATGTTCTTCGCGCCGTGGGTCTTCCCCGACCCCGTCCCGCCGGCGATCAGGGTGTGCCGGAAGACGAGCGGGTCGCCCGCGTCGTAGTCGTCCTTCAGTCGGTAATCGATCGTGGGCGGCGACGCCGCCGTCCGCACCTTTTCGCCGCCGACCGAGAGGTGGCCCATGAAGACGCCGTCGTCGGGCATCTTCAGCCCGGTCTTGATCTCCTCGGTGTCGTCGGCCTGTCGGATGACCGTCTGGGGTTTGGGCACGCGGTCGGTCATCCGCCGTTTGAGTTCGCCGTCGTCGCCGGACTGCGTCCGGCTGCCAGATGAGCTTTGCTCATCGCCGTCGTCGTACAGGACCGCGACGGGCTCGAGTTCGGCGACGAACTTGTAGTCGGCCTCGTCGACCCCGTCCGTTCGCATCGCGCGCCGCGCGTGGATTTCGGTGGCGTCGTCGGCGTGGTACTGCTGGGCGTACTCGAGGCCGGTGATCCGGCAGAACAGCGTTTCTCCATCGGGATAGGGTGCGAGGAGATAACTCCCGATACGGATCGACGAGCGATTCCCCTGCGTGATATACGCGCGCAGCGTCGTCTCGTCGCCGTCCTCGGCGACCCGCAGTCCCTGGGAGACGCAGATGGCGCCGATACCGACGTCCTCGCCCCGCGGTTCGACGGGGGTCGGCTCGAACGCGTCCGTCGTTCCGCCGTCCGTACCTGTCGGCTCGTCGTTAGTCGACGGTGACGGCGTCACCCCGTCGGAATCCGACGTTTCGCCGCCCGTAGCGGCGGAATCGGTGTCGGATTCCGCGTTAAAATCGCCGAAGTCACCCAGATCGGTCATATCAGGTCCATCAGGCTGGGCCCACAACTACTTTTCGTGCCCGGTCTGGGACTCGAGGGACGCCTCGAGACGCGCCGAGGCGGCTACTGAGTGTGGATCCGACGGATAGAATGGAGGATCGATCGGTCGACGGGCGGGCGGCGAGCCGCTCGGAAGAACTGCGTGGCGGTGTGAGTGGCTCGGTTACTGAAGGGTCTGGGGCACCCGCTGTCGCGGCGCGACCAGCCCGGCCTCGTGGTCGAACTCGAGGATGCCCGCGTCGGCGAGCGTGGGCAGGTGCGCGTGGTGAAGCGAGAGCTTCACTCGGTCGGCGTCGGACGGGACGCCGTCGCGACCGGCGAGTTCCGACGCGAGGCGGTCGATCGACACCGTGCGGTCGCGCTCCGAGAGGACCGAGACGACGCGCATGCGGACGGGGTGGACGAGCGCCTCGAGCAGCCGGTCGTCGTTCTCGCCGTCACACAGGTCGAGCAGCGCCGAGAGGTCGGCGGGGTGGACCGGCGGTTCGCCGACGAGTTCGACGCCGGTGTCGACGTCCCACTCGACGAGGTCGTACTCCGCCAGCCGGGGGAGGTGGTTGTGGACGAGACTGATGCGGACGTCGTGGCGGGCCTGACCGGTCGAGACGTCGCGGTCTTCGCCCTCGACGATCTCCGTCGTGAGATCCATCAGCGAAAGCCGCGTCCGCTGGGTGCCGAGCGCCGCGAGAACGCGAAGCCGGCGCGGATGCCGAAGAACGTCGTAGCACTCTGTCGGGATGTTTTCGAGGGGGTCCTGCTCGCTGTCACCGCCGAGGTACGCTTCCGAACTCATTACTCACTCCAACTGGTGCAGGGGGGATAAGCCCATTTCCAAAACGATTTGGACCGGGAACGGCTGATTACTCGTGTAATGTCGCCATAACTCTCTGAACGGGCTGAGGCGACCGTATAGCGGGATTTTATGGTTGAATTGACGGTCCGATAACGGGAATCATCACGATCGGTAACTGGTCTGATCAGTGATCGGTCGGGTCGGCGCTCCACTCCGAGCAGTTGCGAGAGTGTCTCGGATCACCCTGCTCGGGTACGTCGCTGGCTCGAGGCGGCGAACGCCACTGTCTTTTTGCAGTCACGCCCCCTACGTGCCGGTATGATTCTGGTTCGCGGTCGTGCCGGTGGCACCGAACTCACCGGTACCCTGTACGAACGCGGAGATCGAGCCCCCTCGTTTCGCGGCGCACCCGACGAAGATGCCGCCTACGTCTGGGTCTGTGACGAGTTCTACGAAGTCGACAGCGGGGGTTCGACCCAGCTGGTCGACGGGCGAGAGGTGAATCTGGCGTTCGAATCGCCGATGCCCCGCGGCTTCGACACCCGGGACCAGGCCCTCGACGGCGCCAGGGAACACGTCAGAACGCAGTTCGCCCGCATCGGCGTCGACGGCGACGAGGTCGAGATCGAGATCGATGCCGAGGCCGACGAGTCGGCGCTCGAGGAGTAGCACCGGCGGTAATACCTCGTTAGCGGTCTGTTTCGCCGCCGTAACCCGTCGCTGTGATCGCGAACGGGTCGACGAGCACCGCCGAGATGGTACCGAAAATCCGGGAATCGCGTCGTCACCGTCGAGGTAACCGGGGACGGCGGCGCGTCAGCCCGCCGTCTCGGTCGGTCACCGTTCCGCGACGCTAATCGGGTAACGGACGGACCGGTCAGTACTCCTCGTCCCACCGGTGGTCGTCGTAGGTTCGATCCTGTGCGGTGTCGAACTGCGTCTCGAGGGTCTCGCGGAGCGACGCCTTCTCCGAGCGACTGATCCGGGCGAGTTCGTCGGCCTTCGCGACGATCGTCGGCGGGCCGTGGGCGACCGCGACGTCCTGGAGCAGTTGCAGCGCCAGTCGCTCGCGGGTCTCGGGGTCGCGGGTGAACGCGTAGGGGGCCTCGATCCGGTAGACGAGGTCCTCGCGCGGGTCGTAGACGACGAAGAAGGTGACCTCGTACACCTCGTGGTCGAGTTCGCGGTCGACGCCGAGCGCGTCTCCCTCGACCGAGAGCGGCCGGTCGACGCCGCCCCGGGAGCGAAACCAGTTGGTGTAGGTCAGCGTCGACGTGTCTCGCTCCCAGCGCTGGCCCTCGACGTCGTCGACGTACTCGCCGCGCTCGAGCAGGCGGGTGAACAGGGCCGCGTCGTCGTTCCACGGGGTGGCGAGGTCGACGCCGGGTTTCTTCTTCAGGGTCCGCGTGACGACCCGGGTCGCCGGATTCTTGACGAAGCCGACGAGGGGGACGTCCCGCTCGACGAAGCGCTCGACCAGTCGCACGTAGTTCTCGAGCACCGTCGTCGGCCGGGGATCCTCGAGCAGGAAGTCCGCGAGGTCGGGGTGCTGGTCGGCCCAGCGCAGTAGGCCGCGGGGGTAGATCGGCCCGTCGAGGACGAGCAGGTCGTCGACGCCGTCGGCGTGGTCGCGGGCGTGGTTGCTCTCGGCGAGGTAGAGCGCGAGCGCGTGGACGACGCCCTCCGCGAACCGCGGGAGCGGCGGGATCTTCACGGCGCGGCTCCGGCTGTAGCCCTCGTCGAACTTTCCCCAGGACTCGTCGACGGTCATCGTCTCGTCGTTCGAGTGGACCGTCATCACCGTCGTCCGGGAACGGTGAAGGTCGAGGTCGCTCGGCGTCGCGGCCATCGCGGCCTGCGCGATGTCGATGACCAGTCCGTTCTTGAACGTCGTCGGGTTGATCGTCCCCGCGTCGAGGCCGTGTTCGGTCTCGAACGGGCGGTCGTGGAGGGCGACGTCCTCGCAGTCGACGAGCCGTCGCCGTTGGTCGCCGACGGGCTCGAGGATCGTCCGGCCGTCGTCGACGAGCGGGTCGAGGAACTCCGCCCAGACCGTCTCGGCGAAGGCGCGGCGGTCGCGCTCGTCGGCCCCGTGGTCGATCCGCTTCGCGAGTTGCGCGATGCCGTCGAAGTGGACCGGATCGAGAGTCATACCCGGTGGCAGCCACCGCACCCGCAAAAAGTCAGCGGTGGACCGGTTCCGGGGCGCCGGCGGACTGATTCGGGGGAGACGGCGGACTGACTTGAGGGAGGCGGTGGACTGACATGGGGGCGGCGCTTGTCGGACCCGTCCGTAGTCCCGCATTAACTCGAGGCCGTGTAAATTATTATCATAAAAATTATATGTGGTGGCGGGTCCTTTGCTCACGTCCCGATGTCCAGGCGAGCTACGGAGGCGGTCGAAACCGACGCCGAACCGATCAACTGGCGCCAGCGCGGCAGCGACGTCACGCTCTACGACGAGACGAATCCCGACGCCTGGGTCCGCATGACCTTCGAGGCCGGCGTCCCGCCGGAACACCGACTCTACATGATCTGCGACGACTGCGGTGCCGTCTTCGCCCAGCGGACGACGCCCGGCGCGAGCACCGTCTGTGGCGACTGCGGCGCGACCTTCGAGCACCGGCACGACTGACTCGAGATCGTCATTTGCGGTTTTGTGCTGTTTGCGGTTTTGAAGGGCGGCTTTCCGTCGACGGAGAGGTCTTTCTCTTCGCTCTGTACAGTGAGGAACGGCGCTTCGCTCGGGTCGAAGGGTAAGAGACGTATCCTGCTATCGTGGCAACAGGGAATCGCCACGCCCTCCCCAACCGATTCACTCACTCGCTACCCTCGTTCGCTCATCCCTCGCGCAATATCGTCGCCCGACTTCGCTTTCGCTCAGTCGCCCGACAGCGCGCGCCACCGCACGCCGGTTTCGAGGTCGGGAACGATGCCCTCAGTCCGTACAAACTGGACCCCGATTCGTCCGAAGCGATCCGACAACGATAGCTAGTTACGAGCGGCTGCAGACCCGTCGCACATGGACGCTGCGCTGATAATCCTCGACGGGTGGGGACTCGGCGACGGAACGAGCAGGGACGCCGTCGAGGCGGCCGACACGCCGAATTTCGATCGGCTCGCCGACGCGGGCGCGTACGGTACGCTCGAGGTCGCGGGCCGGCGCGTGGGCCTCCCCGACGGCCAGATGGGCAACAGCGAGGTGGGCCACCTCAACATCGGTGCCGGACGCGTGGTCTACCAGGAGTACACGCGGATCTCCGACTCGGTCGCGGACGGCTCCTTCCGGGAGAACGACGCGATCAACACCGCGTTCGACAACGCCCGCGAAAATGGGGGACAGGTCCACTTCGTCGGCCTCGTCAGCGACGGCGGGGTCCACTCGGACCAGGAGCACCTCCACGCGCTGATCGAACTCGCGGGCGACCGCGACGTCGAGGCCGTCACCCACGCGATCACGGACGGTCGCGACACCTCTCCCACCGGCGGGCGCGAGTACCTCTCGACGCTCGAGGACGTGATCGCCGACCACGGGACGGGCCACGTCGCGACGGTCACGGGCCGCTACTACGCGATGGACCGCGACCAGAACTGGGAACGGACGAAGCGCGCCTACGACGCGATGGTCCACCGCGAGGCCGAGTGGACCGCCGACTCCGCAGTCGAGGCGGTCGAACAGTCCTACGACCGCGACGTCACCGACGAGTTCGTCGAACCGACCGTGGTCGAGGGGGCACCCGCGCTCGAGGACGGTGATTCGGTCGTCTGGTTCAACTTCCGCTCGGACCGCGCCCGGCAGCTCACCCGAATGCTGGCGGACATCCGAAGCGAGGACTGGGCCGATCAGGTTGCGACCAGCCCGCCCGAGACGGAGGTGGTGATGATGACCCAGTACGACAGGACGTTCGACCTGCCCGTGGCCTACCCGCCGAACCAGCCCGAGCAGGTGCTCGGCGAGGTGCTGGCCGACGCCGGCCGGACGCAGCTGCGGATCGCCGAATCCGAGAAGTACGCCCACGTCACCTACTTCCTCAACGGCGGCCGCGAGGTCGAGTTCGACGGCGAAATTCGGGAGATCGTCGAAAGTCCCGACGTGCCGACCTACGACCTGCAGCCGGAGATGAGCGCGCCCGAGGTGACCGACACCGCCGTCGATATCATCGAGGGCAAGGCGCGAGTGGAGGGAGCGCCTCGAGAAAGCGAGCGGGGAGGAACGACCCGCGAGCAAAGCGACGATCCGGACGTGCTCGTGCTCAACTACGCCAATCCGGACATGGTCGGCCACACCGGCGACTACGAGGCCGCCATCGAGGCCGTCGAAGCCGTCGACGCGCAACTCGGACGGCTCGCGGAGACGCTCGAGGCCGCGGGTTCCCACGTCCTCGTCACCGCCGACCACGGCAACGCCGACGACATGGGGACCGAGGCGGACCCCCACACCGCGCACACCTACAACCTCGTGCCGCTGATCTACGTCGCCGCCGACGGCACGGACGGGGGCCGAACGGTCCGCCAAGGCGGTACCCTCGCCGACATCGCGCCGACGATGCTCGAGTTGATCGACCTCGACCAGCCGCCGGAGATGACCGGCGAGTCGCTGCTCGAGTAGTCCCGGACCGCGGTTCGATCTCACGCGAGATTGAGCAGCGGCACGACGCCGAACCAGACCAGAAAGGAAAGCGACGCGGCCATTAGCCCGTCGATGCGGGCCGGTTCCGTCCGGTCCCACAGCCGATTCTTGAGGAGCCAGCCCAGTCCGAGCGCGTGCGGGACGCTGAGGGCGACGAGCGAGCCGTAGGCTCCGCCGGCGACGTCGAACGCCACCCAGACGAGCGCCGTCGCGCAGGCCAGCACCGCGGTCGCCGTCGCCACCGTCGCGGCGCCGTCGATGCCGAAGCGGACGGCGATCGTCTCCTTGCCGGCGGCTCGGTCGGCGGCGCGATCCGGGACGCCCGCCAGCGTGATCGACGGCAGCACCGACAGCAGGAACGGCACCGAGAGCAGCCACGGGAGCGGATCCGTCGGTGCGCCGCCGAGGAGAACGTAGCCGACCAGCAACACCCCCGTGCTGTGGGTGACGGCCACGTCGAGTTCGCCGAGCGTTCGGTACGAGAGCTCGAGCGGCGGGATCGTGTACCCCAGCGCCAGCAGCCCCAGCACGGCCATGACGGCCGCCGCGGCGACCGCGGGGCCGGGAGCGACCGCGAGGGCTCCCGCGGCCGACGCGACGGCCAGCGCGAGCGCGACGCCGAACCCTCGTCTGAGATCGTCGAACTCGAGGTCGCCGTCGACGAGTACCTGCGAACCCCCCGTAAAGGGACCGGCGAACCCGTTCTCGCGGTCGGTGGGATAGTCGACGTACTCGTTGGAGAGCACCGTCGCCGCCTCGAGGAAGAAGAGGAAGGCGAAGCCCAGCCAGTAGGCGGGCGACGAGAGCACGCCGCTCGAGCCGGTCGCCGCCAGCGCGCCGATGGTGTAGGCCACCCACGCCATCGGGTAGAACTGCAGTCGCAGCGCCTTCAGCCACGCCGTCGCCCGGCGGCGAACGCGAGTCGACGGCGCGTCGGGCCCGTCGGCGAGGCGTCTGCCCAGCCCTGCGGCCTGCTCGAGCCACTGCTCGCGCTTCTCGGGCGTCGACGACTCGACGGGACCGAGGTTCGTGATCCGCGTGGTTCGGATCCCCGCGTAGCCCAGCGTCGCGCGCTTGACGGCGTTGTTCCCCGGCTGGCGGTAGATCCAGCGGTAGACCCACGGCGGCATGTCCATCGTGACGATCAGTTCGGCGGTTTTGTCGTCCAACAACCCCTCGTGACCCGCTCCCTCGCCGTCCTCGTACTCGAAGAACGCGAAGCCGGGGGTGAAGACCCGGTCGAAGAAGCCCTTGAGTCGCGCCGGCATCGTCCCCCACCAGTTCGGGTAGACGAAGACGAGGTGGTCGGCCCACTCGATCGAGTCCTGCGCCGCCTGCAGGTCGGGTTCCAGTCGCTGTTCGGTCGGCGAGACCTCGCGGACGTCCGGATCGAACTCGCAGTCGGCGACGGCGAGTTCCCGGACCTCGCAGCCGGCCTCGCGGGCTCCCTCGCCGTAGGCGTCGGCCAGCGCGCCGCAGAGGCTGTCGGTCCGGGGATGTCCGAGGAGGATCAGGACGTTCATGGGACGTCGTACCCGCCCGTAACGACGACGGTGGCCTAAAAGACGGGGCTTGACGACCCGGAGATGAACAGAACGTTCGGTTCCAACCGGCGAGTGACCGTCGATTTGATCGGCGTCCGTTCGCCGATCTCGAGACCGACGGGACCGGTGGCGCAACGATAGACCGGGTACCGGTACGAACCGCTCACGAGCCCACAGTAGCCATCATATCAACGTTCAATATCGTACCGGGGCCGGATAGGTGCAGGGAGACCGTTCATGTCCACGTCAGATCCCGCCCCCGAAACCGCCGACCGAGTCGTCGAGGACTACGTCTTCGGCGTTCGCATCGTCGACGACGAAACCGACGGGTACCGGTTCGAGGCCCCCGAACACACCGATATCGCGTTCGAGAGCCTCGAGGACGCCCGCCTGTACGCCGACGTCTACTTCGACGTCAACGGCTTCGTCGAGGAGGGGACCGGCGAGCGCGGCGTGCCGCCGGAAGTCGTTCAGGCCGGCAAAGACACCCTCGCCGCCTACCTCGTGACGATGCCGTGGGCCGACGTCAACTGGGTCGCCTCGTTCTACGGAATGACGACCCAGGAGGTCGATCGCTACTGCTCGTGGGTCCGCGACCGCGCGGCGGAAATCCGTACCGAGGCGGCAACAATCGACCTCGAGTAGTCCCCGCGCCGGCATCGCCTCGGTCCGACCGTTCGGTTACGCGTTTTCGGAACCAGTCACCGTCGCCTCGAGTACCGCCGGTATCGCTCGATACGACGTCCCACGGAGCCGCTGCCGTCCACCGCGTCGGGTACCGTTGGCTCGCGTTTCTGTCCCGATCACGACGACGCTTGGCTGCCCGATCCGTTCGGTTCCCACCGTCGATTCGGATATATAGTTCTCGCGTGGTTCGTTTCAGCTACAGAGAAATACAAAGCCCAACGTCGATTATCTTTACAATTCGTACGAATATTATAAAGCCTGATCGTATAACGGGGGATTGCTCCACCTGCATGGTCGAATTTACCAGACGACGGCTGATGGCGACCTCGACGGCAGCCGCCATCGGCGTCGGAGCGATCGGTTCCGTGAGCGGACAGGAAGATGAAGACGGGGACACGCCCGGGGCTCCGCGGATCAACGGCGATATCAAGCGACTCGCGACGACGGCCCACGGCGCCGAGGTCACCGGCCCGTTCGTGTTCGAGAACGGCGAGGTGCTGTTCAGCCTCCAGCATCCGAGTCGGGACAACCCCGCGCCGTACGACACGGCGGCGGTCGGCGTGCTCGCGGGCCACCAGTTCACGTTCAACGGGACTAACGACGAGTTCGACGAACTCGAGGCACCCCGGTCGAACGAGGCGCAGGGACAGGTCCAGGTCGCCGGCGGCGAGTACGACATCCTCGTTCAGGAGGGCGACTCGATCAACGGCGGCGACGAGCGGTGGGGGCACCCACAGACGCCCGACGGCACCGACATCGCCGATTTCGTCGGCACCCGGTACGGCGACGTGGGCTACAATCCCGACATGAACTTCTTCGTGCCGACCGACGAGGACGGCCTCGAGGGCTACCTCTTCACGAACAACGAGACGAGTCCGGGCTGTATCAGCCGGACGCCGATCAGCCGCGGCGAGGACGGCTGGGAGGCCGATCCAGACGACGCGATGGAACTCGAGAACCTCGAGAGCTTCCGCGACATCGGCGGCACCCGAATCAACTGTTACGGCGACCTGAGTCCGTGGGGGACGCCGATGTCGTCCGAAGAGGAGTACGGCCACCCGCGCGTTTCGGGTCCGGCGACGGTCTCAGGGATTGTCGACGCGGGGAGTGGTGTCGGTATTCGTGGCGCGGCGACTTTTTGGAACCGTCCGAACCCCTCCGAGATCGACGGTGCGCTCGACGAGTTGTTCGACGAGGGCTGGAGTCCGCAGGGAACGTGGGCGCTTTCGGGGCTCGAGATGCTGGCCTACTACCTCGGCGCCGATCCGGTCGATCAGGACGGCGACACGAACACGACGGAACCGATCGGCGACGGCTACCCCAACCGGTACCGGTACGGCTATATCGTCGAGGTTACCGAACCGACGGCCGAGGAGCCGACGCCGGTCAAACACCACGTCATGGGTCGGGCTGCCTTCGAGTGTCCCGAGTTCATGCCCGACGAGCGGACCGTCTACCTCGCCTCCGACGGCTCGAGCAAGGGACTCTACAAGTTCGTCGCCGAGGAGCCCATCACGAGCTACGACGACCGGGCGGACGTCCGCGGGACGCTGTCCGCCGCTCGCGTGGTCAACGAGGAAGCCGCGAAGAACCGCCCGCCGGCCGAGGTCGATCTCGAGATCGAGTGGGTCGAACTCGGCACCGCGAGCAACGCCGAGGTCGAGTCCTGGATCGCGGAGTACGACGACGTCTCGCAGGTCGACTACCTCGAGACCCACGCCGACACCGACTGGGAGGACGACCTCGAGGCCGCCATCACGGAGGCGGACGAGACGGTCGCGATCGAGGGCAACCGGGACTACATCACCGACGAGGAGATCCTCGCGTGGGCCAAACAGTACGAGAAGCGCGGTCCCGACGGCGTCGACGAGGAACTGCGCCGCGTCCCCTTCCTCGAGACCCGCGCCGCGGCCAAGGAAGTCGGCGCCACCATCGAGTTCCGCAAGGCCGAGGGGATCGACTCGCTCGACGACGCCGAGCCCGGCGACTACCTCTACATCGGTATCTCGGAGCTCAACGACGGTATGAGCGACGACGAGGGCGAGATTCGGATGGACCGGGTCGACGGCGGCGTCGTCTACCGGGCGCAACTCGACTCCGAGTACGACGTGTCGACGCTCGAGCCGGTGGTCGTCGGCCCCGACGCGACCGATTCCGAATCGATCGTCGACGCCGCGCCGATCAACGTCGACAACGTGATGGTGCTCGACGACGGCCGCGTGCTCCTCTGTGAGGACAAGGGCAGCTTCGGCCGCTCCTACCCCAACGACGCCCTGTGGGTCTACGAGCCGCCGGCGGTCCTCGAGACCGACTCGGTGGCGATCAGCCACGGCGCGACGGGCGCGGTCGACCTCACGCTCTCGTCGATCCCGGACGGGCTCGCGGGCGGTCGCATCACCGTCTCCGTCGAGCACGCCGACGTCGCCGAACTCACCGGCGCCAGCTACCACGACGCGCTGGAGCTCACCGCGGGGCCGTCGATCAGCGGCGACGGCTCGAGCGTCGAGTTCCGGTTCGCCGACCACGAGGACGAAATCGGCGCCACGCTCGAGGACGTCACGCTGGCGACGCTCGAACTCGAGGCCGTCGGCACGGGCACGACGGACGTCACGATCGACGTCCACGCGCTCGACGACGACGACGGGACGGCGATCGAGACCCAGTCCCGTCCGGGCGTCGTCGTCGTCGGCCCGCAGCCCGTTGGCGAGGGCTCGGGACCGGGCCGTGCCCCCACCGACCCTGACGGCGACGGTCGCTTCGAGGACATCAACGGTAACGGCCGACTCGACGACGACGACGTCACCCTGCTGTTCGACACCCTCGAGTCGGATTCCGTCCGGCTCAACGAGGACGCCTTCGACTTCAACGAGAACGGGCGCATCGACTACGACGACGTCGTCTCCCTCTACGACGAACTGTAACCGATACGTCGTCACGACGCCGACGAGTCCCCGTTGACCGCCGACGGCACCGCACCCGCCGCGGCCAGCCCGCACTCGCCGCGGCCGGCCCCCACGTTGCCGGCCGACGTTCAGCTGCTCGGCACCGCCTCGAGCGGAACCGAACCGGGCCTCGCCGTGCTCGTGGCCGCCGTCCTCGTCCGACTCCGCTGACTCGCCATTTTTTCGTCCGACAGTCGCCAGCCCGTGGCAATCGTCGTCAACACTTTTGGCACTCTACTGTCTTGTGACGGTCGTATGAGCGAGGATTCCGACGATCGACAGTTCGCCACGGACAGCGTCCACGCCGGTCAGGAACCGGACCCGACCACGGGGGCCCGCGCGCCGCCGCTGTACCAGACGACGTCCTACGAGTTCGAGGACACCGACCACGCGGCCGCCCTGTTCGGCCTCGAGGAGACCGGGAACATCTACTCGCGGATCATGAACCCGACGAACGCGATGTTAGAGGAGCGCATCGCGACCCTCGAGGGCGGTGCGGCCGCGCTCGCGACGTCGTCGGGGATGGCCGCCTTCGACCTCGCGACGTTCATCCTCGCCGACGTGGGCGACAACATCGTGAGCGCGTCGTCGCTGTACGGCGGCACCTACACCTACCTCACCCACACCGTCGAGAAGCGCGGTATCGAGACGAAGTTCGTCGACACGCTCGACTACGAAGCCTACGAAGAAGCGATCGACGACGACACCGCGTTCGTCCACCTCGAGACGATCGGCAACCCCGCGCTCGTCACGCCCGATATCGAGCGGATCGCCGACATCGCCCACGACCACGACGTGCCGCTGTTCGTCGACAACACCTTCGCGACCCCCTACCTCTGCCGGCCGCTCGAGCACGGCGCGGACCTCGTCTGGAACTCGACGACGAAGTGGATCCACGGCGCCGGGTCGACCATCGGCGGCATCCTCGTCGACGGCGGCTCCTTCCCGTGGCCGGAGGGCGACTACCCCGAAATCACGGAACCGAACCCCGCCTACCACGGCGTGAACTTCTACGAGACCTTCGGCGAAGCCGCCTTCTCGGTCGTCGCCCGCACCCGCGGGCTGCGCGATCTGGGCAACCAGCAGGCCCCCTTCGACGCGTGGGTCACGCTGCAGAAACTCGAGTCCCTCCCGCTGCGGATGGAGAAACACTGCGAGAACGCGATGGCCGTCGCGGAGTACCTCGAGGACCACGAGAAGGTCTCGTGGGTCAACTACCCCGGCCTCGAGAGCCACGAAACGCACGAGAACGCCACGGAGTACCTCGAGGGCGGCTACGGCGGCATGATCACCTTCGGGCTCGAGGGCGGCTACGACGCCGCCGAAACGGTCTGTAACGAGGTCGACCTCGCGAGCCTGCTGGCCAACGTCGGCGACGCGAAGACGCTGATCATCCACCCCGCGAGCACGACCCACCAGCAGCTCACCGAGGAGGAGAAACTGGCGAGCGGCACGACCGACGACATGGTGCGCCTCTCGGTCGGCATCGAGGACGTCGACGACGTGATCGCCGATCTGGACCGGGCCATCGACGCGGCCCAGTAGAGTGCGATCGATCGGCCATCGCGTCACGGGCGCTGAGACCTGACTGTCACGGATCGACGGTTCTCAGCGAGGGGATCCAGCCCCCGTCGTTAAGGGCTCGGCGTTCGATTCGTTCGGTATGCCCACTGGGATACTCACCGATAAGGCGGCCGAACAGATCGTCACCACCTGCCGGACCGCCATCGGCGACAGCCTCCGCTCGGTCACCTACTTCACGCGCGACGATTTCGAACAGGTGTACCTCCGCGAGGACCTCGAGCGCGACGCCGATCTCTCGACGTTCATCGGGCACGAGTGGCGCGGCTTCAAGACCGCCCAGACCGCCTACGAGAAGTCGGAACTCGGCGACTACAACTACACGATTCGGGTCTTCGACAACGGGTTCCTGATCCGCGTCACCAGCGACAGCGAGGGGATCTTCGTGACGACGGACGGGCTCACGGTCAAGGACTTCGAAGAAGTCGCGACGGCGATCAATACGTTCCTCAGCGGTCGCGAGATCGAGTAGTCGACTGCTGACCGGTCGATCGGTCGGTCGCGTCCTCCTGTTGGTCGCGGTCGGTCTCCTCCTCGGCAGTCGGGCTCGAGCGGGTGCCGATCGGCAGGCCACTCCCGAGTTCACCGTCCATTCCGAGGAGGCGGGCGAACCGGCGACGTTCGGCGGCGTGTCTGTCCATGCTCATGTCGACGAAAGACGGCAATATCCGACGTAGTAATGCACGCCATTTGCTGGGGAAACGACCGACTACGCTCGTGAAACGATTCCGGCGCTTGCTGGCGGTTTCGACCCTGTAACAGTTCCGTTCTCTGGGAACTATCGTGAGGGATTCGTCGACAGCGTAACACCCTTTTCGCCCACCCCCGTTCACTGTCGTAATGACCGACCTTCCGCCCCCCGTCGCACGCGCACTCGAGTCCCACGACGCGTTCGCGCCCCGCGAGGACGACGCCGGCTACGACCTGACTACGACCGGCTTCGAGACGACCGTCACGGCCGACGACGCCGAGGGAAAACGGGACGGCGAGTTCCGCGTCACAGTCACGCTCCCCACGCTGGACGCCGCCGTCGCCGGCGAGACCGTCGCTCCCGTCGTCGAGGACGGCTGGTTCGAGACCCTCGAGCGGCGCCTCGAGGACGCGTTCACCGTCGCCCACACGAGCACGCACGAGGACCCCACCGTCGACCGCGGGGCCGAGACGGTCACCGTCTCGCTCGAGTACGTCGCCTGGGACGCCGCCGAGGGCGTCGCGGACTCGAAAGCGCTCGTCGAGTACGTCGAAGGGACCTTCGCCCAGGGGATCATCCCCGGCTACGAGTACCGCGGCGCGGCGGCGACGCTGCTCGAGAACGCGCAGGGCCGCGGCCAGCAGGCTGCAGAGGACGATGGGAACAGCGGCGGAATGCCGATGTAGACCGAACTTTTGCTCTGCGTGCCGTCGCTTCGCGACCGCACTCGGCAAAACTTCGATGAAAAGCACTCCTCGCTCCCTCGGCTCGCGGCGTCGCCGCTCGCCATTCCGCGGCGCTTCGCGCCGCGCTCCGGTCGCTCGTCGGCCCGAGCGCGTAACGCTCGGTGAACGGCGCCGCTCGGGTTCTCCGAACCGCTCGCTCGCCGACGCTGCATTGGTGGAATGATATGCGGCATCAGATTGCCTACTCGAACGAAGGTTCGAAACTGCGGAATGGCCGGGAGAGCGACTCGAGCAGACGCGAGAGTCGCGCGACCCGGGGAAGGGCAGGCCGTCACCCCTTACTAACCGCGAGCGAACGGAGTGAGCGAGCGGGCCGACGACTGACCCGAAGGGGAAGGAGGAGTGCTTTTCATCCAAGTTTTGCCGAGGGCCAGCTTTGCTGGCCCGCAGCGCAAAAGTTGGGTCCTTAGTCCATCGCGATGTACGTCTGCGTGTTTTCGACGCCGTTGATGCCCTGAATCTGGGTGGCGGCGATCTCCTTGACCTGGGCGGGCGTCTCGACCTGCGCTTTCGCGATGATGTCGACGTCGCCGGCGACGATGTGGGCCGACTGGACGCCCTCGATCGTCTCGATGCTGTCTCTGAGTCGATCCGCCTCACCCGTGTTCGCCTTGATCATGATGAATGCGGTAACCATCAGTTGACACCTCCGGTGTCCGACTCCGACGACAGGTCCGTCGTCGCCGAACTCGAGCCCGAGCCGGCGTTCGCGGCGGCTCGAGTCGGCGTCTCGCCGACCAGGAGTTGTCGGACCTCGCTCAGTACGTCGAAGTCCGCGAGGACGACGAGTCGGTCGCCGTCCTCGAGCGAGAGGTCCTCGTTCGGGATTCGCAGGTCCTGGTCGCGCTTGCCGAAGGCGAGGACGGTCGCGTCGGCGGGCAGTTGCAGTTCGCTGATCGTGTAGCCGTTGACGGGTGCGTCGGCGGTGATCGTGAGTTCGACGACCTGCAGGTGGGGCGCGATGTCCGCGATGGCGCGGATGGTCCCGCCCAGCAGGGCGTTCTTCGCGCCGATGGCGCCGAGGCGTTCGGGGTAGATCACCTCGTCGACCTCGTCGGCGTACTTGCGGTAGATCCCCTCGCGGTAGGCCTCGTCGATGCGCATGACCGTCCGACAGCCGTAGTGGTTGCCGATCATGCAGGCGGTGAAGTTGACGTTCAGATCGCCGGTCAGCGCGCTCAGCGCGTCGGCGTCGCGGATGCCGGCCTCCTCGAGGATCTCCTCGCGGGAGCCGTCGCCCTCGACGACGGTAAACTCCTGATCGCGGGCGCGGCGAATCTTCGCCTCATCGCGCTCGATCACCGTTACCTCGTGGCCCTCGTCGCGCAGGACGCGCGCCGTGCGCAGGCCGACCCGTCCAGCCCCGATAATGACGAACCGCATGGACAGGGGTACGCCGGCCCCAGTGAATAAGGTTGCGCCGGTGTACCATGGTACCGGTTCGAAATCGAGAACGTATCGCGCGGGCCGACTCGAGGCGAATCGGACGATCCGGAGGAGATTCAGGGCCGCCGTGTGTTCGCCGTTCGATTCCGCCGATTTCCGGGGTGACCGACGCTCAACCCATCGCGATGTAGGTCTTCGTGTCGCTGACGCCGCCGAGGCCCTGGACGCTCGAGGAGACGGTCTCGAGGACGTCGTAGACCTCCGGGCCGTCGATCTCCGCGATGATGTCGTAGTTGCCGGCGACGATGTGGGCGTCCGCCACCGACTCGAGGCCCCTGATCTCCGCGAGGAGCCCTTCGGACTTTCCGGCGGCCGTCTTCACCATGATGAACGCGTGGACCATCGGTAGTGTGGTACTCTATGGCACGACTAAAGCCTTTGCCCAGCGTCGGGCGCCGGGAGTTCTCGCTGTACCCGCTGGAGCGACCGGTCGCTACGTCGAGACGAATCGGTCCCGGACGGTATCCGCGACGCCGGCGAGGTGGGCCTGTCCGAACACCGCAACCAAGAGCGCACCAAGCGAGTTGTACAGGAGGTCCTTGACGGTGTCGTCGAGGTCGATCTGGGCCAGCGGCATCGTGATCCCCGTCGCGTCGGCCGCGATGTCGAGGGCGAACTCGAACAGTTCCCAGACGACGGCGAAGGCGAGGACGACGACGAAGATGTAGACGAAGGCGATGCGCCGGGGAATGTGGATCTCGTCGCTGTAGAGATCGATCGCTCGAGCGGCGGTGTAGCCGGCACCGGCGACCAGCGAGGCCGACAGCGCGTGCGTGAGGTGGTCCCACCACCAGATCTGGCCGTACAGCCCGGCCGAGCCGAGCGTGTGGAGGAAGACCGACGACGTGATCCAGAGGGCGAGCCACGGATCCAGCGGCAGTTCGTAGTTGCGCTTGAGCAGGGCCGGGAGGAACGTGATCAGGAGACTGGCGGTACCGTTGACGATCGCCTTCGTCTGCCCGGCGAGGAGTCCGTAGCCGACGATCCCGAGCAATAGAAACTGCATGCCCCGCGTCAGGAGCCGCTGGATCCGTACGGACGGCCGCGGGAGCAGCGTCATCGGCGGCCCACCCGTCCGATCGCGCGCCGGAGTTGCCGATCGCGGCGTCTGAAGTAGACGTCGAAGAGGACGCCGGCGGCGACGCCCGCCGCCGTCACCCAGAGGAACTCCACCATCAGCACCTCGTTCGTCGAGAGGTACGACGTCCCGAGCGAGCGATCGAACGTCCAGCGGACGATCGTCCAGACGGCGACCGACGCCAGCGTCAGCATGACGACCAGCGCGATGGCGAACCAGTGGGTGACGCGCATCCACGTGAACATGTGGAGTTCGACGGTGACGATCAGCGCGATCGCCGCGATCGAGAGGTAGGTGGCGAACGTCCCGACGGTCCCGCCGAGGAGTCCTCGGGTCAGGATCGGCAACAACGCGAGCACGAGCAGTTCCCACGGGAGCATCATCCGCCACTCCCAGGCGGAGACCGGCGGGACGAGGACGATCGCGCCGACGGCTGCGACGAAGACCATCCACTGCCGGTCGGCGTCGAGCACGCTCTCGACGAACACCACGACGAGGACGGCGACCAGCGCCCACGAGAGGACGGCGTTCGTGCGTCCGTCCCGGAAGAGGTTCGCGAAGACGTCCTCGAGTTCGATCGGCCCCACCTCGACGCCCGTTCCGTCCCGACTATCGCTCATATCTCGGTTCCAGCGACCAAGGCCGCATAAACCCACTGGCAATCCGCCTCGGAACCGTGAACTTCAAGCGGTGCCAGTCGAGACCCCGGTACGTCAACCGTGTTCGGTCGTTTTCTCCTCGAGGACGGCGTCGCTCGACTACCCGCACAGGCCGGTGGGTTCGAACTGACGCCCGAGATGGTGGTCGTGTTCGGGATCATTCTCCTCGCGCTCGTCCTGTTCGTGACCGAGTGGCTGCCGATCGACGTGACCGCCATCCTCGTCATGGTGTTGTTGATGGTGCTCGGCACCGACGGCGTGGTGAACTTTACCGAGATCTCGACGGCGGAGGGGACGTCGGGCTTCTCGAGCTCGGCGACGATCACCGTGCTGGCGATGCTGATCCTCAGTTCGGGAATCAGCCAGACCGGCGTCGTCCAGATCGTCGGCCGCAAGATGTCCGCGTTCGCGGGCGAGAGCCTCGACCGGCAACTGCTCGCGACGATCGGCGTCAGCGGTCCCATCTCCGGATTCATCAACAACACGCCGGTCGTCGCCATCCTCGTTCCCGTCGTCTCGGACATCGCCCACAAGGGGAAGACGTCGCCCTCGAAGCTCCTGATTCCGCTCTCCTACGCGTCGATGTTCGGCGGGATGCTCACGCTCATCGGCACCTCGACGAACATCCTCGCGAGCGACGTCTCCGCGCGCCTGCTCGACCACCCGTTCTCGATGTTCGAGTTCACCAAACTCGGGATCATCGTCCTGCTCGTCGGAAGCGCCTACCTCCTCACGATCGGGCACCGACTGCTGCCCGAACGCGTCCCCGTCGAGGAGGACTACGTGCAGGAGTACAAGATCGAGGAGTACCTGACCGAAGTCGTCGTCGACGACGACTCGCCGCTGATCGGAACGACCGTCGCGGACGCCATCGACCACGTGGAGTTCGACGCCGACATCCTCCAGGTCGTCCGCGACGACGAGGAGTTCATCGAACCGATCGGGCAGAAGACGCTCCGGGACGGCGACCTGCTGCGACTGCGCGCCGACCGCGAGACGGTCCAGCAACTCGTCGATCGGGAGACGCTGAGGCTCGCGGGGAGCCCGGAGACCGTCGCGGACCTCGAGCCCGAGGCGGCCCCCGACCGGACCCTCGTCGAGATCGTGGTCCCGCGCGGGTCGTTCCTCGTCGGCGAGTCCCTCGAGAGCTCGACGTTTCGCCAGCGCTACGACGCGACGGTGCTGGCCTTCCGCAGCCGGGGCGAGACGGTCCGCGAGGACATGGACGAGCGCCGAATTCGCGTCGGCGACACGCTGCTGGTGCAGGCGGCTCCGGACAGCATCGACCGCCTTTCGCAGAACGACGACTTCATCGTCGCCCACGAGCCCGAGCGACCCGATTACCGGACCGAGAAGATCCCACACGCGGTAGCGATCATGGCGGGCGTCGTCGGCTTCGTCGCCGTGCCGTGGGCGGGGCTCGGGGCCGCGCTGGCCGGCGCGACCGGCATCGCGGCGTTCGAGGCGATGTCGGCACTCTCCCTGCCGATCCTCGTCACGGCGCTCGCGGGCGTCGTCGCGATGGTCGCGGCGGGCGTGCTCAGGCCGACCGAGATCTACGACGCCGTCGAGTGGGACGTGATCTTCCTGCTGGCCGGCATCATCCCCCTCGGGATGGCCCTCGAGCAGACCGGCGGCGCGGACCTGCTGGGTAGTCTCGTCGCCGCGACCGGCGCCTACCTCCCCATGCTCGGGGTCCTCTGGGTGTTCTACCTCGCGACCGGGCTCATCACGGGCGTCATCTCGAACAACGCCAGCGTCGTGTTGATGCTCCCGGTGGCCGTCGAGACCGCCACCCAGATCGGCGCGAACCCGTTCGCGTTCGTGCTGGCGGTGACCTTCGCGGCCTCGACGGCGTTCCTCACGCCCGTCGGCTACCAGACGAATCTCTTCGTCTACGGCCCCGGCGGCTACAAGTTCACGGACTTCGTCCGCGTCGGCGCGCCGCTGCAGTTGCTGCTCTCCGTGGTGACGGTGCTGGGAATCGCGTTCTTCTGGGGACTCTGACGCGGCCGGCGGCTTGCCGAGGGGACCGACGACGTACTCGAGGCGGTCGTCGACGGCGAGGTGGTCGGACAACTCGAGGGTCGCGCCCTGAGCGGCGAACTTGATGTCGGAGTACCGATCGGAGCGGACGAGGTCGCTACGCTTGCGGGCGTCGTTGCGATGAGTGCGTCTACATCAGATGCCGATTCACTGCTCGACGAGTCCTAATCCCTGTACCGTCGGCAGGTTCCAGTCACGAGTGACCGCAGCTAACCGCGTTAGCACGGTAACGGCCGCGCATAGTCCGGCGGCGGTGCTTCCGGTGACGCCGACGACCCCCGCGAGAAAGTACGTACTTCCGCCCAGCACTGCGCAACTCGCGTAGAAATCGTCGAAGAGGATGAACGGGGATCGATCCAGAAGGATATCGGCGAACGCGCCGCCACCGACGGCGTTGATCGTCGCGATAGCGACGACGCCGAACGCCGAAACGCCCGCGTCGGTGGCGACGATGGCACCGGTCGTCGTGAACGCGGCGAGCCCGATCGCGTCCGCGACGAGCGTGATCGGGTGCGTATCCGGAGCCGTGAGGACGACGCTCAGTGCGATCGCCAGGCCGACTCCGAGCAGTCCCAGCGCGATTTCGATCGGGGACTGAAGCGCTAACGGAACCCGCGTCACGAGGAGGTCGCGCGTCGCTCCGCCAGCGAACGCCATCGCCAGCCCGACGACAGTAATTCCGAGCAGGTCGAACTCCTCGCGGATCGCCTTCGACGAGCCGACGAGAGCGAACGCGAGTAAGCCGATCGTGTTCATCACCGCGAACGGATCGCCGAACAATACCCCGAGGAGGTCCTGCCCCATTGTTCGCTCCTACGGGAACAGATCCCTTGAGTCCTCCGAGACGCCGGTTCCGTCTCGATCCGCGGCCCCTCACGTGCGCTAACAGGGTGATCTGTACTTCCCGCGAGTTTCACAGCTGGTTCGATAACGAAATCGGATACGCTGTTAAAATCCTCAGCGGCTAACGAATTCTGATGGGGAATCGGTAAGAACAGGCGATCTACATACTTCTCGGCCGGTCAGCCGGCATGCGGTGGCGCGTGCTGTGCCGGGGTGAGCGTAAAGCGAACCGCGGCACGAACTCACGCGAGGGATGAGCGAGCGGAGCGAGCGAATCGGCTGGGGAGGGCGTGGCGAATCACTGTTGCCGCGATAGCAGGACACTTCGCTTTATCCAGTTCGTCAATCGAAGCGCCGTTCTATTCACACGTGTAGTGTGCTTGCGTTTCACGCTACAATGCATCTGAAGAATCGGGTTTCAATAGAGCCAAACCGTGCAACTCTCTACCTGGAGGTTCGGCCGGCTCACACTCATTCGAGGCCGGATCCCTCCAGCACCGACTCGAGAACTCCCGACACCTCCTCGAGCACCGTCTCGGGTTCCTGCGTCGCGTCGACGCGGACGAACCGGTCGGGGTCGCACTCGAGGAGGCGTTCGTAGTTGTCCCGGACCGTCTCGAGGTACTCCGCCCGCTCGAACTTGTTAGTCGTGCCCGCGCGCTCGGCGGCCGTCTCGGGGTCGAGATCGAGGTAGACCGTCAGGTCCGGCGGGATCGTGAAGGAGTCGTGGATGTCGACGACGTACTCGAGGGGGTCCTCGAGGTCGACTCGATCGGATCGCTCGAGGGTTGCGCCCTGATAGGCAAAGCGGGAGTCGGAGTAGCGATCGGAGATCACGAGGTCGCCGCGCTCGAGCGCGGGCTCGACCACGCGCGAGAGGTGCGCGGCGTGGTCGGCGGTGTAGAGGAACAGTTCCGCCAGCGGGTCGGCGTCGTCGTCCTCGATCGAGCGATAGACGGCCTCGCCGTACCAGGAGTCGTTCGTCGGTTCGCGGGTGAATACGGCGTCGGGATACGCGTCGTACAGCGCCTCCCAGACCGTCGTCTTGCCGCTGCCGTCCAGCCCCTCGAGCGTGACCAGCATACTCCCACGTCGTGGGGTGGAGTACTTAGGTGTAGGTCAATCGGCCGCACATCGGCACCTCCAGCTATTTATCGTTCCGAATGCACGTTTCCGCTATGAACGTCCTCGTCGCCGGCGGTACCGGCTTTATCGGCACGAATCTCTGCACGGAACTCCACGAACGCGGCCACGACGTCACGGCGCTGGCCCGCGATCCAAGCGGCGCTGCCCTCCCCGAGGGCGTCGAGCGAGCGGCAGGGGACGTCAGCAGTTACGACTCGATCGCCGACACCGTCGCGGGCCACGACGCCGTCGTCAACCTCGTCTCGCTCTCGCCGCTGTACCAGCCCCGCGACGAGGGCGCCCACGAGACGGTCCACCTCGGCGGCACCGAGAACCTCGTTCGGGCCGCCGAAGACGGCGACGCCGATCGGTTCGTCCAGATGAGCGCGCTCGGCGCCGATCCGGACGCCGACACCGAGTTCCTCCGCACCAAGGGCGCGGCCGAAGCCATCGTCACCGACTCGCACCTCGCGTGGACGATCGTCCGCCCGTCCGTGGTCTTCGGCGACGGCGCCGAGTTCCTCGAGTTCACGAAGCAACTGACGACGCCGTACGTGACGGGGCTGCCGGGCGGCGGCAAGACGCGGTTCCAGCCGGTCTGGGTCGGCGACCTGGTCCCGATGCTCGCCGACGCCCTCGAAGATCACACCCACGTCGGCGAGACCTACGAGATCGCCGGTCCGCAGATCGTCACGCTCGCGGACGCGACCGAGATGGCCTACGCGGCCGACGGGCACTCGGTGAAGATCCTCTCGATCCCCATGTCGCTGGCGAAACTCGGCCTGTCGGCGGTCGAACCCCTCCCGTTCGTTCCGTTCGGCGCCGATCAGGCGCGCTCGCTCGAGATGAACAACACCGTCGTCACCAACGACGTGACCGCGTTCGACGTCTCGGAGGACGAACTGACGACGCTCGGCGCGTATCTCGGCGTGGACGCGGCCGACCGTCGGACGGCCAAGCGGCGGTCCGCGTGAGCCGCGCCCGAGACTGGATCGCCGTCGACGGTTTCCTACCCCGACTTAAGGGTGTCCCAATTAGCCCAAAGCTTTAGTATAAAGGATAGGGCTGCCGTTTCTAGCGATCGGAATATCGATCGTAACTCACTCGAGAACCTCGGCGTCTGCTGGCGGTTTTCGAAGACACTGAAGGTGTCGTGAAATTCACTTCAACAAAAGACTTATGTCCTTGATCACACTGTACCAATCCAACGGAGCCCCCTGACAAACAATGAAGCTGGCGATGATCGGATTCGGACAGGCCGGTGGCAAGATCGTCGATCGATTCCTCGATTACGACGATCGGACGGGTAGCGGAATCGTCCGCGCGGCGATAGCCGTCAATTCCGCGAAAGCGGACCTCATCGGTCTCGACAACATACCACAGGAGAATCGCGTCCTCATCGGACAGGCCCGCGTCAAGGGCCACGGTGTAGGAGCAGACAACGAACTCGGCGCGGAAGTCGCCGAGGAGGACATCGACGAGGTGCAAAACGCCATCGATGCGATCCCCACCCACGAGGTCGACGCCTTTC
Source organism: Haloterrigena alkaliphila (assembly GCF_017352155.2). Lineage (NCBI taxonomy): Archaea > Methanobacteriati > Methanobacteriota > Halobacteria > Halobacteriales > Natrialbaceae > Haloterrigena > Haloterrigena alkaliphila. The sequence continues at coordinate 2,182,243 of NZ_CP071462.1, forward strand.
TGGTCGTCGCCGGAATGGGCGGCGGAACCGGATCCGGCGGTGCGCCCGTCCTCGCAAAACACCTCAAACGGATCTACACGATCCCGGTCTACGGCCTCGGCGTCCTGCCGGGCACGGACGAGGGCGGGATCTATACGCTCAACGCGGCCAGGTCGTTCCAGACGTTCGTCCGCGAAGTGGACAACCTCATGGTCTTCGACAACGACTCGTGGCGACAGACCGGCGAGTCCGTCGAAGGCGGCTACGACCAGATCAACGAGGAGATCGTCCGTCGATTCGGCATCCTCTTCGGCGCCGGCGAGGTCGGCGACGGACAGGAGGTCGCCGAGAGCGTCGTCGACTCTTCGGAGATCATCAACACGCTCTCGGGCGGCGGCGTCTCGACGGTCGGCTTCGCCAGCGAAGAGGTCGACCTGAACAGCGGCGGCGGGCTGCTGTCCCGATTCACCGGTGACGGTGGCGGCAGCGGCGACGATCTCGACGCGGCGAACACGACCAACCGCATCACGAGCCTCGTCCGCAAGGCCGCGCTGGGCCGGCTGACGCTACCGTGTGAGATCGAAGGCACCGAGCGGGCCCTGCTCGTGCTCTCCGGTCCGCCGGAGTACCTCAACCGGAAAGGCATAGAGCGCGGGCGGAAGTGGCTCGAAGAGGAGACGGGCAGCATGGAAGTTCGCGGTGGCGACTTCCCGCGAGAGGAGCCCGAAGTGTCCGCAGCGATCCTGCTTTCCGGCGTGACGAACGTCCCGCGGATCAAGCGCCTCCAGCAGGTCGCGATCGAAGCGCAGGACAACATAGACGACATCCAGCAGGAGAGCGAGGAGAACCTCGAAGAACTCGTCGAAGACGACGAGGACGAACTCGAGCCGCTGTTCTAGGCTCGCCGTTCTTTCGCGACCCGACGACGCCAGCGACCGCACTCGTGTCGGGGGGCACGACGGTGGTCGCCCGTAACTGGCGTGGCCCGAGCGCGGAACCGCGCGGAGGCCGCCGCGGTCCGAACCCGTAATCGCACGGAATCGGGTCCCGGTTCGACGCGGGTCCCGATTCGACTGGGTCCCGGTTCGACGCGGGTCCCGATTCGACTGGGTCCCGGTTCGACGTGTTTTTGGGTCCGACCGGCGTACCCTCGAGCGATGCACGTCGTCGTCCCGTTCGCCGCGACGGAGCCCAAAACGCGGCTCGCGGCCGCCCTCTCACCGTCGGAACGATCGACGGTCGCTCGAGCCATGCTCGCGGACGTCCTGGCGGCGGTCGTCGGGGCGGGTCACGAACCGACGGTCGTGGCGACGGCGCCGCTCGACCTCGACGCGCTCCCCATCGCGGACGACGTTCGCGTGTCGACGGCCGTCTCGGTCGACGAGCGGTCGCTCACCGAGGCGGTCAACGCGCGCCTCCCGAACGGGTGCGGCGACGAGGCCGTCGCGGTCGTCATGGCCGACCTCGCGCTGACGACGGTCGACGCGCTCGAGACCCTCTTCTCCGCGGACGCCGACGTGGCCGTCGCACCGGGACGGGGCGGCGGCACGAACGCGCTGGTCGTTCGCCACCCCGACTTTCGGGTGGACTACCACGGGGCGTCCTACCTGGATCACTGCGAGATCGCCCGCGACGTCGGCGCGAACCTCGAGACGGTCGACTCCTTCCGGCTGGCGACCGACGTCGACGAACCCGCGGATCTCGTCGAGGTGCTGGTCCACGGCTCCGAGACCGACCGCGCCCCCGCGTCGCTCCGGGAACTCGGGTTCGAACTCGACGCGGACGGCGGCCGCGTGACCGTCGCTCGACTCGAGAACTCGACCACCGAGTAGTCCTCCTGCCCGGCAGCCGACACGCCGGCCGCGCCGCTGGACGATCGAATTCACGAACGAACGGAGTGTGGGCGGCGCTCAGTCGGACGTCGGCTCGCTCTCGGGGCGCATCCACTCGCGGATGCGGTCCGAGTACGCGAGCGCGGTGAGTCCCGCGACGAACGACAGGAAACTCGGGACGAGTATCCACAGGAGATCTGGGTGGTCGGTTCCGGTATGGAGTGCGATATCGAGCATGTGCGTTCCACTAGGCGCGACGACCGCCGTAAGACAACCGATCCGTCGCTCCCATAACTGATCCGTCTCTCTCCGCCGCTGCCGGTTCGGATCGGCGTCGAGACCACGCCCGGAAGTGAAGGGCTTATGTGCCGAGCGCCGGGAATCTGAGGTAATGTTCCCCGGGGCGAGCGAGTACGGCGTCGACGTCGCGGTCGACGACGCGGCGGTCGAGGACCTCCTCGAGGTCACGCCCGCCGACGTCGAGGCACCCGCGGCGTTGACCTTCTCGCGAAACGTCTTCGTGCCGCTGACCACGGCGTGCCGGTACACCTGCACCTACTGCACCTACTTCGATCCGCCCGGAGAGGCCTCCCTCCTCTCGCTCGAGGAGGTCAGAGAGATCTGCCGACAGGGGGCCGACGCGGGCTGTACGGAGGCGCTGTTCACCTTCGGCGACGACCCCGACGACCGCTACACCGAGATCCACGCGCAACTCGCGGAGTGGGGCCACGACTCCATCCACGAGTACCTGCGCGCGGCCTGCGAGGTCGCCCTCGAGGAGGGACTGCTCCCTCACGCCAACCCGGGCGACCAGACCCGCGAGCAGCTGGCCGAGGTCGCCGACGTCAACGCGAGCATGGGCGTGATGCTCGAGACGACCGCCGAGGTCGGCGCCCACGCCGGTCCGCGGCGCAAGGAACCGGGCCAGCGCCTGCGGACCATCGAGAACGCCGGCGAACTCGACGTCGCCTTCACCACCGGAATCCTCGTGGGGATCGGCGAAACGTGGCGCGACCGGGCGGAGAGCCTGCTCGCGATCCGCGAACTGCACGAGCGCTACGATCACATCCAGGAGGTGATCGTCCAGCCGGTCGTCGACAACGAGCGCTGGTCGGAGGGGTCGCCCGACCTCGCGACGATGCGCCACGTGACGGCGATGGCCCGCGTCGCCCTCCCCGAGGAGGTCTCGGTGCAGGTGCCGCCGAACCTCGCACCCGCGAAAGAGTTGATCGACTGCGGCGTCGACGACCTCGGCGGCGTGTCGCCGGTCACGGACGACCACATCAACCCCGAGTACAAGTGGCCCGCGCTGCGCGAACTCGAGGAGATCGCCGCCTCGGCGGAACTGCCGCTCGGCGAACGCCTACCGGTCTACGAGCGGTTCCTGCCCGACGACCTGCGAACCGACGGGTTCGACGGCGTCGCCGCCGACGGCACCGCCGGTGCCGAGGGCGCGACGCGAGAGCCGAACGCCGACCGCGAGTGGATTTCGCCGACGATTCACGAGGCGCTCGCGGCCGACGACGAGGCCGGGCAGCGGTATCGCGCGGTGCTCCGAAACGCTGCGGCGGCGACGCGCTGAGCGGGGACGCGCTACCAGTAGTCGTCGTGGACCGCGAGCCCCTCACTTTCCAGGACCGGTCCGTCGACAGCGGTCGGCGCGTCGGCCCGGTCGACGACCTCCTCGCAGGGAATCTCGATCACGCCGTCTCTGAGTTCCGCGAGCGACTCGACGGAGACGCCGTAGACGACCCGCCCCAGTCCCGCGTAGACGATCGCGCTCGCACACATCGGACAGGGTTCGGTACTCGTGTACATCGTACACGACTCGCGTTCGTTCGACTCGAGTTCGCTCGCGGCCCACCGGGCCAGCTCGAACTCCGGATGGGCGGCGATGTCGTCGTCCGTGAGCGTGGTGTTCTCGGCCGTTCGAACGATCTCGTCGTCGACGACGAGCAGCGAGCCGAAGGGAGTGTTTCCGTGTTCGACCGCCGATTCGGCGAGATCGATCGCCTGCCGGACGTACGACTCGTCGGTGGCCATAGCGGGCGTTCGGCCGCCGGTCCCGAAACGCTTCCCCCGCCGGATGCGAGCGAAACGAGTCGCCGTGAGCGGCGACTGGAACGCGACGTCCTACGTGCAGGAGAAGCCGCCGTCGACGACCAGCGCCTGCCCGGTGATCCAGTCGGCTTCGTCGCTGGCGAGGAACAGCATGGCGTTGGCGATGTCCTCGGGCTCACCGAGTCGCTTGAGCGGATAGAACTTCGACATCTCTTCCTTCCTCGCCTCCCACTCCTCCTCGGTGTGGTTCTTCCGGGGCATCGCCGTGTCCGTGACGCCCGGACAGACCGCGTTCGCCCGGACGCCGGCCGGCCCGACCTCGGCCGCGACGGTGCGCGTGAAGTTGACGACCGCGCCCTTCGAGAGCGAGTAGGCGCCGAGCTGGGGCGCGCCGATGACGCCCGCCAGCGACGCGGTGTTGACGATCGCGCCCGACCCCTGCTCCCTGAAGTGTGGAATCACGGCGTGACAGCCGTTCCATACGCCCTTGACGTTCACGTCGATGACCCGGTCGCGCTCGCCCTCGTCGATCTCCTCTACCTTCGCGCGCTCGTGGCTGACGCCCGCGTTGTTGAGCATGACGTCGAGGCCGAACTCGTCGACCGCCTCGTCGACGGCCGCGTGGACCGCGTCGGCGTCCCGGACGTCCAACTCGAGGGCGGTCCCCGCCTGTCCGATGTCCTCGACGCGGTCGATCGTCTCCTCGGCGCCCTCGAGGTCGATATCGGCGGCGACGATCGTCGCGCCTTCCTCGGCGAACAGTTCTGCGGCTTCCCGGCCGAGGCCGGACCCTGCACCCGTGATAAACGCCGTCTTGCCTTCGAGTCGCATACGCATACGTTCTCGAGTGTCCCCATAAAGGATGGTTCCGACGCATCGGTTGCCGGCTCGAGTCGGGTATCCTCGACAAATTTTCCGTATCGACTGTGTTGACAACTATACGGCACTAGTGAAAGCTCGAATTTCGTCACATCTACTGTCAATGACAGATACTGGTATACAAGGGGAATCCGGCTTCTGGCCATAAGTGACGAGTGTATATTAAATACGATTCGAAGAAAATCACAGACTTCTATCAGCCTAAGGTCTATTTCTGAAACGAAACGCTCGAGTCCGCGTTCGTGAGCGATTCCTGGAAAGCCGAAACGGGTGCGGTCGCTGCAATCGGTCCAGAACACCGAACGTTTCCAATCGATATATCGCCGTACCGTCTGCCGATTATCGGCGGTGGATCGACTAATCATCGATAACAGAATCTGTGATACCGCCAAGAAGAGGGGTTACGTACCGGACTGCGGTACTATTGCATCGACGATCGATCGTGTATCGTATTCTCGAGAGGAACCGTCCGAAACGGTCGCGCCAGTTTTTACGGAATCGCAGCCCCGTTCCACCCGGATCGCAATGACAGACCATCCCACTCGACGAACGATATTGAAAAGTACAGCAGTAACCGGTGTCGCGGCGACCGGCGTTGCGGGACTCGCTGGCTCAGCTGCCGGCCAAGAATCCGCAACGGGATCGGTTCCGCTGGGCGACGTGGCCGATCAGGCCCAGATCGTCAGCGGAAACAAGAATGCCGTCATCCAGTCGCTCACGGTCACGATTACCGAAGCGACACAGACGGGAGAAAACACCGTCGAACTGGCCGGTGAGTTCGTTGCCGAAGTCCTGCCTAATGTCAACGCCAACGAGAACGCGTTGCAGACGAATAGTGGGACTTTCGAGGGCGCAACGGCGACGCTACAGCCCGCGGAAACGGCAGAGGATACGGTGAGTACACAGCAGCAAACGTGTGACATCCTCTTCCTCAATCTGGGCCCGATCGACCTCAACCTGCTGGGCCTCGTCGTCAATATCTCCGAGATAACCGTCAACGTAGATGCACAGTCGGGCGGGGGGAACCTCCTCGGGAACCTGCTCTGTGCAGTCGCCGGCCTCCTCGATCCGCAGGGAGTAAACTAAACGCCTTCGACCGTCTGGAACCCGTAGTTTGCCGCACTCAGCGGTCCGATCTCCGTTCGGCGCTATCCGGGCTCCGGGCGGTGGAACGATCGGTCAACGCTTTCGTTGTTTTTCCAGCGATCACTCGGCGTATAACCGGCGGCGAGACGGGGACCGCACGATCCTCAGGAAGACAGACACAACGCCGCAGTCGACGACTATCTCGGCATCGGCTACGCGCTTCTAGTTCAAATAGTTTACAAGAGTTCGGGCGGGGCGTCCGACGGCCGAACGTCGAATCCGCCGCTATCGGCCGGTCAGTCGTCGGCCGGTACTGCTCGTTCAGCGCGTTCGTCGTCGGTCAGCAGCGGCGTGCCGTCGGCCTTCGGCCCCAACTGCGGGCCGAACGGTGGCTCGTCGGCGTCGATGACGCGTCGCGTCTCGTAGTCGGTCGAGCGCTCGACCGGGACCCGACCGATCGAGGAGATCATCTCGACGTAGTCCGCGAACGACCGGAACTCGCCGTGCTCCCCGCCGGCGCGGGTCGTGATCTCCTCGGAGAGGATCGTCCCCATGTAGTCGTCGGCGCCACAGGAGAGCATCTTCAGCCCCTGTTCGTCGCCGTACTTGACCCACGAGGACTGGACGTGATCGACGTTGTCGAGGAACAGTCTCGAGACGGCGATCATGAGTTCGTCCTCGTCGGTGCTCGCGCCGCCGGAGACCACGTCGTGCTCGAAGAGGGGGGTGTTCTGGTGGATGAAGGAGAGCGGGACGAACTCGGAGATGTTTCCGGTCCGGTCCTGCAGGTCCCGAATCCGCTTCAGGTGCATCGCGCGGTGGGCCTCGTTCTCGACGTGGCCGTACATGATCGTCGCCGTCATGCCGAGGCCGACGCTCGCGGCGGCCTCCATCGCCTCGAGCCACTCCTCGGTGCCGATCTTGCCGGGGCAGATCACGTCCCGCACTTCCTCGACGAGGATCTCGGCGGCCGTTCCGGGGACGGTGTCGAGTCCCGCGTCCTGCAGCCGGCGGAACACCTCCTCGTAGGACCACTCCGTTCCGCGGCGGGCGTGGTAGGCCTCTTCGGGGGTCATCGAGTGGACGTGGACGCCGTCGACGCTCATCGCCGCGATCTGGTCGACGTAGGTGCCGGGGCTGGTCGCGTAGACCTCGGGGGGCTTGTAGTTGACTTCCTTCGGGTTCGGGTGGGCCTCGAGGATCTCCCGGTGCTCGTCGTCGAGGGCGAACGCGGGGTGGAGGCCGGAGACGGAGGTAACTTCGTAGATGCCCCGCTCGACGGCGTCGGCGACGACCTCGCGGGACTCCGCGGGGGTTTTCGTGAAGCCCGCGGTCTCGACCTCGCTCTCGCGTTCGAACGTGTGGGCGGCGTCCTTGAAATTACAGAACAGACAGCCCACGTTACACGCGGTCGTGACGTTGTTGTTCAGGTTGGCGACGAAGGTGACCTCCTCGCCGACGACCTCGGCGCGGCGGCGGTCGGCGGCCTCAAGGACTCGTTCCTTGCGCCGGCGATCGATGCCGTCGCTGTCCGACCCGGTCGTGAGCAACTCGATGGCGTCGTCGACCGTGAGCCGGTCGCCGGCGCGCGCCTTCTCGAGTGCGTTCTCGAACGATTGGTCGGTCTCGGGAACGTGGTCGTACGTGAGGTCTGCCTCGGTCACCGGTCGCTCCATCGGCGTATCAATCTCGGTACAGCGAGAAAAGGGTGATGGATCGTTCGTCCCGCCCGCTCGAGGAACTGACGTCCCGGTCGGTGTGTGCGGGTCGACTCTCTCGGTCACGGCCGCGTTCCGCGCCGGCGTGTACGGAGTCTCGTCCTCACGACCCGTCGAACGTCTCGCGAGCCGTGGCGGCGAGGATCACCCGCGTGGCCTCCTCGGGGGCGTCCCAGTGCGGATAGTGTCCGCTGTCCTCGAACCAGTAGACTCGCGCGTTGGGGAATCGGTTCGCAGCGCGCTTCGCCTGTCGGGGGAGGGTGACCCGATCCTTGCGGCCCCAGCCGATCACGACCGGGCCCGGCGTCGACTCCGTCCCGGGCTGGCCGGGACCGAACGCCAACCGCCGCAACAGTTCGTCGAACGACGGCGAGTCGGCGAAGGTCCGCATCTCTTCGCGGGCGACGTCGGCGGGCAGGTCCCAGGGGCGCGCCGAGAGTTGCGCCAGGAGCAGGGTCCGGCCCGCGGCGCTGTCCACGAGTCGATCCATCACGGGCCGAAGCCCGCGAACGAGGCGGATCGACGGGGCGAGCGTCGCGTAGAAGAAGTACCGTTCCCAGCCCGTCCAGAACCCGCCGGGATCGAGCGCGACGGTCGCGCCGACGTCGCCCCGACGCGCGAGTTCGAGGACGAGTCGCCCGCCCATCGAGTTCCCGACGACGTCGACCCCTTCGAGATCGTTCGCAGTCAGAAACGAGGCGACCGCATCGGCAAGAGTGTCGACGGAAACCTCGCCGGACAGCGGCGGCGTCTCGCCGTGACCGGGGAGATCCACGGCGGTCACCTCGCGCTCGGCGGCCAGCCCGTCGAGCACCGGCGTCCACGTCCGCCAGCTTCCGCCCAGGCCGTGAACGAGGAGCAGCGGCTCGCCGTCGCCACGCCGGATGTGATTCATCTCCATACGCGTCGAAGGAGCGCCAGCTGTGTCGGACTATTGCACCGATACGGACAGGAAGCGCGCGAAAATTACGGACTCGAGGACGGACCGGCGTCGCGTCAGTCCCTTGGTCCGTCGTCGGTCGCCGACGGCGTCGGTTCCCGGGCGAGCAGCGCCGAGACGCGCGAGGTTCAGGGGTCGGTTCCGCGTCCCGTCCGTCGAACGCAGGTCCCGAAGTTATCGGCGGCGGCCGCGAACGGTGACCCATGAGTTCACGGACACCGGAGGAGTGCGTCGACCTCGCTCTCGACGAGGGGGCCGACGAAGAGCGACGCGCGGACGCGATTCGCGAGCTGAAAACGGCCAACGAGTGCGACGAACTCGCGGCGCTCGTCCGCGAGGATCGAATCGACGACCGGTATCGCCGGCAGGCGCTCGAGGCGCTGGCGACGCCCCAGTGCGATTCGACGCTCCGCAACCTGGTCGAGGACGAGACCCTCGAGGAACCGCTCCAGGGGAACGCGGACGAGTTGCTCACGACCGTCGACGGTGACTGAACGCGGAACCCGACCGGTTTCGACCCTCGAGCGGACGCCGACACCGATGCCGAGTCGCCCGCTCGATACTGAAACCTTCTTAGGGGCCGGCCACGGCAACTGGGATATGAACGGCGGCCGCGGACACGTCTCGAGGTGTCTTACGTGACGAGCGTCAAAGAGTTCCGGATCGATGACGAAGCGACCGACGAGGAACTCGGCGACGGCGCGTTCGTCTTCACCGACGCCTACTCCGTCTTCGACTGGGGCCAGATGCCCGACCGCATCCCCGACAAGGGCGCCAGCCTCTGTACGATGGGCGCGTTCAACTTCGAACTGCTCGAGTCCGAAGGCGTTCCGACCCACTACCGCGGTGTCGTCGAGAACGGCGACGTCGTCTCGCTCGAGGACGCCTCGCGCCCGCCCTGGGAGATGGCCATCGACCTCACGCAGGTGCCCGACCTCCCCAACGAAGGCCGGGAGTACGATTACGACAGGTACCACGCCGAGGCCGGCGAGAACTACCTCGTGCCCCTCGAGATCGTCTTCCGGAACCGCGTTCCCGTCGGCTCGAGCCTCCGCGATCGGACCGAGCCCGCCGACCACGGCCTGGATCTCGACGCGTGGCCCGACGAGGCCGTCGACCTCGAGGACCCGATCGTCGAGTTCACGACGAAGTACGAGGAGAGCGACCGGCAGCTCGACCGCGCGGAGGCCGACGAGATCGCCGGCGCGGCCGCGATAGACGACCTCGAGTCGGTTGCCAGCGAGGTCAACCGGATCGTCACCGAGCAAGCCGAGTCCGCCGGGCTGGTCCACGAGGACGGCAAGATCGAGTGTTGCTACTGTCAGGGAGAGATCCGCGTCGCCGACGTCGTCGGTACCTTCGACGAGAACCGTTTCAGCTACGAGGGCACCCAGCTCTCCAAGGAGGTCCTCCGGCAGTATCACAAGCGGACCCAGCCCGAGTGGGTGCAGGCCGTCGAGGCGGCCAAGGCCGAGGCGAAACGCGAGGACGTCGCCGACTGGAAGTCCCTGTGCGACGCGGAGCCCGAGCCCCTCGAGGAGCGCGTCGTCGAGACGGCCCGCGACCTCTACTGCGCCGGTGCTAACGCCTACACCGGGATGGAACTGTTCGACGCGCCGCCCCTCTCGAGCGCCATCGGCGCGGTCCGCCGGCTGTAATCCGCCGCGATCGCGCCGGTCCTCGCTCCGTCGCCTCGGGCGCCGGCGTCGGCTCGACCGTCGTCGCCCATCGCAGAATGCGGCAGATGCTACCGTGTGGCGCGCTCGAAACGGATAAGTAACCCTCATGTTGGGGGACGAAACACATTCGACCGAGCGTCAATGAGTTTCACCGCCAGCGCAATCGCAGCGAGTATCGTCGCGTTCAGCCTCACCAGCGGAATCGCGGCCGTCGCGACCGGGATGCTGACGCTGTTTATCCTCGTCATCATCGGATTCACCGTCCTCTCGCAGATGTCGGACGACTGGGGTCCCGCACAGCCTGCGCGGTCCTCGTCCGCCGACTCCTCGAGACGGCACAATCTCCTAGATCGGACGGATGTACTGAGCGTGATCAACCGCGACGGCACGCTAGTACTAGCAGAACGGACGGTGGGACTCGCAGCGGCCATCAGCGCATTCGTCATGGTTTCGACGGCCGTGTTCACCATCACCCACTGGATGGGGATCCACAACGTTCTACTGGGGGCGACGATGGCCGTACTCGCGTCGGTCCACGCGCTTCGGATCAGTCAGGATAAGCCGATCATCGCCCTCGCCGGCGTGTTGGCGCTGCTCGGCGCGTGGACGACCGCGGCGCCGTTCGTCCTCGGGGTTAGTCGACCCCTGGTGATACAGATCAACGTCGCGGCCGGCATCCTTATCATGATCCTGTCTCTCGTCAGCGCGTACGGGATCTTGCAGACGTCACGATCGGGCCAGACGTCGGGCGCAACGGGTGTGTAACCGCTGCGTAGCCGAAACCCCTGCATTTTCTCGTTGTCGGGACGATCGCGGTTCGCGTTCCGAACTCGAGCAGGGCGCCGACCGTCACGCGTTCCACGACTCCGCGTCCGTTTCCGGCTCGTCCTCGAGGGGCGTCCCGTCGATTCGCTTCGGGCCCCGCCAACCTCGGCGCCCTCGACGCGGATCGGCCGCGTGACCTCGTGACCGCCGCGGAACTCGGGGGTGAGATCGGCCCCCAGCAGCCCGGCGGCGTGTACGTCTCGATCGTCCCGCCGTCCGCGACGGTTCCCGCCCACTCCTGGTCCGGACCGACCAGTCCAAGTGTGTACTGATCGACGAACAGTTCCTGTTGGGCTTCCCGCTCCCCTCATTGTGCCATAACGTACCAAACTTCGATGCCGCTCTCGATGAGGCTACTGTCGCCGGAACCCGCGTTTCGAACACTTCTTTCCTTGATCGCTCTTCTGTAGGAGATTGTTGATACTGCTCAGCTATCGCTGTGGAATCGAAGAGAGCAAGGACACCGCGTCAGCGGTGTCCGTTAAGCATGATTCCGCTAGATGTGTTTGGGTCGGAATCGGTCGCAGCGGACCTGTTGGCGCAGGTTCGCTGGCGTAACGGTGTTACTTGCCCTCGCTGCCGTTCTGACCTGGCGGTCAAGAACGGCAGCTATGGGCACTTTCAGCGCTATCTCTGTAAGAATTGCGACCGCACGTTCAACGATAAGACCGGCACAATCTTCGCCCACTCGAAAGTCGCACTCAGAAAGTGGCTGTTCTCGATTTATGCGTTTCTTCGGTTTAACACGAGTCTTCGCCAACTTCAGCTAGAGATCGACGTCCAGTACAAAACGATCTACCAGCGCGTCGAGCGCTTTACGAAGGCGCTCGACGCGCCTTCGCTCGACCTCGTTGGTCCGGTCGAAATCGACGAAGTCTACGTTTCTGCAGGGCTAAAAGGCCGCGAGCGCGACCAAGAGTCGCGCTCGCGTGGCCTGTCCACACGTGGACGAGGATCGTACGATCAGGACAAACCGCCGGTGTTCACGATCGTCGATCGTGGCACCGGCGATCGATACGTGATCCCAGCGAAATCAGCCGATGAATCGACGATTCGGCTCCTTCTCGCAAACCGCGAGAAGGAGCCACTGACCGTCTACACTGACGGATTTCGCGCCTACGATCCACTTGCCGAGGACGACGCATTCGACCGCGAATACGTCGTCCACGGCGACGGCGAATACGCTGACGAAAACGTACACGTCAACACCTGCGAGAGCCACGGATCGCTGCTGCGACCGTGGCTCTCGCCTCATCGAGGCATCTCAAAAGATAAGCTTACACAGTATCTCCGAGCGTTTCAACTTCGACGCAAGCTACTGCGGAAACCAGGGAGAGAAGCCCTCAAACATGCTGTCAAAGCTACGCTGTGAAATCAACAAAGTGCTACACAAGAGCGTTCCTTGATTTTGACAGGCTCGGCTGCGCTTCCGATCGGTGGGGACGCCGGCAGCCGTTTACCGTCGTGCGACGGGTCCGATTCGGCGCGAACGCCCCGGTTCGGTCGACCGTGGCTGATACCGCCGGAACAAGTTCGTTAAAGTGAGTCTCGTCCCTTCGGTCGCCTAATGGCTGATTCGACGGACGAGGACTCACCGGACTGCCGACAGTGTGGCGACTCCGTTGCATCGTCTTCCGACTACCGCGTCGTCACCACCGTCGAGGACGGTGAAGCGGTCTACCACCACTTCTGTAGCGACGACTGCCTCGAGAGCTGGGAGGCGTAGCTCGAGCGTCGACGCGCGAACCGCTTGGGGGGACGCGAAAACGCTCTCGAGAACCGAGGGCCGCTACTGTTCGTTCGCGACGACGTCGCCGATGCCGTCGACCGGTCGGTCCGGGGTGAACTCGTCGACCTCTTCGGGGAGGCCGAGCTGATAGTCGGTGCCGTTCTCCCGGACCGACGTCCGGCCGCGGTGGACGGAGACGTCCCCGTTGAGGTGGAGTTTGACCGCCTCGAGCAGGGCGTCGGCCTCGAGGGGCTGGCCGCGGCGTTTCATCTCCGGGAGGTTGGCATCGTCGGGGACGTCGAACGCGCGCTGGGTGATGATGGGTCCCTGATCGAGGTCGGTCGTCACGTAGTGGGCGGTGACGCCCGCGACGCGGACGCCCTCCTCGACGGCCTGCCGGTAGGCCTCCGCGCCGGGGAAGGCGGGCAGCAGCGAGGGGTGGACGTTGATGATGCGGTCCTCGTAGCGGAAGACGACGTTCGGGCTGAGGATGCGCATGTACCGCGCGAGGACGATCAGGTCGACGTCGTACTCGGCGAGGAGGTCGAGCAGTTTCTCCTCGTTTTGCTGGCCGCCCTCGTCGCCGATGTCGTGGAAGGGGACGTCGTAGTGTTCCGCGAGGGGTTGCAGGTCGTCGTGATTCCCGATGACGACGCCGATGTCGGCGCCGAGTTCGTCGTTGGCCCACGCCTCGAACATCGCCTCGAGGCAGTGGCTCTCCTTCGTGACGAGGACGGCGATCTGCTGGCTCTCGCGGTCGGCGGGGAACCGGACCTGGACGTCGAGGCCGAGGTCGTCGCCGAGCTCGTGGAGGTCCTCGCGGAGGGTCTCCTTGGTACAGACCATCTCCGAGGTATCGACGGCGAGGTACATCCGGAAGACGCCGTCGCGAACCGCCTGATCGAGGTCCTCGATGTTGATTCCGCGCTCGAACAGGAGGCTCGTCACCCGGGCAATGAGTCCGGTGTCGTCGTCTCCGATCACGGTGATCTCGGTTACGTCGGTCGTCATCGCTGCCACCTCCGCTCGAGCGAATGTAGATCCATCACTACGTGCTTCAGTCCACCTGTGGTCAAAAGTCCTGCTTTCTGTTGATGTTCCTGAGAACGACAGCGTACCGAAAAATATCGTCCGATGACAGTACGTTCCGAGTCGTCACCGGCCGATTGCGGTCCCGAGACGGGATTCTGCGAACGACGGCGTCTCGACGGCGCTACGAAATCGAAAGAGGCGGCAAAACCGTACTGGACGTGGGCGGTTATTGGGCGGAACCGGAACCGTACACGTATGTCACGTTCTCCCAACCTACTGCAGGCCCGACTCCTCGAGTCCGACGTCTACTACGGGTGGTTCGTCGTCGTGGGGTGTTTCGCCCTCTCATTGATGACGGCCGGGACGATGTTCTCCTTTAGCGTCTTCCTCAGCCCGGTTCTCGAGGCGTTCGACCAGAGTTACGCGAACACCTCGTTGGTGTTCAGCATTCAGTCGTTCGTCACGTTCAGCGGGGCCGCCGTGCTCGGGTTCGCGATCGATCGGTACGGGCTGCAGCGACTGCTGGTCCTCGCCGCGGCGCTGATCTGTGTCGGACTGCTCGGCGCGAGTCAGTCCCCGTCGTTCTACTGGGTCCTCGCCACATACAGCGTCGTCGCCGCCGCGGGAATGGGGATCACGTTCGTCGTGGCGTACACGACGCCGCCGCGCTGGTTCGAGCGGCGTCGGAGCCTGGCGACCGGCGTCGCCGTGTCGGGATGGGGCGTCGGAATCCTCGCGATGCCGCCGTTCGTCGAGGTACTCATCGGCGCGCTCGGCTGGCAGGGAACCTACCTCGCCCTCGCGGCCATGTTTTTCGTCGCGCTCGTCATCGCTGTCGCCCTGCTCGCGGATCGACCGCGAGCGGTCGGCGCCGACACGACCGGCGAGTTCGAGGTGGCCCCGACGGCCAACGGCGGCGAACCCCGTTCGATGCGCGAACAGGTCGACACGGCGCTGTCGACGGTGAAGACGCCGCTGTTCGGCGTCGTGTTCGCCGCCATGTTGTTGATGTTCGTTCCGGCGAACGCCATCCTGGTCTACCTCGTCGATTTCGCCGACGCCGCCGGCGTGACCCGCCGGATCGGCGTCATCGCGCTCAGCATCGTCGGCGGCATGAACGTCGTCGCCAAGTTCACCGCCGGCTGGGCCGCCGACGTCATCGGGACGGATCGAATGATGGCCGTCTGCGTCGTCCTGATGTGCGTGCCGATGCTCCTGCTCGTCGCCGCTCCGACGCCGGCGTCCGTACTCGTACTCTCCGGTATCATCGGCTTCGGGTACGGCGGTACCGCGGCGCTCATGTCGCCGCTCCTCGCGAACCTCTTCGGAACGGCGGATCTCAGCACGCTCTTCGGCGTGACGGCCATCGGATTCGCCGTCGCCGGAACCCTCGTCCCGTACGGCGTCGGTCTGGGCATCGATCAGTTCGGCGGCTACGCGGTACCGTTCGTCGGCGCTGCCGTCGTCGGGCTGCTCTCCGCCGGGCTCTTCCTCGCGGTTAGAGTCGCCCGAACGGACGTCTGACGGTCGGTCGGCCGTCGGTACGCGACTCGTCGAGCCGCCCCTCGAGTATTCACGAACGTGTACTACAGCGCCAACCCGAAAGCGTTTTTGAGCACGGTTACGGGGTATCAGGTGATGACCGCCTACACCGCGACGGTGACCGTCCGACTCAAACGCGGCGTTCTCGACCCCGAGGCCGAGACGACCCAGCAGGCCCTCGAGCGACTCGGCTTCGACCTCGAGGAGCTGCGCGCGGCGGATCGCTTCGAGGTCGACCTCGAGGCCGAGTCGGCCGACGCCGCGAGCGAGCGCGCGAGCGAGATGGCAGAACGGCTCCTGGCGAACCCGACCATCCACGACTACGACGTGGAGGTCGACGAGCGGTAGATGACGGTCTCTCCCACACTGATCGAAACCGCCTGCTGCAACACCGCGGGGTGGCGACTGTGACGGTTTCGATCATCAGATTCGGCGGTTCGAACTGCGACCGCGACGCCGAGCGGGCGCTCGAGCACCTCGGAATCGACGCCGAAATCGTCTGGCACGAGGACGGCCTCCCGACCGACACGTCGGGGATCGTCCTGCCGGGCGGGTTCTCCTACGGCGACTACCTGCGTGCGGGCGCGATGGCCGCGCGGTCGCCGATCGTGGCCGAGGTCCGCGAGGCCGCGGCCGACGGCGTGCCCGTCCTCGGCGTCTGTAACGGCGCCCAGATCGGCTGCGAGTCCGGTCTCACCGAAGGCGCGTTCACGACCAACGAGAGCGCGCGCTTCCAGTGCGAGCACGTCTCCCTGCGCGTCGAGCGCGACGACACGCCGTGGACGATCCGCTACGACGAGGGCGAGGTCATCGAGGTCCCCATCGCCCACGGCGAGGGTCGCTACGAGATCGACGACGACCGACTCGCGACGCTCGAGGACGAGGGCCGAATCCTCTTCCGGTACTGCGACGAGAACGGCGAGACCGGCCCCGACGTCAACCCCAACGGCTCGAAGCACAACGTGGCGGGGGTCCTCGGCGAGCGCGAGACCGTCGCGGTGTTGATGCCCCATCCCGAGCGCGCGACGCTGCCCGACGTCGGATCGACCGACGGGCAGGGAGTCCTCCGCGGGTTCGAAGAGGCCGATTCTGGGACGTAGCTGTCCTCTGAAGCGCGTATTACCGGCTCGACCGGTCCCGTTGAACCGTCGATTTCGCCGCGACTCAGATTCTGAGTCGAGTCGAACAGTAATAACACAGCAGTTCGTTGACGCCGACATATCCAACGTGGAGGGACGGGTGCATGGAATCTGATACGCGGGTCGTCTACGTCTGCCCCGACGCGGCCGACGGAACCGGTCGGAAACTACGCGAGCACAGCGATCGGGTCACGACCGTCGGCACCGTCGCCGACTGTCTCGAGGCCCTCTCGAGTGCCGACTGCGTCGTGACGACCGACGGGCTCTCCGACGCCGACCCGGTCGAGTGCTGCCGGCGGATCCGGGAGCGCCGCCCCGACGTCCCCCTCGTCGTCTTCCCGGCCGACGGCAGCGAATCGCTGGCCGGCGACGTAATCGCCGCCGGCGCCGACGGCTACGTCCCGCAAGCCGACGGCGTCGAGACGCTCGCGACTCGTCTCGAGGCGCTCCTCGAAGGCGGGGATACCGCGTCGACGACCGCTGCAAGCCCGCCGACTCACGACTCGAGATCCGCCCTCCCGGATCCGTTCACGTCGCTCATCGATCAGTCGCCGCTCGCGATCATCGAGTGGTCGCCCGACTTCGACGTCGTGAGCTGGAATCCGGCGGCGACGGAACTGTTCGGCTACGCGGAATCGGAGGCCTACGGCGAGTCCGGTACCGATCTGATCGTCCCCGACGACGTTCGGGACGAGGTTTTCGAGCACTGGGAACGGCTGCTCGACGGCGATTTCGACGGAAACACCGCCTGGCGGACCAACGAGAACGTCCGCAAGGACGGGACGACGATCACCTGCGAGTGGGTCAACATGCGGTTGACCGGCGAGAACGCGGATTCTGGCGGGTCGTACGGCGGCTCGCCGCGCGACGACGAGATCGTCGGCGTAATCTCGCTCGTTCAGGACGTCACCGCCGAACGCAAGCGCGCAAACGCCCTCGAGGCGCTCCAGGAGACGACCCGGGAGTTGATGCGCGCCGAGTCGGCCGCGGAGATCGCCGCGATCGTGACCGACGCGACCGAACACGTCATCGACAACCCGCTCGCTGCACTCCGGTTTCACGACGAGGAGACGGAGACGCTCGAACTCGCCGCGAGCAGCGAGCGACTCGACGACGTCACGGGTGACATCTCTTCGATCGATCCGTCGGATCAGGTGCTCTGGGACCCCTTCGAGGACGGCGAGCCGTTCGTCGTCGAGGACGTCCCGACCGAGCGGATCCCCTACGACCTCGAAATCGACGTCGGCAAGTCGATTCTCTACCCGATGGGCGACCACGGGATGCTGTCGGTGGCGTCGGTTGGCGGCGAGGATCTCGATCTCGCCGAGATCCACCTCGTGCACGTGCTGGCCGCGACGGCCGAAGCCGCGCTCGATCGGGCGGCCCGCGAGCGCGAACTCGAGCAGACGAAGACGATCGTCGAGACGGTCGGCGACTGCGTCTATCAACTGGACACCGAGGGGCGGTTCGTCGCCGTCAACGATACGATGTCGAGGACGTGTGGCTACGCTCGCGACGAGCTTCTCGGGGAGCACGTCTCGACGGTCATCACCGATGAGAGCGTCGAACGCGGCTCCCGCCACGCGGAGGAGCTGGCGAGCGAGGGCGGACGAAACGTCGCGACCTACGAAATCACGCTGGTCGACCGCGACGGCGAACGGTCCCCGGCCGAGGTCAACACGGCGCTGTTGCGTTCGGACGGCGAGATCGAGGGGCTGGTCGGGATCGCTCGCGACATCGGCGACCGCAAGCGGATGGAGCGGGAACTCGTCGAACGGAAGGCGAAGATCGAGGGCCTCCACGACGTGGCGTCCCGGCTCGAGGACTGCGAGAGCCGCGCCGAGATCTACGAGTGTACCGTCGATGCCGCCGAGGAGGTTCTCAACTTCGATCTCTGCGTCGTCGACCGCGTCGAGGACGACACGCTCGTCAAAGCCGCCCTCTCCTCGACGCTCGAGGGCGAGTTCTATCGACCGCTGGATATCGACGAGGGGATCGCCGGCCGGACCTACCGGACGGGCGAAACCTACCGGATCGGCGACATTACCGACGACCCCGACGCCGAGCCGCGGGACGACGGGTTGCGCTCGGTGTTGTCCGCGCCGGTCGGCGACTGGGGCGTCTTTCAGGCGGTCTCGACGACGGTCGGCGCCTTCGACCGCGAGGACGAGGAACTGGCCGAACTCCTGTTGTCCCACGTCACCGACGCGCTCGATCGGCTCGCCTTCGAGGAACAGCTCCGGGCCGAACGCGACCGGTTCGCCGCGTTGTTCGAGAACGTCCCCGACGCGGTGGTCAGCGCGCGCCACGAGGACGGCGACGCGATCGTCCAGTCGGTCAACCCCGCCTTCGAGCGCACCTTCGGCTACGACGAGGAGACCCTCGTCGGCGAACCGCTCGATCGGTTCATCGTTCCCGCCGACCGCGCCGACGAAGCCGAGGCGCTCACCCGCCGCGGCGGCAACGGCGAGATCGCCGAGGCCGAGGTCAGGCGGCGGACGGCCGACGGCTTGCGCGATTTCATGATGCGGATCGTCCCCATGAACGTGGACGAATCGTCCGGCTACGTCTTCGGGCTCTACACCGACATCACTGACCAGAAGCAGCGCCAGAAACGCGTCGAGATCCTCAATCGCGTGCTGCGCCACGACATGCGCAACGGGATGAACATCATCGACGGCTGCGCGGAGATGCTCGCCGAAGCCGTCGACGACGACGACGTCGAGTACGCGACGACCATCCAGGAGCGGGCCGGCGAACTCATCGGCCTCGCAGAGAAGACCCGCGCCGTCGAACGGGTCCTCGAGCGCGAACGGGCCACGACGGGGCCGATCGACCTCACCGACGCCGTCGCGGAAGCGACGGCCCGACTCGAGGCCGCCTATCCGGCCGTCGAGGTCGACTGCTCGGCTCCCGACCGGACGTTCGCCCGCGCCGACGCGTCGCTCCAGACGGCGATCTACCAGGTGCTCGAGAACGCGGTCGAACACCACGACGGCGCGACGCCGTCGATCGAAATCTCGGTGTGCGATCGGACCGAGGACGGAATGCTGTCGGTGTCCATCGCCGACGACGGCCCCGGAATACCCGACGAAGAACGCGAACTACTGCAAGGCGAGCGGGAGATCACGCAACTGCGCCACGCCAGCGGCCTCGGCCTCTGGATGGCCACGCTCGTCGTCGGCCAGTCCGGCGGTCAGTTGCGCTTCGAACCCAACGAGCCGCGGGGAACCGTGGTCACGCTCGAGGTGCCCCGGGCCGACGCCGAGTTAGCCCAACCGGCGAGCGACGCGACGGCGACCAGCGACTGATTCGAACGGCCCGCCGTCGCGTCAGCGCGTCAGCGGTTGATTGAAGCTCCGCTCGCGTTCCATCACGGTTTCCCAGGTCAGTTCGCACTCGCAGGAGACCTGCTCGAACACCGAGGGGTCCTGCCGAAGGTCGAAGTCCTTGATCGCCTTTTGCACCAGATCGTCGCACTCCGTGCAGTTGTGGGGCCCGCGATCGGAGCCGTGACCGACGGGGTCCGAGACGACGATGGCGTCGACGTCCGCGGTCTCCTCGAGCACGTGGGCGACCGACCAGAGCCACGGCGGGCGGTAGCCGTCGTTGAAATAGAGTTCGTCGACCATCGTGTAGCGCTGGACGTTACAGGGATTCATCGAGACGGTGTGACAGCCCGCGACGTCGGCACAGCGCTCGATCGAGGCGATCATGTCCGCGACGGCTTCCGACTCCGTGAGGAAGGGCGGCTTCATCAGCAGGTAGGCCTTGATCCCCGCCTCGGCGGTACTGCCAGCGTCGTCGTCGGCAGCGGCGGCCGCCGCGCAGGCGTCCTCGAAGTCCGCGAAGTCGAAGTACTTGTTCACGCAGTCGTGCCGGACGCGGTCCGTTGCCGTCTCGAGGCCGATCGCGACGTCCGTGTCGATCCCGTGGTCGGTGAAGTTGGCGATTTTCTCGCGGTCGACGAAGTCCGGCAGCGACTCGACGACGATGCGCTCGCGGTCGGCGAAGGTGTCGGCGATCGCCCGGCGGGTCTCGGCGCCGACCTCGCGCTCGTCGAGGAAGGAGCCGGACGTGTAGATCTTGATCAGGTCGGCGGGGTCGTCCGCGTTTTCGTCCTCGTGTGCGAGGCAGACGTCGATCTGGTCCAGCAGGGCTTCATGGCTCACGGAGCCGCCGTCGACGCTCTCGGCGACGTAGCCGCACATCGTACAGCCGCCGGCGCGGGCCCACCGGCAGCCGCCGGTGTTGAGAATGATCGTCAGGCTCGTCTTGACGCCGTCGGGCGTGTTGTCCTCGTCGAGCCAGACGCGGGTGGGCTCGTGGGGGTCGTAACTCGCCTCCTTGCGCGAGCGGATCTCCCGCATCGCCTGATTGTGGGCGTCCATGCCCTTGCCCTGCTCGTAGACCTCGGGGCTCGGTTTACTCATTAGGAGACGCAAGCAGCCCGGCGCGTAAAGCGCCTTCGTATGGGATCGCGATCGAGCCGCCACGTTATCGGCGCGGCGTCACTCGGAGACCGCGACGTCGCCGGCCGCGCCGACGCGAACGTCGTATCCGCAGTACGTGAAGTGGACCGTCGGTTCGGTCATCGCGCCGTCGGAAGCCGACGAGCGACAGAGCGAGTCCAACGCTTCGGGATCGATGGCGTCGTACAGCGGGGGTAACGCCATCGGATCGGTTTCCTCGAGCGAAGCGACCTGTTCGATGAGCTCCAAACTCGGCGTCTCGTTCGATAGCGACACGGAGATCTCAGATTCACACATTACCGAATAATGTCCGCCCGCCCCCTCGAATCTACCGTCGTATTCTTCCCCTTTTTATGACGGGGGCGATACCGGGACGAGCGATTGTCGTCCTCCGAGTCGGTCAGTCGTCGAACAGTTGGCGGAACACTTTGGCCATGATCCGTCGCAGGTGCGTCGACAGCGTCGATGGCGAGATATCGAGTTCGTCGGCAACTTCGGCCGCGCTCGCGCCCTCCGGTTCGTAATACCCCGTTCGGGCCGCGGTACGGGCGACTTCCCGCTGGCGTTCGGTCAGGGAGATCTCGGCGCGATCGCCGTAGAACGCGTTCGCTTGCGGTTCGGTGCTGTAGATCTTCTCGAGGTCGAACTGTACCTTCTCCGCGCGACAGAACTGCCAGTAGTCGCCGAGGCGTTCCCGATCGGGCGCGTGTAGCCGCAGGTTCCAGTTCCGATCGACGGTACGAATGGTGAGCACCTGTAGACCGAGGTCGGCTATCTCGGGCGTGGTAAATTTCGTCTCGGAACTGTGGTAGATCTGGTAGACGCGACAGTCCGGAAACGTCATCGTCGCTTCCCAGTCAGTGACCGTGTGATCGGTCGCGAGCGCGGATTCGAACTCCCGGTAATCGCTGCACGTGACGGAGTAGAAGAGAATCGTCCCCGACGCTTCGTCATACGTCAACGGTTGAGACTCAACCGTTATTTTCGCGTCGGTCGACCGAATCGACGGAGTTAACGGGAGATCGGGGTGCGAGATGGTCATCTCGGCGATGAAACTCCGGGTCATCGGTCTCACCTCGACGTATCGGTCCGAGACGGAAAACGATGGTTCGAACGGGGATTGACAGTTTTCCCGCTCGAGTCGCTACTCGAGGCCGAAGGCGTCGCTCTCGTCGCCTCAGCCTGATCGAACTCGTCGGAGAGGATGTTCTCGATGGCGACGGCACCGGCCGCCTCCTCGAGAGCGGTCCTCGCCGCGATCGAGCGGATTTGGTATAGCAGAATAGGATTCACCGGGCGAGCGGACGGCCCGTCGTATTGGTCTTCGGAGCGCTCCTCGGTCGGACCGGGGACACCGTCGGCGCGGGCTTATCGCCTTGAACTTCCGCGCCGGCCGGGCGCGGAGGACTGGTCTCGCCCGTCGGTCCGTCGGCTACTCGAGCGCGAGGGCCTCGCTCGCGACGGCGACGGACGCCTCCCTACGCGAGGCGCATCTCCCGGGTTTCGACGGCCTCGCAGGTCGGGCAGACGAACTGGTAGGTGACGCGGTCGCCCGTCGTGGTGACGCGCCAGTTGGTGTTCTCGTCGGAGTAGCCGCAGGCCGGACATTCGGGGTCCGATTCGTCGAATTTCGCCCGAAGTCGCTCGAACGGCGATCGATACGTGCGCATATGTCTCTATATGATACGCTATCACATAACATGCTAGCCCGCCCGTCCGATCGCTGATCGGTCGATCGAGCACCGGGGTTCTTACGGCGCTCGCTTCCCAAGAGGAGGCTATGGAGAACGCCGATACGGCGGGGAGCGAGGGTCGGATCGCGGCCGCCGCACTCGAGGCCGTCGTCGATCCCGTCGTCGCCGTCACCGACGGGACGATCACGTACGCCAACGGCGCGGCGCGGGACGCGTTCGGACTGGACGCGCCGACCGAGAGCGAGGACGGGGCCGGCGAGTGGGAGGCGAGTACGGCGATCGCGTGCTGGGGGCCACTCGAGGCGGCGATCGAGGAGACGACGGTCGGAACCGCGCGCCGCGTCTCGCTCGAGGCGGGTGAGGACGAGTACGACGCCCGCGTCCATCGCGCGGTCGACGGCGCGACGATCACGTTCGATCGACTCGAGGACGAGGCGACGGGGCGCGAGGCGACCGACCGCGACCGCGTCGTCAAGGACCGCGCCATCAACGAGGCGCCGGTCGGGATCACCATCTCCGATCCGGATCGGGAGGACAACCCGCTGGTCTACGTTAACGACGCCTACCAGGAGATCACCGGCTACGGCTACGACGAGGTCGTCGGCCGCAACTGTCGGTTCCTGCAGGGCGAGGACTCGAGCGAAACGGCGATCGCCGAGATGGCCGCGGCGATCGACGAGGATCGGCCGGTCACCGTCGAACTGCAGAACTACCGCAAGGACGGCACCGAGTTCTGGAACGAGGTGACGATCGCACCGGTCCGCGACGAGGACGGTGCGGTCACCCACTACGTCGGGTTCCAGAACGACGTCACGGCGCGCAAGGAGGCCGAACTGGAACTCGAGCGCCGCACCGCGGAACTCGAGTACATCCTCGAGCGCGTGGAGGGGCTGATCCAGGACGTCACGGCCGTCGTGGCGGGCTCGACCGATCGCGCGGAACTCGAGGCCGAAGTCTGCGACCGGATCGCCGCGGAGTCGGCCTACGACGGCGCCTGGATCGGCGAGCGCAATCCCGCGACGGGAACGATCGACGTCCGGGCGGGGGCCGGCGAGTACGCCGACGAGTCGAGGGGCGTCCCGGTCGACGCGGCCCACCCCGCGGCCGCCGCGCTCGCCGAGAACGCCGCCACGACCGACGCGCTCGAGGGGCGGACCCACGCGTCGTTCCCGCTGTCGTACAACGGCATCGAGTACGGCGTGCTCACCGTCCGGACCGACCGGGAGCGAACGATCGACGAGCGGGAGACGGTGATCCTCTCGGCGCTAGCCCGCGCGGTCGCCAGCGGCGTCAACGCCCGCGAGACCAGCCGCGTGCTCGAGACCGACGCCGTCGTCGCCGTCGAACTCGCGCTGACCGACCAAGCGCTGGCTCCGGTCGCGCTCTCCGCCGCGGCCGACTGCAGACTCGAGTACCGCCGGTCGGTCCACCGGACCGACGACGAGACCGCGTCGCTGTTCACCGTCACCGGCCCCGACGCGACCGCCGCCGACCTCGCCGCCGCGGCCGACGCCGCCGAGCTGGACTGTCGCGTCGTCCTCGAGCGCGAGGGAGAGTGTCTGATCGAACTCGCGGGCGGCGACGAACTGGTCGGCTGGCTCTCCGAGCGAGGCGTTCGCCTCGAGGCGATCGAGAGCGAGGACGGCCGGGCCCGCGTGACCCTCGAGATCCCCCGATCGGCCAACGTTCGGTCGATCGTCGAGGCGCTCGAGGACCGCTACGCCGGGACGGACATCGTCTCGTTTCAGCAACGCGAGCGCGAGGGCGAGACCCGCCAGGAGTTCGCGGCCCGCCTCGAGCGCGACCTCACCGAGCGCCAGTTCGCCGCGATCCAGCGGGCGTATCTGAGCGGCTACTTCGAGTGGCCCCGTCCGACGACGGGCGAAGAACTCGCCCAGTCGATGGGCGTCTCGCGGCCGACGTTTCACGAACACCTGCGAACGGCCGAGAAAAAGCTGTGTCACGCCTTCTTCGGAGATACTGAGTCTTCGGGCTGATACTGCAGGCCGGAATGGCCGTCCTAACGGACTGTAGCCCCGAGTTATGGGTTGGACGGTCGCGGATATTTATCCGTCGGCTCGTGATAGCTCGGGATATGCTCGACAGTGTAACGGCGGTTCCGCTTCAGATGGGCGGCGGTGGATTCCTGTACTGGGCGCTGATCTTCTTCGTGCTCGCGATCGTCGCCGCAGCCGTCGGTGCCCGCGGCGTCGCGGGCGTCTCGATGGAGATCGCCCGGATCTTCGTGCTGATCTTCATCATCCTCGCGATCGTCGCGTTACTGTTGTAGCGGCCGACGGCCGGCCTGCGACTCGGTGGCGCGAGCCCGCGAACGGGCCACCGGCGACGCTTCGGTGGCAGTGATGGATCCGTCCTCGAGTCGCATTGCCGTCTCGAGTCACCGGCGCAGTGTGCCGGATGTATCACGGGTTACGATCTGGCAGTTTTTGCTCGCCAGTTCTCGAGTCGATAATTCAACGCGGTCTCCCCTCTCTTCGGATCCGTCTGGAATTTCTCCCTCGGAGATAATAACCACATCTGGTTACGTCTGGGTGAGAACGCCTAACAGGATAGCCGTCCAAATGAACGGTGTGGAGTTATCATGACTGATATGGGAGGATTCCAGGATCACGTCGCTCGTATCGACCTTTCGGAGGGGGACGTCGCCTACGAGTCGATCGACGACGAGGACGCGGAGAAGTACATCGGTGCGCGCGGCCTCGGGGTGAAGTACGTCTTCGAGCAGGGACCGGACGTCGACCCGCTCGGGCCCGACAACTTGCTCGCGTTCATGAACGGGCCGCTGTCGGGCACGCAGGTGACCATGAGCGGGCGGATCGCGGTCTGTACGAAGTCGCCGTTGACCGGCACCGTCACGGACAGCCACCACGGCGGCTGGTCGGGCGCCCGGCTCAAGTGGGCCGGTTTCGACGGCCTGCTGTTCGAGGGACAGGCGGACGAACCGGTCTACGCCGTCGTCGAGGACGGCGAAGTCGAACTGCGAGACGCCTCGCACCTCTGGGGTGAGGGCTTCCACGACACTCGAGACGCGATCGAGGAGGAGGTCGAGGGCGCCTACGGGAAGAACCTCAGCATCATGGGGATCGGTCCCGGCGGCGAGAACGGCGTCAAGTACGCCTGCATCATGAACGAGGACGATCGGGCCTCGGGCCGGGGCGGTACCGGCTGCGTGATGGGGTCGAAGAACCTCAAGGCGGTCGTCGTCAAGTCGACGACGAAAATGCCGAAGCCGGCCGACTCGGAGACGTTCACGGAGGGCCACCAGCAGGCGATGCAGGCCATTCAGGAGTCGGAGGTCACCGCGCCCAACGAGGGCGGCCTCTCGATGTACGGGACGAACGTCCTGATGAACATCGGCGAGGAGATGGACGGCCTCCCGACGAAGAACGGCCGGTACACCTCGACCGAGGCCATGCGCGAGGCCGAGGGCGTCGACATCGACGCCGAGCGCGTCTCCGGCGAGAACGTCCGAGAGAACATCCTCGTCGACGAGCCGACCTGCCACTCCTGCCCGGTCGCCTGCAAGAAGGAAGTCGAGGTGACGGCGATGCACAAGGGCGAGGAGCTGAACGTCCGCACCGAGTCCTACGAGTACGAGTCGGCCTACGCGCTCGGGCCGAACTCCGGCCACACCGACCGAGACAAGGTCGCCCTCATGATCGACCGCTGTAACGACATGGGCGTCGACACCATCGACACTGGCAACATGATGGCGATGGCCATGGAGATGTCCGAGGAGGGCAAACTCGAGGACGAAGGCGAACTCGAGTGGGGCGACCACGAGACGATGCTCGACCTGATCGAGCGGATCGCCTACCGCGAGGACGACCTCGCCGACCTGCTCGCCGAGGGACCGAAGCGCGTCGCCGACCGGAAGGACGCCGCGGAGAATTCGCTGGCCGTCAAGGGCCAGACCATCGCGGCCTACGACCCCCGTTGCATGAAGGGGATGGGCATCGGCTACGCCACCTCGAACCGCGGGGCCTGCCACCTGCGGGGCTACACGCCAGCCGCGGAGATCCTCGGCATCCCCGAGAAGGTCGATCCCTACGAGTACGAGGGGAAGGGCGAACTCACCGCCCAGTTCCAGGACCTCCACGCCATCAGCGACTCGTTCGACATCTGCAAGTTCAACGCCTTCGCGGAGGGCATCGAGGAGTACGTCCTCCAGTACAACGGGATGACCGGCCGCGACGTCGGCGAGGAGGAACTGCTCGAGGCCGGCGAGCGCATCTACAACCTCGAGCGCTACTACAACAACCTCAACGGCTTCGACGGCAGCGACGACTCGCTGCCCGCGCGCTTCCTCGAGGACGGCATCCCCGGCCAGGGCGCCAGCGAGGGCGAGTACTGCGAACTCGAGGAGATGAAAGAAGAGTACTACGACCACCGCGGCTGGGTCGACGGCGTCGTCCCCGACGAGAAACTTGACGACCTCGGGATCGATATCGGTCCGGGCACGGGCGTCTCCGCAGGCGATTCGCCGGCGCCGGCCGACGACTGATCGTCGCTCGCTGACGGGTGTCGTCAGCCCGGGAACTCGAGGTCGCCGAATCGCTCGCGGTTCATCGTGGTGACGACGAACCGTCTCACCGTGTCGACCAGTTCCGTTTCCGTCTCGTACGTTTCGATGCGCAGATCCCATCGCGTTCGAGCCGACCTGATCATCTCGCTGGTCACGTTCGCCTCGTAAACGAAGACGATCCTGTCGCCGTGGGTTTCCGCGAGATTCTCCAAGATACTTCCCGCCTCCTCTCCGACCCCGAAGTTGTGGCCGAGAAACGGCAGAACGAACACCGTCGCGTTCGCACAGCTAGAAAACTCGATACTCTGGGTCACTGCGTCGACTTCGTCCGTGTCGACGTTCACGTCGACTGCGAGAAACGCATTCACCCCCGGATCGGCCCGGAGATTCCCTTGAAGACGTCGTAGCAGGGCTTTCGCTTCGTCGATCGAGTCCTCGTTCTGAAAGAGTTTCCTGAGCGGACCGGGAAGGGAGTCGACGTCTACCTCCGCTCGCTCCTCGTCAGTCAAGACGTAGTTCAAGTTGAACGACTTGTACGGACCCATCAGGTAGAGAAGAAACCTGTCGTACGAGACGTCCCCCAGTTGGCGGGTGATGAGTTCCCGGGTGATCTCCGAAGTCACGGCGGGAACGATTCGTGGCGGATATATAAAAGAGGGCATTTTCAGTGGATATTGGCTTGACAAAGACTAAATCACGGTGGGGCGTAGTCCGATACATGATGGGGACGAAAACCACGCGGATCGGCGACGATGCGCCGGAGGATCCGGAAGACCTCCTTCCGGAACGGAGCGTGCTCTCTCTCGAGGAGTATCTCGACATGCAGGCCGCGATCGCGAACCGGACTCGGTTCGAGATCGTCTATCGGCTCTCTCACGCGGACGAACTGACGCCCACGGAACTCGACGCGGTGATGGACGTGGACGACAGCACGCTCCACTACCACCTCAACGAACTCCGCGACGTGGGGCTCGTCGAGAAGCGTGTCCGTACGGAGCGGGACCGCGACGGCCTCTACACCTACTATCGGTCGACGGTGCTCGGCGACGTGATTCTCGAGCACGGCCTCGAGGAACTCATCCGACGCGAACGGGACTTCCGCGAGGCGTACGATAGTAGCCGCGACGGCGACTGAGCCCGCTCGACGTCCGAACCACTCCTCTCCGCGTTGCACCCTCGGGCGTGAGCGAAGCGGATTCGCGCGAGGTCACGCCGCGGCGTCTCGTTCCGGAACCCATTCGAGGAGCGGACCTGACTCGGGGACGGCGAGTGCCGCGATCGATCGCCCGGCGAAAAAACGCCGCCGCGCGAACGGCGACGGCGTACGTTCACAGAAGGCCACCAGTAGGCGGTGCAGACCATCCGGGAGTCGGCGGTCACCGCACCCAACGAGGGCGGCCGCTCGATTCCGTTCGAAATCCGTTACAGCGTAGTGAACAACAGAAGCTATAGACGGATCCGACGACGAGGTGCGGTCGAAATGTCGTGGTATCTCCTGGTACTCGCGGGCGTGTTCGAAATCGGCTGGGCGATCGGCCTCCAGTACTCGGACGGCCTCTCGAAACCGGTGCCGACGCTCGGCACCGTCGTCGCCCTCGTCATCAGCATGGTACTGTTGGCACGGGCCGTCGAAGACCTCCCCATCGGCACGGCGTACGCAGTCTGGACGGGGATCGGCGCCGTCGGGACGGCCTCGCTCGGGATCGTCCTCTTCGACGAACCGGCCACCCTCGCCCGGATGCTGTTCATCGGCGTGATCGTCGTCGGTATCGTCGGCCTCCACGCCGTTTCCGGCGCCCACTAACTCGGTCTCGGCGTCGCACGGCTCCGCTCGGTTCGAACGCAGCTCTCGGTCCGCTCGAGGCGCGAGCGAGCGGCCCGGTCCGAAGGCGGTATCGAAATCAGTGACTCATCTCCTACTTCTTTCACGTCGCACGTCGTAGTCGGTCGAGAGCGCTTCCAATGACTCCGATCCTGTCCGCCCCCGTCCAGCGACGGTCGTTCCGGCCGTCCGTGTTCGTCTTCCCGCTCGGTCTCTGGGTGGTGATGGCGGTCGTCGCCGTCGCCAACGGGGGCTTCAGGGAAACCGTGCTCATCCCCCGAGTGGGGGAGTACACCGGTCACGTCCTCAGTACGGCGCTCCTGATCGCCGCGGTTCTCGTCCTCTCGGCCCTCTACTTCGCGCGCTCGTCGATCGACTACTCGCGGGCCGAACTGCTGCTCGTCGGGATCCTCTGGACGGTGCTGACGGTCGGGTTCGAGTTCCTCGTCGGTGCCCTCGAGGGAACGCCGGTCAGCGCGACCCTCGCGCAATACGACGTCTTCGCGGGGCAGGTGTGGATACTCGTGCCGCTGACGCTCCTCACCGCGCCCTTGCTCTTCGGGGCAGTCCT
Organism: Haloterrigena alkaliphila; assembly: GCF_017352155.2. NCBI lineage: Archaea > Methanobacteriati > Methanobacteriota > Halobacteria > Halobacteriales > Natrialbaceae > Haloterrigena > Haloterrigena alkaliphila. Next base: position 2,211,789 of record NZ_CP071462.1, read on the forward strand.
CGCCGATGACTGAGCGAGCCCGGCGAGGACGACCGTTACCGCGCTCGCGATGGCGCCGACGAGGGTGGGGATCGAGAGAAGCAGAAACGGGAGCCGATCGCCGCAGACGAACTCCGAACGGGTATCGAGAACGGACGCCTCGAGCGAACTATCCCTCGGAGCGAATCCGCCGATAGCGGGGGTGATAGCCGAATAAACGTTCGATCTGCGCGGCCGTCGTGGGTCCGCTACGACGTCGCCGAGCAGTGGTCGTGCAAGCGGTTCGGTCGGGTCCGTCGGCGGCGCTCAGTCGTCGGCGACGGCGTAGTTCGCGCCGGCCTCGTTCTCGACGCTCGGTTTCGTCAACTCGATCTCGAGTTCGCCGTCGTCGAGCGAGACGAGTACGTCGTCGAAGGACGTGCGGTACTCGGTCGCGTGCTTGCCGGAGGTGTTGATCCGGACGCGCTCCTCGACCAGTTCGGCCTCGGTCAGCTTCTCGACTTTCCGGTAGGCCGTCGACGTCGGGATGTCACACTGCTCGGAGAGTTCCGTCGCGGTCAGCGACTCCTCGCTCGTCGCCTCGAGGATGGCTCGGCAGGCGTCGTCGTCCAGGGCGCCGAGCACCGCGCCGGCGTCGGTCGCGTCGTCGGTTGCGGGCCATCCTCGCTTCGTAGTGGAGTTCGTAGCGGACATCGTCTACTCTCTACTACTGGCCGGTGGCCCTCCAAATGAGTCCCACTAAATCGTGGCCCTTTATATGGGGCGTCGAAAATCGCCGTGCGAACCGCTGTCAGCGGCGTTCGTCGGCGGCCGGACGGCGGGTGGCCCGGCCCCGCTCGAGCGAGGGGGATCGATCTATATTGGACAGGGGGCGACTCGCACCGAGCGGGCCCAGTAGCGGGTCGACGCTCGGACCGAAACGGGACAGGACACAGGGTTTAGGAGGCCGGGTGCCGCAGGGACAGCTATGCCTTCGGGGATTCGGGCGGAAGTAAAGATCGAGGACCCCGCCGGCTGCGTCGTCACGGCGGCGTCCGCGGCGGCGAGCGGACGGGTCCACTCCGTTTCGAAGAGCACGAATCCGGACGCGCCCGAGCGCGTCACCGAGGAGTTCCTGCTCGAGGCCGAGGAGTACCCCGACGCGTTCGACGTCGACCCCGAGCCGTCGCGGGTGTTTTCCTACGGCTCGGGCGAGGTCTATCGCTTTACGCGCGAACTCGGACAGGGGTGTCCCTGCGAGTGCGTCGAGCGCCACGACTCGCCCGTGACCGACGTCCGAACGCGGGGCTCGTCGCTGTACCTGACCTTCCACGCGCCGGACATGGAGGGACTGCAGGCGATCATCGGCGACCTCATGGAGCGGTGTTCGACCCTCGACGTCCAGCGGCTGCTCCAGTCCCAGCAGGACCACGACGAGGGGACCCTCGTCTTCGTCGACCGGAGCACGCTGACCGCCCGTCAGCTCGAGGTGCTCGAGACGGCCCACCGGATGGGGTACTTCGAGCACCCAAAGCGGGCCAACGCCGGCGAGGTCGCCGCTGAACTCGAGATCTCCGCGACGACGCTGACCGAACACCTCGCGGCCGCACAGACGAAGCTCCTCGACGCGATCCTCGACTACGAGGACTGACCGGCCCTCGGTCGATCATCGTTCAAAAACGCTTCGGGAACTACTGGCGTTCGGTGCCGAACCGCAACCCTATATATAGTGGACGCACAGCTATGAACGTAGGCGACCCACGGTACACACGAATCACGCCCCCGTCATGAGTAGATACGAATTCACCTGTCCCGAGTGCGGTCAGGCGATCGAGGTCAACGAGGAGATGCGCGAGGCCACGCTAGAACACGGCTGTCCGGTCTGTGGCGCCGACGTCACGACCGCGGCCTTCGCCGCCGAGCAACAGACGAACTGAGTTTCCGAGACCCGATGGCGTCCGACGCTACTCCTCGCGATCGACTTCGGTCCGCCGTCCGTTGAGCGAGTCCGGATCCAGCCGATAGAGTTCGATGTCGAGGTCCTCTTTTCCCTGCGCCCAGATCTCGAACAGCGGCCGCTTCGCCTGGCCGTACTGGGCGATCTGGTCCGGCGTCAGCTCCGCCGGCGGGATGTTCTCGAGGCTCCCCGTGGCGATGACGCTCCGATAGCTCGAATCCTGCTCGTCGTAGACGACGAGGCGCGCCGCCGGTGACGACTCGAGGAATTCCCGCTTCTCGCTCTCCGGCGTCGATACCAGCCGCATGTAGAACTCCCGCTCGTCCCGATCGTAGCCGTACGAGATCGGAATCGCGTAGGGATCGTCGGTCCGCGCGAGCGACAGGACGCCCGTCTCGTGCTCGCCGAGGAACTCGTCGATCTCCGCGTCGCCCATATCGGTCTCCTGATCGATAGCCATCGTCTCAGTGCATTGAGCATGGGGGAACACGCTCTTTATAGTTGCCATCGCCGCCGACGCTCCGTCTCGGACCGCCGTCGTCGGGTTAGCGCTTCGCTTCGCGCCCGCTGTCGTCGTTCGTCCCGATACAGACCGGCTCCCGGATCTCGAGGGCCGTCTCGAACTCGTCCTCGCGGTCGGTCCGCCGGCCGATCCGCAACAGTTGCTCCTCGTGGGCCCGCCGGATCGCCGACAGTTCCCGCTCGCTCGCCTCGAGAGCCTCGCCCAGCGCGTCCCAGTGGCCCCACTCGACCAGGAACGCCTCGCGCTGGTCGCCTGCATGAACGCGTTCGTACTCCTGCCGGTAGCGCTCGCGTTCGGGTGCAAGGTGGGCCTGCGCGCGCTCGACGAGTTCCGGCAGTCGCGTCGACGCGACGCTGGCCTTCGCGGCCGTGAGCAGGAGGATCTGCCCCTCGATCGGCTCGCCGGACATCAGCCACCCGCTCGCATCGCTTTCCGCGCGAAGTCGTCGACGAGCGACTCGAGAGTGGCCTCGTCGCCCTCGAAGACGACCGTCACCTCGGTCAGTTGGAGCGACGGGCCGATGCCGACTTTCTCCGCGGAGATCGTGGCGGTCCAGTCCTCGCCCGTAACGGTGTCCTCGTCGACGCGCTCGCCGCCGAGGTTCGTCAGGTAGCGGATCGCCAACCGTTCGGAGATGCCGCGAAAGGAGCGTTCGACGCGCGTTGCCATAGCCGTGCTTCGGGATCCCGACCGATAAATCCGATCGTGGCGGCACGACGGGCCTCGTGGTCGGGCTGGAGTCAGAGCAGCGCCCGGAGCGACACCACGCCGACGACGCCGGTCAGCAGCGCCAGCAGGATGCTCTCGGTCCGCCACATCACCGCGACCACGAGCGCGGCCGCGCCCCACTCGGCGGGGCCGCCGGCCGCCAACTCCGGCCCGAGAACGGCGATCACGATCGCACCGGGCAGGACGTCCAGCCCCGCCTGCAGGCGCTCGCTCAGCTCGACGCGGCGCACGAGCCAGATGCCGCCGACCTTCGTGAGGACGGTGACGACGGTCATCGCGAGGATGACGCCGACCACGAGCGGATCCAGCGAGAGGACGTCAGCCATCGCGTCTCACCACCTCGAGCGCGGCCGCGGCCAGCCCGCCGAGCAGGATGTACCACCGCCCCGGGAGGACGTTCGCGGTGACGACGCTCACGCCGAGCGCGACGAGCCACGGCGCCAGCGTCGACCGCCCCTCCCAGAGGTCGACGGCGAGCGCGACGAAGACGGCCGCGAGGACGAAGTCGAGGCCGTAGCGCCCGGGATCGCCGATCGTCTCGCCGGCGAACACGCCGAGGATCGTCGCGCCGACCCAGCACAGCCAGAGGGCGATCCCGCTCCCGAGCAGGAAGGCGCCGCGGCCGCTGCCGGACTGCAGGTCGCGCATCGTCAGCGCCCAGTTCTCGTCGGCCATCATCACGAGGCTGCCGTAGATCTGGGCCGGCGAGAGGCGACGAAACCACGGCTGCAGCGCCGCGCCCATCAGCGAGTACCGCAGGTTGACCGCGAACGTCGTGGCGACGATCGTCGCGACCGGGATCGGGTGCGCCCAGAGTTCGACGGCGATGATCTGGGAGGCGCCGGCCAGCACGGTCGCGCTCATCAGCGCCGCCTCCGCGACGCTCAGCCCGGCCTGACTGGCGAGGACGCCGAACGCGATCCCGTAGCCGCCGACCCCGATGGCGACCGGGATGCCGGTGAGAAAGCCGGCACGGACGCCCTCCCGATCGAACCTGACGGCGTCGGCGTCCGGCGCGTCGTCCCGCTCCGGTCCGCCACCGCCGCCGGTCGCTGCGCTCGAGTCCCGAGGTGCGACCGCGTCCGATTCGGAGTCCGTCGCCATCGCGTCGTTCTATCTCACCCTCGGCGGGCCGCCGCGTAAAGCGTTCTCGGAATCGGCGAGGGATCCCGGGCGGGCGCCGTCGCTCTCGCACGCGACGAGCGGGCGGCGGATCACCGCCCGTACAGCACGAACAGCGCTCCGACGACCGCGACGACGAACCCGTACGGACCGCCCCTCGAGAGGCTAACTGCCGTCCCGATCAGCAACAGACCGAAGCCGGCGAGGAGACACCCCCACTGGAACCGCGTGCGCTCGTCCCGCCTGTCGAACGCGGTCTCGAAGATCGCGTCGACGAGTAACTCGAGTGCCATGTCTCCGAGATTGTAAGCCACATTGATAATAGTTTGCGAGAGACAGGCCAGGGTCGGCGACGGCGTCAGCCGCCGGCGACCGGCGGAAACACCGACAGTCGGTCCCCGTCCTCGAGGGCCGTCTCGGGACCCGCCATGTGGGTCACGTCGCGCCCGTTCTTCAGGACGCTCAACTGCCCCCTGATCGCTCGCGCCGATCCGCCGTCCTCGAGCAACTGCCCCTCGAGGTCCGCGTACTCGCTCTCGAGGGCGGCCAGCACGTCGCCGACGGTGGCGTCGTCGTCGAACGTCTCCGTCCGTTCCTTCTCGCCGACGGCCTCTCGGAAGGTCGCGAAAAACCGTAACTCGAGTTCCATATCGACCGATGGTCGCGGAATCGCATAAGTTCGGGTGGCCGAACGCGCAGGTCGCCGCTCGCCCGCCACTCGCCCGGCGGCCGGTCAGTCGGCCGAAGCCGCCGGCGACGAGGTGTAGCTGACGGCGTCGAAGTCGGCGTCGGCGAGCGCCTCGTCGATCGCATCGGCACCGAGCTCCGTCGCCGCGTCCGCGTCGTCGGCCTCGACGACGACGGTCACGGAGAACTCGAGGGTGATCGTGTACGGATCGAAGGGTCCGGCCGGGTGTTCGTACACGTCGGCGTCCTCGATCTCCCAGTCGGCGATGACCCCGTCGGCCGCCAGGGTCTCGAGGGTCTCGGCGAGCTGGTCGGTCGCGTCGTCGCAGGCGGTCGTGTCGCTTCCCCCGTGAAGGGTGACGCGGGTCGTCCCGGCCCGCGAAACTGCAAACTCCATACCGTTCCCTATCGACCGCGGGAAGTTGAACCCTCGGTCTGTATTCACACGTCGCGGCCACCCGTCTTTCGGCCGCCGCCGGCATCGGGGCTACCCGTCGAGAATCGCGTCGTACAGCCCCGCTAACTGCTCGAGCGACGAGTTCGGTTCTCGATCCACCGCCTCGGTGTCGCCTCATACGGACTGCTGTCGGTCATTTCCGGAGCAACCACGAACCGTCCCCGCGGTTGCTCCGGTAAATCGTTACAGCAGACCGTATCAGTCGCCGCCCGCGATGGAATCGGTAGTTCCGGCCCGTCGGGGATCGATCCGGTAGGTCACGTCGTGATCCGAGAGCAGCGAGCGCATTCGCTCGACGCCCGCCTCGGTGTCCCATCCCGCGCCCGTGTAGTGTTTGTACGAGTGACGCAGCCACGAGTACTCGCGGTGTGCGAACACCTCGACGGCGTCGGCATCCGTCCGAAACAGCGAGACGTGCAGTTGCCAGGACGCCAGCGCCGACTGGCGCCGAACCCAGCTACCGGCCGACAGCCGGCCGTCGCGGTGGACTTTCAGGGCGGCGATCGGTTCCGGTTCGAACGACATTTCCTGGAGGTCCGACCGGAACTCGCCGAGTCCGTACGGAATCGTCCCCACGTACTCGTCGGGGTGCTGGAGACACTGTGCGAACCCGCCGAGGGGTTCCTTGATGCGGTGGAGGGTCGGAAAGACGCGACGTCTCACGCGCGTCGTCAGGTCGATCGCGTCGGCGGCGTCGCGGTCGTCGGTCGAGGCCACGGTGGGTCACTAGTCACGGGCGAGCGCAAAATCGTTGTTGCTGTCGGCGATCCGGCCCGCAGCGGCCGTCGATCCCCCCGATCCTCGTCCCGGACGGCTATATAGCGCTCCGGAACGCCGCGCTCGAGGGGGTCGAGTATCGGTGCCGACGCCGGTGGCGGCCGGCGTCCGCTACAGGTCCTGCAATCGAATGCCGTCCTCGACCAGCCGAGCGTTCCGCTCCCGCTCGAGGTGGTCGGCGAGCTCCTCGTGGTCGTAGCACTGGGCGATCACGTCGTCGTACAGCGTCCGCCACGCGATCGCGTAGATCGGCGACTGGCCCCACGCGCGTAACTCCGGCACGAGGTCGTCGTACGTCTCGCGGCGGTCCTCGAACCGCTCGATCGCCTCGAGGACGCGACTCGCGGCCTCGCGGTCGTCCTCTGCCGCTTCGATCGCGCGGTTCAATCGCTGCTCCCAGCCGGCGACGGCCTCCTTCATGTCCGCCGCGGCGGTCGCGTCGTCGTCGGGCAGTCGCTCGAGCACCGGTTTCGGCACGCCGAGTGCGAGTTCGTCCATACCGCGACTATGGGACGGTACCGGGAAGAAACTACGGCCACGTGGCCAGCATCACTTCGTCGACGTACTCCCCGTCGATGCAGTACTGGCCCTCGTGGACGCCCTCGCGCTGCCAGCCGTTCTCCTCGAGAAACTCGATGGCTTTCTCGTTGGTCGCGGGCAGGTTCTGGTAGACTTTTTCGTAGCCGGCGTCGGTCGCCCACTCGAGGCCGTACTCGAGGAGGCTCGAACCGATCCCGTTGCGCCGGAACTCGGGGTCGACACCGGCGGTGAGTTCGACGGTGTGGCGCAGCGCGGGGAGTTCGGGCGCGTCGACGTGGACCCAGCCGACGACCCGAGACGCTCCCCCGTCGGCCGTCTCCCCGTCGCTCTCGGGGTCGAACACCGCGGTGAAGAAGACCCGCGATACCTCCCCGTTGGCCCGCACCAGTGCCGAGTCGCGGTCGAGTCGCGTCGCGACGTCGTCGGCGACGATGTAGGTACTCCCGTCGGCGACCTCGCGCATGGTCTCGACGACGCCGTCGCGGTCCTCCTCTCGAGCCGGTCGGATCGTGACCGTGCCGTCCGAGTGGTCCAGTTCCGTCGCGGTTCCCGAGAGGGCGACGCGAACTTTCCCGTCGCTCTCGGTGAGGTAGCCGCGCTCCTTCAGGTCCTCGAGGCAGGACTCGAGGTCGCCCGCGGGCGGACAGACCGACTCGGTGTACTCGCCGGACCGCGCGGGCTTCGACTGGGGTCGCTCCGCGTCGATTCGGATCGACCCCGCCAGTTCGGCGGGGGCGACCGCTCCGTTCCGTTCGACGTACTCGTAGATGGTCCGTTGCAGGTCGTCCTCGAACTCGTCGGCCGGCGAGATACCGGGCTGAACGCTCATACCGCGAGGAGGGGCAACTGGCGACATTATTATGGACGCCGTATCGCCGCGCAATGGGGGATAACGCCGAGCGCAATCTGCCGTTCCCCGGGCCCGCGGACCCTTGTCGGTTCCCTAATCGCCCGTTGAAGTCGGTCTCCATGCGGGCCGATCCCACCGGTATCCCGCCGTTCTCGGTCGCTTTGAGATCCTCTTCTCCTCGGCCGTTCGAACTCGATTTGATATCGCCCTATGAAGTTTATCGATATCCTTGGGCACCGGACGAATCACACATCGAATCGGCGGAAGGGGCCGTCAAAGCGGGTGTGAACGGCTTTCGAGGCCCAATTCGATATGCCGCCGTGAGAACCGCGTTCGGACCGCGATCGGGGACGCGCTACGGACGACGCTCGCTACGGGGGCGCTCCGCGACTCGTGATTTCGGACGTAGTCTCTCAATTCGTCGCGGTCGAGTTTCTCGATCGCCATCGAATGTGCCACTGGGAAGCGGTCCGATCGGCGTCCGGTCAGCGTTCGATGGCGTCCACCCCTCGATTCGGATGATCGTTCGGCTGCCTCGAGCCTGGGGATTCGAGGGCGGAACTGGGGGTTGCTCGCTCGCTCTTTTCGGCCGGTTCACACGGATCAGTCCCGGCTACGACGATCGGTCGGTATCGATAGCGCACGGCCGGGTGAGACGGATCGGTGTCTGTCCGGCTGCAGCCGACGAACTGGACGGTCTCCCGGGCGTGTGGGAGCGCTCGAGTCGGTATCGACCCATCGCCCCACCCTCCGGCCCTGGTTCACCGTCCTCGAGTCGGTCGACGAGTGCCGTCGGCCCCCACGGAGGTCACTACTCGAGCGGCTGTCCCGCAATTCGAATTCGAAGCGGGGCGTCCTGACGCGCGTGTGAGAAAACCAGAGCAGAGGGCGTCTCGAACGTGAGCGATGTGCGACCGCTGATCGCCGATTGCACTGCGACGATCCGTCACGAACCGCTGTGCGTGTCGCTCGGTCATTGGTCCGAACGTCGCGTTCGAGTTCCGGCGCACACGGAACTGCCGTCCGGATCTGGCCGCCTTCTCGGCCTCTCGTGTTCGCGATCGCTACTGATTCGAGCCAGTACGGACCGAGACGGCCGGCTTCGGGGCTGTGCGACAGTTCCTCGATTCGATCGGAATCGGCCCGAACCGCTCTGCATAAACTACATAGAGCGATACGAAACAGTCGGATCCGTTTCGGAAGTTTCGGAAGCGGGACGCCATCGTTTACAACGGACGCCGTCCAACGGAACCGGTGTGATCGTCGACGGCCGCGTCCTGCGCGAGGATTTCGTGCCCAGCGAGGTGGTTCACCGCCACGACGAGGTGAACCTCCTCTCGGAGTCCCTGGAGCCGCTGCTGTACGATCGGCGGCCCGATCCCGCGTTCCTGTTCGGCCCGACCGGCGTCGGCAAGACCTGCATCGCCCGCTACACGCTCGAGCAGTTGCGCGAACAGGAACCGACCGTCGACGTCGCCTACGTCAACTGCTGGCAGGAGTACACCCGGTTTCGCGTACTCTACAGCATCCTCGAGGCGGTCGGACGAACCGTCGACATTCACCGCTCGACGCCGAAGGACGAACTGTTCGATCGACTCCGCCGGACGGACGACCAGCCCGTGGTCGCGATTCTGGACGAGGTCGACCAGTTAGAGGAGACGGCCGCGCTGTACGACCTCCACCGGCTGGGCCACGTCTCGCTCGTGTTGATCGCCAACCGCGAGGAGGAGCTGTTCGCGAGCTTCGACGACCGGGTCCGCTCGCGGCTGCGGGCGGGGACCCGGGTCCGATTCGACCGCTACGGAACCGACGAACTCGCCGCCATTCTCGCCGAGCGGGCCGACAAGGCCCTCGAGCCCGGGGCCGTTAGCGACGGCCAGTTGCGGACCGTCGCCGACGCCGCGTCAGGGGACGCCCGCGTGGGGCTCGGCATCCTTCGATCGGCCGCCCGCCGAGCGGGCCGGCAGGGACTCGAGGCAGTGACCGACGACGTCCTCGAGGCGGCGATTCCTGACGCCCGGACGGCGATCCGGCGCAAGACCGTCGAGGGGCTGATCGAACACCAGCGGGTACTGTACGACGTCATCGCCGAGGCCGGCGAGATCGAACCCGGCGACCTCTACGACGAGTACGAGCGCCGGGTGGACGACCCCAAGACCAACCGGACGCTGCGCAACTATCTGACGAAGATGGTCCACTACGACCTGATCGAAGCCGTCGGCGAGCGCCGCGGACGGACGTACCGCCTCGTCGGCGAGGCGGTCGACCGCGAGTAGGTGGTTGGGTGGCCCGCGGAGCGCAATGTGGTGGTGAGTAGGTGGTGGAGTGACCCCGCGGGCACTCGTATCGCCGTCGTCGGAAGTAAATAGTATATTGGCAAATCCGTCAAACTATCCGCCGGCCGGTTTCGGAACCGACCCGGAAGGGGCCGAATCGACGGCATCAAGCCCGTGAGCGGCCCGAGTAGCGGATCCGGACCGGTTTCGGAATCTCGGAAACGGTATTCCGCCGCTTATGGGCTGTTCGCCCGAGTCTCCGTCCATGCACGAGCCACTCGAGTTCGAACCGGGACTGACGGCGCTCGCCGTGCCGTCGCCGCGATCGGCGATCGTTCACAGACTGGTCTGTTCGCGGCTGGCCGACGCCGCGACCGCCGACGGCGGCGGCCTCGAAGCGTACTGGATCGACGCGCGGAACACGGCCGCGACGCAGGTTCTCTACGACTGCACCTCGAGCCCGCGCGCCCTCGAGTCGCTGCGGGTCGCGCGGGCCTTTACGGCCTACCAGCACCACTCGCTGGTCCGGGCGGTGACCCGGCGGGCGGGACCCGACGCGTCGCTGATCGTCGCGCCGAACGTCGCCAGCCTCTATCACGACGCCGACCTGCCCGAGTGGGAGCGCGAGGACCTCCTCGCCGCGTCGCTCGAGACGCTCGCGGAACTGGGTCGCGTGCTCGAGTGTCCCGTCGTGGTGACGAGCGCGGACGACGACCGGGTCGCAACGGTTTCCGACTACGCCACCGCGACGATCGAGTGCGTTCGCACGCGGGAGGGGATCCGACTCGAGCGCGCGGACGGCGGCACTGACGCTGCGGACGCCGACGGGAACCGCGGGACCGTCGTTGACGAAACGGCGGGCTACTGGCACGAGCACTACTGGCAGACGACGATCCCCTACTGGGTCGACCTGTGTGGCGCCGTCGACGCGCCGCTGTCGGTCGTCGAGGCTCACGACCGCGACCTGCTGGAGGTGAGCGCCTGATGGGGCGCACCAATCCCACCTACCGCGATTCGCTCCGGCGACTCGAGTCCGAGTGGGAGCCGATGCGGCGGGCGCTGCGCCGGGAGTATCAGGCGGACTTCGACCGGCTGTTCGATCGCGGTCGGAACTTCGCCGACGCGGCGGGCTACGCGAACCCGCGGGATCCCGCGCGAGCGCTGTTGCTCTCGCTCGCGCTGGCCCACGAGGTCGAACTGCGCCGGTTACGGGCGGAACTCGAGGCGCGTGCGGACGGCGGTAGTGCGGAGAGAGATGTGGAGGGAGATGATCGAGGCGGAGGGGACGGCGAGTGAGTCCCTACACGTTCGAGTTCGAGGACGGCGCCGTTCGGGAGTGGTCGCTGACCGATACCGGTGCGGCGCCGACGCTCGTCGAGGACTACACCCCCTCGCTGTTCGTCTCGGGACCCGACGACGCGCTGGCGGACCTGCGAGCGCGCCTCGATCCCGATCCGAAGGTCGTCGCGACCGCCCGCGATCGGTGGGCGACGGACCTCCACGAGGCTCACGTCGGCGAGCGAAGCCGGCCGCTGCGAGTCGACTGCGAGCGCGTCGGCGAGATCCGGACGCTCGTCCGCGAGATCCGCGGCGTTCACGAGCGCGGGACGCACGCCCCCGGCACCTTCCGCCTCTACGACGTGGACCTCGAGCCCGGCTTCCGCTACTGTCTGGACCGCAGGATCGATCCGACGCCGACCCGCGAGTTGCGGACCCTCCGGCTCGAACTCGACGATCCCGCGCTGGCCGACGGTACCGTCGCAGCGCTTCGACTCGAGGGAGAGCCGATCATCGAGACGGCATCGCCCGCCGATGAGTTCGAGATCCTCCGGACGCTGAATCGACGCCTCGAGCGCGACGATCCGGACGTCCTCGTGGTGAGCCACGGCGACCTGATCCCGCTGCTCGAGCGGCGGGCGTCGGAACTGGGCCTCGAGGAATTCTCGCTGGGACGATTGCCGGGCTGGACGCAGTTGGCGGGCGAGAACGCCTTCGAGAGCTACGGACGGGTGGGCCACTCGCCGGCGCGGTACCGGGTTCCCGGCCGGGCGATCGTCGATACGTCGAACAGCTTCCTCTGGAACCAGTCGGGGCTGGCCGGCCTCGAGTACATGGTCGCGAAGACGGGCCGACCCCTGCAGGAGGCCGCGTGGGGGAGCATCGGCACGCTGTTGACTTCGCGCCAGATTCGGATCGCCCGCGACGACTGGGGCGTCCTCGCGCCGTGGAACAAGTGGGAACCCGAGCGGTTTTCGGACGTGTCGACGCTGCACGCGGCCGACCGGGGTGGGTTCACGTTCGCCCCCGAGGTCGGGCTCCACGAGGATGTCCACGAGATCGACTTCGCGTCGCTGTACCCGCGGATCATCTGCGAGTACGGCGTCAGTCCGGAGACGGTCGACTGCGCCCACGACGCGGGCGCGCTCGAGTGCGACAGCCATCGCGTCCCGCAACTCGGCTACGAGATCTGCGAGGGCGGGGCCAGGGGAACCGACGACGGCCCCTTCCTGCCGTCCGTCCTCGAGCCCCTCCTGTCCGATCGCGCCGCGATAAAGGAACGACTCGCCGACGATCCGCCCGAACCCGAGGCGAGCCGACTCCGGGCCGAGTCGGGTGCCATCAAGTGGGTGCTCGTCTCCTGTTTCGGCTATCAGGGCTACCGGAACGCCAAGTACGGCCGCATCGAGTGCCACGAGGCGATCAACGCCTACGCCCGCGACATCGCGCTGACCGCCAAGGGGCGACTCGAGGACGCGGGCTGGCGGATCGTCCACGGCATCGTCGACAGCCTCTGGGTGACGCCGCGCGAGGGCGTCGATCCGGAGCCCCTGGCGGACGTGATCGCCGACATCGGCGAGCGGGTCGGGATCCCCCTCGAGCACGACGGCAGCTACGAGTGGGTCTGTTTCGTGCCGTTGCGAGAGTCGATCCCGAGCGCGGACGGCGCTGCATCGGAGCCGGCGGACGTGAGCGCGGCGACGGCGAACGCGGGTCGGTCGGCGACGGCCCCCGATTCCGCGCCAGCAGGCGAGCTCAACTCCGCGCCAGCGGGCGCGCTCACCAAATACTTCGGCAAGCGCGAGTCGGGCCAGTACAAGTTTCGGGGCATCGAACTGCGCCAGCGCTCGACCCCTGAGTACGTCGCCGAGAGCCAGCGGGCGTTCGTCGCGGCCCTCGACCGGGAGCGCGACCCCGCCGCCGTCTGCGACGTCCTCGAGCGGCGACTCGGGGCGCTCCGGCGGGGCGAGGTCGATCCCGCCGCCCTCGAGATCACGAAGCGCGTCTCGAAACCGCTGTCGGCGTACCACCGGCGGACCAGAACCGTCGCGGCCCTCGAGCGCTACGAGCGGCGGGGCGTCGACCGCCGGCCCGGCCAGTCGGTCCGCTACCTCGTTGCGGACGACGACGCTCGCGGGCCCGAGCGCGTTCGACTGCCGTTCGAGGCGAACGCGGCCGCGGGTCTCGAGTACGACGCCGCGTTCTACGCGACCCTGCTCGTCCGCGCCTGCGAGAGCGTCGTCTCGCCGCTGGGCTGGGATCGCTCGCGGATCCGCCGGCACCTGCGCGAAGGACGGACGGTGCGACTGTCGGCGTTCGTCGACTGAGGGCTCGAGTACCGAGCACCGACTGTCGAAGCGGTTGACTGGACACACGTAGTGAGGGTGTGCACCACATTTATGCGCGTCAACCGACTCGTGAGTACTACTTGCGTATGAGGCATTCCGATCAGCCCGCGGATCAGCGTCGGTCCCGCCTCCGACACCGACAATGAATCGTCGCCCAACTGGACCACCGAGGGCGCCTCGCGGACGTGCTGACGGAGCTGGAGATGCGGATCGCGGAGACCGACGTCGAGATCACCGTCGTTCCGCTCCCACGGTCTACGGCGATTCGGGACGGCTCAGACGGGTGTTCCAGAACCGGCTGGACAACCCGGTTACATATGCTGGCGAAGACACCCCACGTATATCCGTGTTCGCGGATAAACGTGGACAAGAGTGGACGATTTCAGCTTGCGAACGGGGGATCGGGACCGATCCGGCGGACGCGGATCGCATCTATCAGGTGTTCGACCGGCTCCACAGCATCGAGGAGTACGAGGGGTCGACGTTCTCCGTGACGCTGCCGGCGCCGCCGGACGCCCAACCCGCGACTGGACCCACGACCGACCATGAGTGATTCGAGACAGTTCAAACCGGAGCCAGCACAGATACTGTTAGTCGAGGACAATCCCGGGGACGTCCGACTGACCGAAGAAGCGTTCAAACAGGGCCGCATCGAGAACGACCTCCACGTCGTCTCGGACGGCAACGAAGCGCTGGAGTTCCTCTACCAGCGCGGCGAGTACGAGGACGCGCCGCGACCGGACCTCATCCTGCTCGACCTCAACCTGCCGCGGAAGGACGGCGAGGACGTCCTCGAGGAACTCAAGGGGGACTCGGAGCTACGATCGATTCCGGTGATCGTGCTGACGAGTTCGCGGGCCGAGGAAGACGTCGTCAGGTCGTACGAACTCCACGCCAACGCCTACCTGACGAAGCCGGTCGATCCGGACGACTTCATCGAGACGGTCCGGGCCTTCGAGAAGTTCTGGTTCTCCGTCGTCCGACTCCCGCCGGAAGGTGAGCAATAATGAGCGAGACGGACACGCAGGCCGACGCGAGCGCCGACGCCGACACGCTGGAGGTCCTCCTCATCGAGGACAATCCGGGTGACGCGCGGCTGATCCAGGAGATGCTCCGGGACACCGAGGAACTCGCCCAGCGGGTCAGCTCCGACGAGTCGGCGGGACGAACGCCCGAGATCACCCGCGAGAACCGACTCGAGGACGGGTTGACGTCCCTCGAGGCGACGGCCGCCGACGTCGTTCTGCTCGACCTGAACCTCCCCGACAGCGAGGGGTTGGAGACCCTCGACACGGTCCACGCCGAGAGCGAGGAGACGCCGATCGTCGTGCTGACCGGCGTCCGCGACCAGCAGGTCGGCGTGCAGGCGATCCAGCGGGGCGCACAGGACTTCCTCGTCAAGGACGAGGTGACCAGCGAGCTGCTCGTGCGGACGATCCACCACGCGATCGAACGGGCCCGACAGGAACGGGAACGCCGTCGCCAGCGCGAGCAACTCGAGGCGCTCAACCGGCTCAACCGGATCGGCCACGACATCACCCACGCGGTGATCACGACCGAGACGCGAGCGGACCTCGAGCAACGGGTCTGCGACCGCCTCGCCGAGTCCGACGCCTACCGATTCGCGTGGATCGGCGGCGTCAACCCCGGTAGCGATCGCGTGGTACCGAAGGCGGCCGCGGGCGCCGAGGACGGCTATCTCGACGACGTCGAGGTTTCCGTCGACGAGGACGACGTGACCGGGCAGGGACCGACCGGGACGGCGATCCGGACGGGTTCGGTGCAGGTGATGAGCGACGCGCAATCGGACCCCGAGTTCGAGCCGTGGCGCGAGGAGGCGCTCGAGCGCGGCTATCACTCGGCTGCAGCGATCCCCATCATGCACGAGGACCTCGTCTACGGCGTGTTGAACGTCTACTCCGAGTCGCCGCGGGCGTTCGACGGGCCGGAGACGACGATCCTCGCCCGGATCGGCGACGTCATCGCCCACGCGATCACCGCGATCGAGCGTAAGGACGCGCTGGTCAGCGACGCCGTCATCGAACTCGAGTTCCGCGTCGAGGAACTGGCGCAGCCGCTGATCCGGCTGTCGTCCGAGGAGGAGTGTACGATCCAGTTCGAACAACTGATCCGCGGCGACGAGACGCTGCTCGCCTACGGATCGGCGGAGGGCGTCGATCAGGAGACCTTCGAGGAGACCATCGCGGAGACCGAGGGCTTCGGCGAGGTCCGGTTCCTCGCCGTCAGACGCGACGAGTTCGAGTTCGAACTCGTGGCGCCGGCCGCGGTCTCGATGTTCGAGACCATCGCGACCCACGGCGGCCGCGTTCAGTCCGCGCGGATCGCCGACGGCGAGTTCCGATTCGTCGTCGAACTCCCGCGCGGCCGGGACACCCGGCAGATGATCGAACTCATCAAGGACCAGCGCGACGACGTCACCTACCTCGCCCAGCGGACCCGCGAGCGCGGCGAGCGCAGCGATTCGGGAACGACGTCGGTTCTCGAGGACGACCTCACCGACAAGCAGCGAGCGGCCCTCGAGACGGCTTACTTCGCGGGCTACTTCGACTGGCCCCGCGAGAGCACCGGCGAGGAGATCTCCGAGCGACTCGGGATCGCGCCGGCGACCTTCAACCAGCACCTCCGGACCGCCGAGCGGAAGTTCTTCGATTCGGTGATCGGCGAGTGACGGCCCCTCGCCGCACCTGGCGACGCGTCCGATAGCGGTCTCGAATCCGGCGTTTTCCGGCAGTTCTCTCGCGAATCAGTACGTTTCTTCTCCTCGAGTCGCTCCGCCGTCGATATCGGCGGATACATCGTATACTGCGATACGAAATACTGCTACAGTGATATTTTCGCGGAAGCGTCGTCCGGGTGAGCGCGGGCGCGTTCCGCTCCCGATGCGCGTCTCGGCAACCGGTCAGTCGAGAACTTCGGCCCAGTCAGTCGATCGACCGGACCGCGTCCGAAACGCCGAGGTGGCTCGAGCGAGAACGAGGACGCGTGACCGACGCGAACGACGAGCGAGTCGATCCCGAGCGCGACGCCGACGAGCGACGCGGGGGCCGCGAGTGCGAGGTCTGTGGCGAGCGCGTTCCGGCGGCCGTCTACCGCGAACACCTGCTCAAGGCGTGCCCGGGCCGGTGAGTGTGTCCGAGTCGATGAGCGGGTCCAAATCGATGAGCGGGTCCGGGTCGATGATCGCGACTCGAGAGGCCGGCGAGACGCGGAATCGCTCGATCCCGAACCGCTCGGCTGACACCGATCGTCCGACGGACGCGTGACGCGGTTTTCTTTCGGCGAGAAGCGGAGCAAGGCCTATTCGGGTCGTCGATATCAGAACCGACCAGTGATGGGGCAGTTCGAATCCAGCATCTGGCAGTGTCCGGCGTGTGGCCGGTCGGTGAACCGCTTCGTGAACGGCTGCCGGTGTCCGTCGTGCCGGGAGAACGTCCTCGACGACTGCGGCTGTCGGTAGCGTGCGCTACTTCTCTTCGACGTGGCGGATCTCGCAGGCGATGCCGCGGCTGCTCTCGCACATTTCGCGGCCGAACATCTCGGCGCGGCCGATAGCGAAGGCCGACGGCCCCTCGACGACGACCTCGTCGCCGACTCGGATCTCGTCGTCGGCGTCGACGACGCCCGGCGCGAGCACGCTGCCGTGGGGGACGAAGCCGTCGATTTCCACGCGCTTCGCGGGGGCGTCGCTCTCGACCCAGCGTCGGGCGCCCTCGAGCGTGAACGAGAGCGTGCCGTACTGGGGGACCATCGTCGCCAGCTGGGTCTCCTCGCTGTCCCGAACCTGGATCTTCGGGTAGCGACTGGTGGTCTGGATATCTTCGAAGAGGTCGTCGCCGGCGCCGTCGCCGAGCAGGTAGTCCGCGATGGCGCGGACGGTGTTGTGCTCGCGCTCGCGCTTGGAGTACTTCAGTTCGCCATCCAGCGCCGTTCCGAGATTCGAGAGCGACTCGTCGTCGGTCGGGTGACCGCCCTCGGGAACCGTGTACGTGATGTCGAGGTCGAGGGCCTCCTCGACGCGGGAGACGATGTCGCGGTAGCCCTCGTCGGGGACGTGAGCGATGATCTCGGGGTAGTCGTTTCGCTCGAGGTAGCGCCGAAGGACCTCGCTGACGAACTGCTTCTCGTCTTCGGACCACCGTCCCGTCACGACGGTGTCGTAGTGCTGGGCCGGGTAGGTCGTCTCGAGTTCCTGCGGGACGACGCCGATGGGGCTGGTCATCGAGACGAGGTGGGCGCGCCACTGGATGACGTCGTGGAACTGGCCGTGGCTCTGGGACTCGCTGTAGGGTTTCGTCGCCGAGCAGGGCACCAGTACCAGCGGATTTTTGAACCGGTTGCGATAGCGCGTGGTCACGCGATCGGCGAAGCGCTGAATCTCGACCCGGCGGAGGGTGTCCTCGGTCGCCGCGTTGATCTGGGCGTCCCGCAGGATGGGCGTGCGCTCCTCGAGGTAGCTCCACTGCGAATCCAGTTCGCGCACGGCGGCGGTGAGCCACTGGTCGTGGCGGGCCTGCCCCTCGACGTAGTCCCGCAGACGGCCGTCGCGGATGCGCCGGCGGACGATCCCCAGTTCGGCCGCCAGGGCGTTTCGGTTGTGTTCGGCGCAGTCCTCGCGGGTGAACTCCTCGCGGGGCTGCTGGCAGGCCGGACAGGAGCAGGGGAGTTCCTCGAGGTCCTCGAGGAAGTACGCCTCGTCGGTGGTGAGATAGCGCCCTTCAGTCCCTTTCACGACCGCGGCGGTCGCGTCGAAGAGGTCGACGCCGGCGTAGGCCAGCACGGCGACGTTGCGCGGCGTGGCGACCCCCGAGAAGTAGAGCGCGGTGTCGGCCGGAATCGCTTCGCGGACGTTCACGACGGCCTCGACGAGCGCCGCGCCGTGGCCCGTGATCGACTGGACGTCCGAGACGGCGTAGGCGTCCGTCCCCTGGTCGTCGGCGTCCTCACTCGAGACGACCGCGACGCTGGGGTAGTCGACGTCGGGGTGGTCGACCGCGAAAGACTCCCGGACCTCGTCGGTGGTGCCGCCGGGGAACGCCCGGTGGGGGAGGACCGTCAGATG